>JAQVEZ010000001.1 GCA_028697455.1 Minisyncoccota bacterium
AAGTACCTGGGTATTGGTAGAAGCGCGTGTTCGAAGTAATCTTGGAGTTGCGGTTGCAAGTCCTTGGGATCCAAAACATGCTGTGATGGCAGCAGCAATTTATGCCAGAGATCTTGGTGCATCGGGGACTCCTGTTACAGAAGTAAATCGTGCAAGCTATGCTACCGCTGCTTGTAAGTATTTTGGACAGTGTGATGGGTACTCTAGTTCAGTAATGACGAGAACAGCCAATAACCAAGCTCAAATTGATATCCTTGAGAAGAAAAACTAATCTTGTATATTTTTATTGATATGCTAGTATTTGGGGTATTATGAAGAAAGACATACATCCACAAGAATACCGAAAAGTTATTTTCCATGATAACGCAAGTGGGGAACAGTTTCTTATTTCATCAACCATTGCTTCTTCAGAAGTTGCAAAATGGACAGATGGGAAGGAATACCCTTTGGTAAAAATAGAAGTTTCTTCAGCGTCTCATCCTTTCTACACCGGAACTGAAAAAAGACTTGATAGCGCAGGAAGAGCTGAAAAATTCCGAAAACGAGCTGAAAAAGCTGGAAGTAAAAAATAAAACATACCTTGAGTATGTTTTATTTTTCTTTGGGGCTGTGTTATAGTGCTGATTATGAAATCTATTCTTGATCATGATATTGAAAAATTTGAAGAACATCAGAGTACGCACTTTTTTGCAGGGCAAATAAAAACACTTCTCAAAAAACTCGACGAGACACGAGAAATGCTCGAAGACCCAGAACTTTCTCTCATGGCAGAAGAAGAAATGGATAATCTTATTCTTCAGATTAATACCTATATCGAACAATCCGAAGAGATTATCAAAAAAGAAGAAGCTGCCGACAAAGAATCACCACGAGAAATTATTCTTGAGATTCGTGCTGGGGCAGGAGGGGATGAGGCGTCACTCTTTGCTCATGAAATGGCCGAGATGTACCAACACTATGTTGAAACCAAACCCTGGTCGTGGACAATTGTTGATATTTCCTCAAATGATATCGGGGGATATAAAGAAGCCTCTTTTGAGATAAAAGGAGAAGGGGTGTACGAACATTTTCAATGGGAAACGGGAGTTCATCGAGTACAACGTATTCCAGAAACAGAAAAACAAGGACGTGTCCATACCTCGACTATTTCGGTTGCTATTATGCCACTTTTTAAACGTACAACGATAGAACTTAATGATGCTGATCTTGAATTTGAAACCTCTCGTTCTGGAGGAGCTGGAGGGCAGAATGTGAACAAGGTAGAAACAGCAGTGAGAGTCATTCACAAGCCTACAGGAATTGATGTGCGATCAACTGCTGAACGTACTCAATTAAAAAACAAAGAAAATGCTCTTGCTATTTTAAAATCAAAACTTCAGCAAATGAAAGATGAAGAAGAGCAGGCTCAGTATGCTGATAAAAGAAAAAAACAAATTGGAACAGGGGATCGAAGCGAAAAAATTCGTACCTATAATTTTCCTCAGGATCGTATCACTGACCACCGCATCAAAGAATCGTGGTCAAATATCCCAGGAATTATGGCAGGAGATTTTGGGAGAATTTACGAAAAACTCCGTGCTCATCAAGATGAACTTGATAATCAAGAATAAAAAACCCTCACAGTTGTGAGAGTTTTTTATTTTTTGAGATTAATAACCGCAAGAACAATGAGAACAACAAAAATAGTTGCTGACATTACTGGTACCGTGATATACCCGAAAGATTGAGTTAAGATGTCTTCACAGTGTACCGAAGCGGTATTACAGATACTTGTTTTTGCAACGATAGGGCTGTATTGGACAAGGATGTGGTAAATAGCAATGAGCAATCCTATAAAGGATAACCAAAGCGAATAGAGCCAGACACGACTGTCCTTATAAAAAAACGCAAGTCCAAATAATACGACTTGAGGAAAATGGAAGATTCTTTGATACCAACATAAAAGACACGGTTCATAATGAAATATCTGAGAGAAACCAAGACTCCCTAAAAGACAAATAAAAGTAATCCCAAAGGCATATCCCATCCCGTGCTTTCTGAGGTGTTGTGCTATCCAGGTGTTTTTCTTGATAAGGTACAAAAAGCCAAGAACAAGAAGAGCGATTTGTAAAAGAAGAACTCCCCAAGAAACAAGGTACTGGTATAAGTAAATATTCATATTTTGCTATTATATACTTTTTTGCTCTTTGCCAAAAGAAACCTTGCTAAATCGCCTTTTTCTGGTAGGATATCCCTATCTTTGTCAATCCGTAGACTTACATTATTTTTCTTCACCTTCGTGAAGAGTAATGATGTATTTGTATGCGATATTGCTAAGATTTATTCGTTTTAATACACACAGATATTCTGTGTCTTTCGCTAGTACTTTATTATTATCTATGGCAAAACAATCAGTTATTGCACGAGCACAAAAGAAACCAAAGTTTTCAACGAGAGAAGTTAATCGTTGTTTTAAGTGTGGAAGAAAGCATGGGTTCATGAGAGATTTTGGTCTCTGCCGAATCTGCTTCCGCGAGCTTGCGAATGAAGGAAAAATTCCAGGAGTAAGAAAATCTTCTTGGTAATTTATTTTCATCGTTTTTAATAATTATTATTTAAAAAGAAAAGTATGGATACTATTGGAAATATGCTTGTGTCTATAAAGAACGGAGGACGAGCTGGAAAAGCTTCTATCCTTGTTCCTTATTCAGGATACAAAATGAACATTGCACGTGCTCTTTTTCAAGAAGGATTTATTAAGTCTTATTCACAAAAGAAGCTCGATAAAGCACCTATGATTGAAATAGATCTTCTCTACAAAGGAAAAGATCCAAAAATAACTCAAATTAAAAGAATCTCAAAACCTTCACGACGACTCTATATCCACAAAAAACACATAAAACCTGTTCGACAAGGATTTGGAAAAGTCTTCCTCTCTACGCCAAAAGGAATTTTGACCGGAGAGCAGGCACGAAAGGAAGGTGTTGGGGGTGAAATACTTTTTGAGTTGTATTAATAACCTTAAACGTAATTTTATGTCACGACTTTCAAAACAACCAATCGCTATTCCACAAGGAGTAGAAGTGAATAAAGATGGACTTATCCTCAAGGTAAAAGGTCCCAAAGGAGAATTGTCACGAAATTTTAACGATACCAGTATCTCAATAGAAATACAGGAAGATTCAATAAAAGTTGACAAGGCAGTTGATACCGTCTTCTCACGAGCTCTTGTTGGAACCTATGCTTCTCATGTTATCAATTTGCTCAAAGGAGTAACCGAAGGATTTGAGAAGAAACTTATTGTTGAAGGGGTAGGATTCCGATCAGAAGTTAAGGGGAAAAATCTTGAAATGCTTTTGGGATTTTCTCATCCTGTCATTATGGAAATTCCAGAGGGGATTACCGTCACCGCAGAAAAGAACGTTATTACTGTTTCTGGAATTGATAAGGAAAGAGTAATGCAGTTTGCTGCTCAAATTCGGGCGAAGAAAAAACCTGAACCTTACAAAGGGAAAGGAATTCGTTACGAAGGAGAAATTATTCGTCGTAAGCAAGGAAAGAAATCTGCTTAGTTTCTTCTTTTATCTTAGTTTTTATGAATACTTCAGAATACAAAATTTCAAAAAGAAAACGTCGTCACGTACGTGTTCGATCAAAGATTTCAGGAACAGCAGAAAGACCACGATTGAGTGTTTTTCGGTCAAATCATTTTATCTACGCACAGATTATTAATGATGAAACTTCAAAAACATTGGTTCAGTCGAGCGATCAAAAAGAGACTTCTGGAACCAAAATCGAAAGAGCAGAGCTTGTAGGAAAAAATCTTGCAAAACTTGCTCTTGCACAAGGACTTACCAAGGTCGTTTTTGATCGAGGTGGATACCTCTACACAGGAAGAGTTAAGGCGCTTGCTGAAGCGGCACGTAAAGAAGGGCTTATTTTTTAATTAGTAATTATTTTATATATGTCAGAGAATAATGTAGAACAAAAAACACCTGCACCAGGTGGAACAACAGGAGCTGATACTTCTTCTCAAAGAGGAAGAGGGGGAGCTCGTCGGGCAATGGGGAAAAAACCTCCTTTCCGAAAAAATTCTCGTTTTAAATCAGAGCGACCAGCTCCTGAATTTGAACAGAAAATTATTAACATCAGTCGAGTTACTCGAGTGGTAAAGGGGGGAAGACGTCTTTCTTTCCGTGTTGATATGGTTATTGGAGACAAGAAAGGGCGCATCGGACTCGGGTCAGGAAAAGCAACTGATACTTCCTTGGCAATTCAAAAAGCTTTTGCTCAAGCAAAAAAGAATCTTATTAAGGTTCGTTTGACTAAAGCAAATTCTTTGGAGCACGCGGTCTCAGGGAAAGTTACTTCTTCATACGTTGATATTATGCCAAACCGTGGGCGAGGGCTTATTGCTGGATCAACAGCACGAACCGTTTTCCAATTAGCTGGAATTACTGATACGACTGCAAAATTCCACTCTCGCTCAAAAAATAAACTTAATAATGCAAAAGCAACAATTCTAGCTCTACAAACTTTTGCAATTCCGTTTGAGCCTGTCGTAAGACAAACAAACGAGGAAAAAGGTCGATTTTTTACCCAAGGTAATAGAGATAATCGAGGGGGAAGAGAGCGAAAAAGCTTTTCTCCACAATCATAGCTTATGCAAATTCACGAAATCAGGAGAGAATCTCCTAATAAAAAAAGTAGACGAGTTGGACGCGGAGGAATAAGAGGAAAAACCTCAGGAAGAGGACACAAGGGACAAAAGCAACACGGAAGCCACGGAATGCGTCCAGAAATACGTGACCAGATCAAGAAAATTCCTAAACTTCGAGGACGAGGGAAAAACTCTTTGAAATCTATCAAGAGTAATAACATTGCTATCAACGTTTCTTTTATTGAAAAAAACTTTAAAGATGGTGCTGTTGTTTCTCCGCTTCATCTTCTTGAAGAAGGGTTTATTTCTCAGTATGTATTCAAAAATGCTGATGTAAAGATTTTAGGAAATGGAGATCTTAATAAAAAAGTAACCGTTGAAGGATGTCTTGTTTCAAAATCTGCAGAAGAAAAAATTATTAAAGCAGGGGGAAAAATTTTAGCGTAGTTAGTGCCTATGGAAACTATCACAAGAAAATTTAAAATTATTTTAAAAGATGTTTCATTACGAAACGCAATTTTATTCACCCTTGCTATTCTTATTGGATTTCGATTTTTGGCATCAATTCCTGTTCCAGGGGTTGATCCTATTGTTCTTCAACAATTCCTTCTCGATAATCAATTTTTTGGATTCTTGAATCTCTTTTCTGGAGGAGGGTTGTCACAACTTTCCCTTGTTGTCTTGGGAGTAGGTCCATACATTACAGCATCGATTATCATGCAGCTTATGACGACCGTATCCTCAAAGCTTAAGTCTTTGTACCATGAAGAAGGCTCATTGGGACGAAAGAAATTCAACAGCTATTCTCGCTGGTTGATGCTCCCCATTTCTCTTGTTCAGGGGTTTGGAATTTTGACTTTGTTGGCTCGTCAAGGAGCTTTGCCAGAGCTTTCTTTGGGAGGCTTCATTGCTAATGTTATTATCGTTACTGCGGGGGCCTTCTTGCTTACTTGGATGGGAGAGCTCATTACAGAGTTTGGGGTAGGGAACGGAGTTTCTTTGCTTATCTTTGCGGGAATCGTTGCTTCACTTCCAAGTGTTTTGTGGCAATTTACCCAATCATACATGCCATCAGAACTCTTTAATTATATTTTGTATGTACTCTTTATTTTGGTAGTGATTGTTGCTGTTGTTTTGGTTAACGAGGCCGAAAGGCGTGTTCCTATTACTTACTCTAAACAGGTAAGAGGAATGAACACGTATGGAGGGTCTGATACTTATGTTCCAATAAAACTCAATCAAGCCGGGGTGATGCCTATTATTTTTGCTATGTCTATTTTGCTTTTTCCACAAATGATTGCGAATTGGCTTATTAGTTCTGATATTACGATTCTCTCCACTATTTCAAGATTCGTTCTCATGATATTGGAGCACAACATTTGGTATCCATTGGTGTACTTTATTCTTGTATTTGGGTTTACGTATTTCTATACTGCAATTACTTTCGACCCAGAAGCGATGTCCGAAAATCTTCATAAATCAGGAGCCTTTATTCCAGGTATTCGACCAGGGAATTCAACCGAAGATTATATTGCAAAAGTAGCATCACGACTTACTTTTACGGGAGCGATATTCCTTGGAATTATTGCCGTCCTTCCTATTATTGTCCTCTCCTTTACCGGAAACTCTTCAATTGCAATTGGAGGAACGGGAATTTTGATTGTGGTATCAGTAGTGCTTGATCTTATCAAAAAGATCGATGCTCAGGTTGCCATGCGACAATATTAGTTTAGTTATTTAATTATTATAAAAATATGCAACGAGATTATCCTTTAGAAAAAGTAAGAAACTTTGGTATTGTTGCCCACGTAGATGCGGGAAAAACAACAACGACCGAAAGAATTCTTTACTATACGGGGCGCTCTCATAAGATGGGGGAGACCCATGATGGAAGTGCTGTAATGGACTGGATGGAGCAAGAACAAGAGCGAGGAATCACCATTACCTCTGCAGCAACAACTTGTTTTTGGACTCCTACTTATGATCCTACCAACCAACAATTAAAACATCGTTTTAATATTATTGACACACCAGGTCACGTGGACTTTACCGCAGAGGTTGAGCGGTCTCTTAAGGTACTTGATGGGGCGGTTGTTGTTTTTGATGGACAGGCTGGGGTTGAACCACAGTCTGAAACCGTTTGGCGACAGGCAGACAAATATCACGTTCCACGAATGTGTTTTATCAACAAACTTGATAAGGTTGGAGCTGATTTTGACAAGGCCTTTCAGTCTATTATTAATAGACTTACACCACACGCTGTTATGGCTCAAATCCCTGTAGGATTTGAATCAAGTCTTTCTGGGGTTGTTGACCTTCTTACTATGAAAGCGTATCGCTTTGAGGGAAATATGGGGAATGAAATCATTGAGTTTGATATCCCAGAAGATCTCAAGGCACGAGCAGAAGAAAAAAGAGCTCTCTTCGTTGAAAAAATTATTGAAAACAACGAAGAGCTCATGAATGCATATTTTGAAGGAGAAGAAATTCCTTTGGATAAACTAAAAAGTGAACTCAGAAAACAAGTTATAGCCAATAATCTTGTTCCTGTTTTTGGAGGATCTTCCTTCAAAAACATCGGAGTCCAGCTTGTTCTCAACGCCGTTGTGGATTATATGCCATCACCTGTTGATATTCCTCCAGTAAAAGGAAAGAATGCAAAAACAGGAGAAGAAGTTGAGAGAAAAGCTTCTGATAGTGAACCTTTTTCAGCTCTTGCCTTCAAACTCGCAGTGGATCCTTTCGTAGGGCAGATTACTTTCTTACGTATTTATTCTGGAGTTTTGGAAGCAGGTTCTTATGTTCTAAACACACGAACAGGGGATAAAGAGCGTGTTGGGCGATTACTTCAAATGCATGCTAACGAGAGAGAAGAGGTAAAAGCTGCGTATGCTGGAGAAATTGTTGCAGCGGTTGGGCTTAAAGATATTAAAACCTCTGATACCTTGTGTGACCCAGCATCACCTGTTATCCTCGATGAAATTATTTTCCCTGAACCAGTGGTTTCTCTCAAGATTGAACCAAAGACAAAAGCCGATCAGGAAAAAATGGGTATTGCTCTTTCTCGTCTTGCAGCAGAAGATCCAACCTTCAAGGTTTCAACTGATGCAGAAACTCTTGATACGGTGATTTCAGGGATGGGAGAACTTCACCTTGATATTATTGTAGAAAGAATGAAGAGAGAGTTCGGTGTTGAGGCTAACGTCGGAGCTCCTCAGGTTGCATACCGAGAAACCATCCTTGGAAATGCAAGTGCAGAAGAGAAATACATCAAACAATCAGGAGGACGTGGTCAATATGGACACGTTAAGATTAATATCTCACCACTTCGCGAACTTGCAGAAGGGGAAACTCTTCCAAAGAATGTCAAACGAGACGAAGATGGATTTGAATTTGTTAATAATATCAAGGGAGGAGTTATTCCAAGTGAATATATTCCAGCTTGTGAAAAAGGATTCAAAGAAGGAATGCAACGCGGTGTTGTTGCAGGATATCCAATGGTAAATGTGTCTGTTGATTTGTACGATGGAACCTATCATGAAGTCGACTCCTCTGAAATTGCCTTTAAGATTGCTTCTTCAAAAGCTTTCCAAGATGCTGCTCGACAAGCGAATCCAGTTCTCCTCGAACCTATGATGAAGGTTGAGGTGGTTGTTCCAGAAGAACACATCGGAGACGTTACGGGAGATATTTCTTCAAAGAGAGGACTCGTTGAAGGAGTTGATGAAAAAGGAATGGTCCAAGCAGTTCGAGCAACTGTTCCGTTGTCTGAAATGTTTGGATATATTAATAACTTACGATCGATGACATCAGGGCGAGGACAGTTTACTATGGAGTTCTCACGTTATGATGTTGTTCCAAAAAACGTTGCAGATGAAATCATAAAAAAACGAAGCTAAGCTTTGTTTTTTTTATTTATCTACAGATTATTTTATTTTGTGCAAAAAAACTTGCATCGGGGGGGGGGCAGGACGATATACTAGAAAGGTATGAATAAATACGTAAAAATATTATTAGTAGCTTCATCCTTATTTTTTGGAGGAGCTGGAATATTATCAGCACAGGAGATAGAGTGGTCAGAACCTTTTGCTGATCCATCAGGATATATTATTGAATGGGGCTCAGTAACTTACGGAAACAACACCTTCGTTGCGGTGGGGTATAATTATAATACTTATAAAGGAATGATCATGACTTCATCTGACGGAACCACTTGGTCAGGACCTTTTGCTGATCCTTCAGAAAATAATATTTATTGGGGCTCAGTAACTTACGGAAACAACACCTTCGTTGCGGTGGGGTATAATGGTGGTACTGGTAAAGGAATGACCATGTATTCACTTAACAACGAGATAGTAGATTCTTCTGTTTCAAAACACTCAAGCATCTTCGGAACTCGCTTCTGCTCAGATACGGTAACTACCTTTTGTAGACCTAAGAGTGGATTTATCAACAACATTCCATTGATTAGTATCTATACTGAACTCTTGGGGCTCTATCAACAACTCCTTTCTGCAATGCAAGGCGGAAACAGCTTATAAAAGCTGTTTTTTTATTTGGCTTTTCTTGTATGATAGTGATATGCATTACATTATTGGTCTTGGAAATACAGGAGCATCTTATCAAAATACTCAACACAATATTGCGTGGATTATTTTTGATTCCGAGAAGGCTCTTGAGTGGAAATCTGAAAAGCTTCTTCCTGGTGAGTTAGGAGTTTTTGAAGGTGACCTTTATATTAAGCCCTCAACTTTTGTTAATAATTCAGGGAAAGTGCTTCCTTTTTTGAAAAAAAAAGGGCTTTCTCATTATGAAGATCTTGTGGTGGTGCACGATGATATTGATCTTCCTTTTGGAAAAATCAAAATATCTTATGGGCATGGAGACGGAGGACATAACGGAATAAAGTCATTCATACAGCATGCCAAGACAAAGAATTTTATACGAATCAGGGTTGGAGTTGCTGTGGAAAAGAATGGGGTTTTTTATAAACCAAATGTTCTTGCACCTTTTGACAAAAAAGCACTAGAAGAAATATCAACGGTATTAGCCCCAAGGGTTTTTGCTATTATAAAATCTCTTAGAACAGAAGGCTTAGAAAAAACCATGAATATTTTTAACACAAAATAAAAAGCCTCTACGGCTTTTTATTTTTCTTCTTTTTTGAAAGAAAGAGTAAGTTTTTGTTCTTTGGGTTCGAAGGTTGTTATGGTGAAATCATACGCTTGTCCCAAGCCAAGTTTGGTTTTGAGATCTTTTTCAGATTCAAATTCTGAAATATGTACCAATCCCGCAACTCCTTGCTCGATAGAAACAAGAGCTCCGTGTTTGTTATGTTTGATAACAACACCATTAACGGTTTGTCCTACTTTGTATTTTCCTTCAACAGATTTCCATGGGTTTTCGCTAAGTGCTTTTATTGAGAATGAAATTTTTCCGTCCTTTATTTCAATAATTTTTGCACGAACCATGTCTCCTGCTTTGTAAAGTGTTCGTGGGTTTTCAACGAGTGACCAATCCATTTCTGAAATGTGCACAAGCCCCTCAACACCTTCTTCGAGTTTTAAGAAAATTCCAAAATCAACAATACCGGTAACTTCGCACTCGAGGATATCTCCGACTGAGTATTTTGAAGGAACTGATTTTTCTTTTGCGTTTGCCCGTTCTCCTCGTTCAGAGAAGATAAGTTTCCCTTCTTTTGGATTTACAGAAAGAATACTTACTTGTAATTTTTGCCCAACAAGTTTTTTGAGTTGATTAACAATAGCATCTTTGTCTCCAGATTCAACTTTTGGATAGTGCTCTGCATTGAGCTGTGATGCTGGAAGGAAACCAGAGATCCCATTCCAATCAAGCATGAGCCCTCCTTTGTTCGCTTCTTTTACGACAATTTCAAGAATCTCCCCTGATTTGAGTGATGTTTCTGCTTCTCCCCAAGCAAGAGCTTGTTTTGCCTCTCGAAGAGAAAGCTCCACATAACCATCTTCGTTTTCGATATTTACGATTTTTGCCTTGATGGTGTCTCCTGCGTTGAGTTCACGGATCATGTCTCTTGCTACGAGATACTCTTTACCGTAAATAACTCCAGTCCCAAACGGAACAAGTTCAACAAAAACCTGTGTTCCTTGGATGCTAATAACTTTTCCCTCAACGAGGGCACCTTCTTCTGTTTTTTGTTCTTCTTTTTGAGAAAGAAGTTTTTCAAAAAGATTCTTTATATCTGACATGTTTTAAAAAAAATAACCGCAAAAAAGCGGTCTCCTATTTATTTCTGCGTTTCTTCATCAAGAGAAGGAAAGAGGTCATATGAAGGGGTTACGCAAAAACCGCTAATAATTATTTAGGATAAGTAAACTATATATTTTTTCTAAAAAAAATCAAGAGATACAAAATATCTCCTTTTTATGCTATAATAGAGCCATGATAATAACATATTACGGAAAGCAATTTTTTAAACTTCAGCACGGAGATTTTACCTTGGCAATAAATCCATTGTCAAAAGACAACACTTTGGGGATAAAACCCGCAAAATTTGGCTCACAATTGGCGTTGAGTTCACTGCATCATAAAGACTTTAATGGCTTTGAAGCCGTGACATATAATGGGGAAGAGCCTTTTCTTATTTACGGTCCAGGGAGCTATGAGATTAAGGGATATACCTTTGACGGTTTTCCGAGCGAAGCAAACATCGATGGTAAGTCATATATCAATACTATTTATTTTTTTACCATGGAGGATATTTCTTTTTGTTTTCTTGGAGATATTTTTGACGAACATATTGATCAAAAAGTAAAAGAGTTTATCGAAACCGTTGATGTTATTTTTGTCCCTATAGGAGGAAAGGGGACTCTCGATCCTATCCAGGCATCTAAAGTTATTCGCTATTTTTCACCGAAAGTTATTATTCCTATGGACTTTGGAAAAGACCGTGATTCAAAAGTCCTTGAGGTTTTTCTTAAGGAAATGTCATCACATGCAAAAGAAGAAGCAAAATATGTTTTCAAGAAGAAAGATCTTGAGACCTTAAACAATCACGTAGTCCTTCTCAAAGCTCAATAATTTTTATGAAAAGTTTATTCAAGAAATTGAATACTTATCCCGAAGGACTAAAAAAGAAAATAATTCTTTTTTGTGCTGGAGGGGCAACACTTCTATTGTTAGTGTTTTGGTTTATTCTCACAAGTATTTTTCCGAAAGAGGAACAACAAAACACAGGAGACAGCTTTGAGCTTATTAATGGTTTTGTGAATACCATTTCGAATATGGCTTCTGAGGGGAGCTATCAAGATGACATTTTTTTTACTGAGGATTTAGAACAGCAAACGCAAGAAACTCTCGGCTCAGGAGAAATACCGCAAGAAATATTAGAAGAAGCAGTACAAGAAACACAGCAAGGAAACACAAAGGAAACTCTTTAGTTTATTTTATTTTTACCAAAAATTATGAATTCAGAACACAGAAAAAACATCATACCAATCAACATCAGCAAGGAGATGAAAGAGTCATTCATTGCTTATTCAATGAGCGTGATTACTTCCCGAGCGCTTCCTGATGTTCGAGACGGACTTAAGCCCGTTCATCGAAGGATTCTTTTTGCCATGAATGATATTGGACTTACTGCATCAGCTCGTTTCAAAAAATCTGCGACAATTATCGGAGATGTTTTGGGAAAATATCACCCACATGGAGATTCTTCTGTGTATGAAGCGATGGTAAACCTTGCTCAAGATTTTTCAACTCGTTATCCGTTGGTTTGGGGACAAGGAAACTTTGGTTCTATCGATGGAGATGGGGCTGCGGCGTATCGTTATACTGAGGCCAAGATGGCAAAACTTACCGGGGAAATGCTCCGTGATATTGAAAAAGATACTGTTGATTTTGTCTCAAACTATGACGACACCAGAAAAGAACCGACGGTTTTACCAACAGCAATTCCTTCATTGCTCCTCAATGGAGGGCTTGGAATTGCCGTTGGGATGGCGACAAATATTCCACCCCACAATTTGTCCGAGGTTATTGATGCGACAATAACTCTTATTGACAATCCTCGTGCTACGGTTGAAGATCTTTTGGTTCATGTAAAGGGACCAGATTTTCCGCTTGGAGGAATTGCTTATAATGTTAATGACATCAAGGAGGCGTATTCTACAGGAAGAGGAAAAGTAACGGTTCGAGGTGAGGTTGAGGTTGTTGAAACTTCTTCAGGAAAGAGTCAGATTATTATTAGTTCTATTCCATACCGAGTGAACAAAGCCAATTTGATTATCAAGATCGCCGACCTCGTTCGAAACAAAAAAATTAAAGGAATCAAATCAATTCGTGACGAATCAACGAGTGATATTCGTGTGGTTATTGATATAAAATCAGGGGGACAGCCAAAACGAATTCTTAATAATCTTTATAAAAATACCGATCTTCAGCAAAATTTTAATTACAACATGGTGGCGTTGGTGGATGGTATTCCATATACTTTGGGGCTTAAAGATATTATTGAGCACTTTATTAAACACCGTCAGGAGGTTGTTCGACGAAGGCTTGAGTTTGATTTAAGAAAGGCTGAAGCGCGAGCTCACATTTTGGAAGGTCTCAATAAGGCACTCGACCATATTGATGAAGTTATTGCCCTTATTAAAAAATCAAAAGATACTGGAGATGCAAGGGTAAAACTTATGAAAAAGTTTACTTTTTCTGAAATCCAAGCGAATGCTATTCTCGATATGAAACTTCAAAAGCTCGCTGGACTCGAGAGAAAGAAAATTGAAGATGAGCTCAGGGAGATTCTTAAATACATCAAAGAGCTCAAAGCCCTTCTCAAGAGCCAAGAAAAAATGCTTGCTCTTATCAAGGAAGAGCTCGTTGATATCAAGGCAAAATATGGTGACGAGCGACGAACAAAGATTGTTTCTGGGGCAATAAACTCAATTAGAGAGGAAGACCTTATTCCTCAAAAGGAATATGCTCTCGTTCTTACCGAAAATGGTTACCTCAAGAGAACTGATCCCGAAGAATATAAAACTCAAAAAAGAGGAGGAATTGGTGTTATTGATCTCGATACCAAGGATGAGGATATTGTTTCTCACTTTATTCTCAGCAACTCTCATAGTGATATTCTTTTCTTTTCAGACCAAGGAAAAGTGTATCAAACAAAAATGTATGAGCTTCCAGAAGGAAAGCGATCAACCAAAGGAAAGTCGATTAAAAACTTTCTTCCGCTTGAAGGAGAGGAAAAGATTACTTCAATCCTTTCTGTACCAAAAGGGAAAGAGCTCGAATCATATAGTTTATTCTTTATGACCAAAAAAGGAGTTTCAAAAAGAGTTCGTGCTGATGCCTTCAAGGCGGTTCGTTCTAATGGTTTGATTGCCTTGAGCCTGAAAGACGGTGATGAGCTCTTGTCAGTTTCTCTTGTTGAAGAAAAAGATGAAGTCATTGCTGTGAGTTCACAAGGAAAATCCATACGATTCCTTGCCTCAGATGTTCGTTCAATGGGAAGAGCCGCAACAGGAATAAAGGGAATGACGCTGGCTCAAGATGACTTTGTTGTGGGACTTGGTGTTATCAAAAGTCAAATAAATGAAAAAGAACTTGAGCTTCTTGTTCTTTCTGAAAATGGATACGGTAAGAAAACAGTTCTTCATGAATATAAAATTCAGAAAAGAGGTGGATCTGGTATTAAAACCTTTAATCTTAATAAAAAGACCGGTTTGATTATTGGTGCGAAGATTGTTCATGAATCAGTACAAGAGCTTATTGCCATATCACAGCGATCTCAGGTTATTCGAACAGAACTCAAGTCTATCCCAAGTCTTGGAAGAGCTACTCAGGGGGTGAAAGTGATGAAGCTCAAAGAAGGGGATTCAGTTGCATCTCTCATTCTTATTTAATGTAACAAAAAACAACCTTTGGTTGTTTTTTGTTTAGTTTTAATTTTGCTATACTAGAGCTATGGATGATTATTCAGGACCTAAATTAATTATTAGCCAGTTAGATATTTTTCCTGGACAAGATGTTGTAGACCTTGGTACGGGAGCAGGAGCATATGCTTTTGTATTGGCGGAAAAACTTCTTGGAGGGGGAAATAGCTCAAGGGTTTTTGCTATTGATGTTCAAAAGAATCTTCTCGAGAAAATACAGACAGAGGCAGAGTTGAAGGGCTTTTATAACCTTAAAACTATTTGGGGAGATATAGAAGCTCATGAAGGAACACGACTTAGAGACAACTCTATTGACTGGGTTTTTTTGGCGAACACCCTTTTTCAGGCAGAAGATAAAAATGCTCTTCTCAGAGAAGCACTCCGCATTGTGAGACCAGGGGGGAGATTTGTTCTCATTGACTGGAGCTCAGGTTTAGGACAAGGAGCTATTGGCCCAAGCTCTGTTCAAGTTATCCCAGAAAATGAGGCAAAGACAATGTGTGAGAATGTAGGGTTTGAGTTTATAAAAACACTCTCGGCAGGAGAACATCATTATTGTCTTGTCTTTAAGAAAAATTAATTTTTATGAAAGAAATTTTAACTATAAAGAATATTATTATTGCTCTTTTTGCTCTTTTTGCAATTGTTGCTTTTCTTATCTTTTCTGGATTCATTAAAGTGGGGAAATCAGCGCAACAAGCTCGAGGGTCGGTTGTTGTGTGGGGGACGATCCCTTTTTCAGTTATGCAACCATATATTGATAAAATTCAAGACACGCATCTTACGGTAACGTATTCTGAAAAGAAAGAGGCAACCTATGAGTCAGAACTTATTAATGCTTTTGCTTCCGGAACAGGGCCTGATTTGTTTATTATGTCCCACGAAGCTATTTTGAGGAATAGTGACAAGGTTTTTGAAGTTCCATATACCTCTTTCCGAAAAGATATCTACGAGAATTCGTATATTTCGGAAGCTCGTCTTTTTTTGACAGAGACAGGGATACTCGCGTTTCCTCTTTTTGTTGATCCTTTGGTTATGTATTACAATAAGCCATTGATTGCATCATATTCACCAACCTTTTCTCTTAGACTACCTCAATACTGGTCAGAGTTTCAGGAGTTTGCGCGAGAGGTGACACAATATAACGAAACGGGGGAGGTTATTATTTCAGCTGTTGGTCTCGGGACTTTTGATAATATTCTTCATGCAAAAGATATTCTTGCAACTCTTTTTATTCAAAATGGAAATCAGATTGTTGGAACAAACACCACAACAGGAAAAAAGCAATCTGTTTTGACTTTTAATGAAACGGCTCTTGGCCAGTCAGAAGAAATTGTTAATTTCTATACTTCTTTTTCACGCTTTGGTTCAACAAACTATTCTTGGAACGAAGCTCTTCTTGATACCCAAAATTCTTTTATTTCAGGGAATCTTGCCGTGTATTTTGGACTTGGAAGTGAGGCTGGAGATATTCGTATGAAAAACCCAAATCTTGATTTTGGAGTAATGCGTTTCCCCCAGAAATGTGATCCTTTCACCTCTGGATGTAATAATTCTTCTGCATATACTTTCGGTGCAATGACAGGAATTGCCGTAAGCAAACATAGCAAGAATCTTCCCGCAGCCCTTGCCGTTGCTTCAAAAGTTGCCGGAGGAGATATCGTAAAAGGACTTGCAACTGATTTTCAGGTAGCTCCTGCGCGTAAAGATATCCTCTCTTCACTCCTTCAGGAGAGAGCAGGAGATCCTCTTAATATTCTTCGCTATGAATCAGCAGTTATTGCGACAGGGTGGTTTGACCCAGATAATCGAGAGACTGAAAATATTTTTTCATCTCTTATTCGAAATGTTAATTCTTTGGCATTGAGTTCTCGTCAGGCACTCGCCCAAACTCAAGCAGCACTGAACCTCCTTCTTGATAGGACCATTAACCTCAGAGCATAATCATTTTTATCAAAACTTACGGAGCCATTTTAGGGCCGTAAGTTTTTCTTTTGCTGCTTGTTTCGTGATATACTATTTTTAGTATGAATAAGCGTTTTTTTAGATATTTTTTTATCCTTTTTCCCCTTGTTTTCTTTGGTATTTTTCAGTGGTCTCCGTCAGAAGCACAGGAGTCAGCTAATGGTGTTAAGGCTCACTGGGGAACAGTAGAGTTACAACAAAATAGCAATGGTAATTATACGTATTCTATTAACAGCTCCGGAAATATCACACGGGAGAGTAGCGATACGGTTTATCTCAATGTATCAAAAACCTCTGAACAGAACACCGAAGAAGTTTCTTATTACACTCTTTGTAGCTTTGATGCTTCAGCAGGATTGTCGTTTAGTGTTGCATATCCTGCTTGTGCCAACCCACAGAGTATTCTCAATGTTCAACCAGGATATATTTATAAAATATATTTCTCTGATGGATTAAATTCTTCAAAAATTATTAATAATCTCGGTGAAGGACAGGGGATTTTTCAACTTCCTTCTGCTCCTGCGTTCGGAGGAGTACAAGAAAATGAACAAAACCCGTTTGGTGGGTTAGAAGGGAAACCAGGTGGTGATGGGACAACCCAGGCTGAAGAAGAGCAAAACGACCCGATCACCACCACAACCTCTTCCGAAGGAGAAGGTCCTACTACCGCCACAACAACACAAGAAAGTGATGGAGGGCTCGTTTCTAAGGAATGCGGGTATAACCTTTCTAATGGAGGAAGGATTTGTGGCTTTTCAGATCTCATTGGTCTTCTTGATAGGATTATTCAATTTATCTTTATTCTCGCTATCCCTATTGCAGCTCTTGTCTTTGCTTATGCAGGGTTCCTCTACCTTACAAGTGGGGGAAACACTGACAAACACAAGAAGGCGGTTAAGGCGATGACTACCGTGGTCAAAGGGATTCTTGTGGTGATGGTTGCGTGGCTCGCTGTCAAAACTATTTTGGTAAGTCTCGGAGCTTCGCCCGATTCAGCATGGTTTTGGCTTGATGTTAAATAGTATATTTATTGCAGATATTTTTGTTTTTATGTTAAAATAAGGATAACTTCTTGTGATAGTTCTTGATCAAGAAGGTAATAATCGATTATTATTTAATTTTTTAAGTACGAGTTTTTATGAAAAAATTTATTGTTGGAGGAGCAATTTTCTTGACACCTTTTTTGGCTTTTGCTCAAACAACCTTTGGAACTATCTTAGGAACCATCGGAGGTTTTATTAATGCCCTTATTCCTATTCTCATTGCAGCAGGTCTTGCATTCTTCATTTATGGAGTTGTTCGATATGTTATTGCAAAAGACGGAGATGATAAGAAAAAAGCAACTGGAATTATTATCAACGGAATCATAGGACTCTTTGTTATCCTTTCTATTTGGGGGCTTGTTGGAGTTATTCAGTCAACCTTTGGTATTGGAACAGGAGCAACCCTTAATCAAGATCAAATCCCAGGAGTATGTCTACCAGGACAACCAGGATGTTAATCTTATAATAAAATCCTCTCTTTTGAGAGGTTTTTACTTTGCTTGATACGTGATATTATAGGGCTATCTATGAAACAGCTTCTTGAACAATTTACTTCATATTTTACTGTGCCCTATGCGGAAGCAGCCATGTCAGACCTTCATTCTTTTTTAGGAAGACTTAATGATCAGATCATTAACCCTCTCATCGCTCTTGCCTTTGCTGTTGCTCTTGTTTATTTTGTGACAGGTCTCTTTACTTTTTTTAAAAAAGAAAGTGGATCAGATTCACGAGAAAAAGGGAAGCGACATATCGTGTGGGGAGTGATTGGTATGGCAGTAATGATTTCTGTTTTTGGGATTATTTCTTTTCTTACAAATACTCTGGGAGTTGGGAATGTTGATCCTTCTTCTACAGGAGATATTTCAAGTCTCTTTAATTAAAAAAAGCGAGTCACTTAATACGTGCTCGCTTTGTTCTTGGATTATTTCTTTTCGAGACTCTCTTCGAGCTTCTTAATCATCCCTTCTTGATCAGAAGAGGTTTTAAGAAGTTTTGTAAACTCCTTTAAAGACTCTGCTATTTCAGGAGGAATAAGCCCATCCCCATTTGGAGTTCCTATAGAGATGATCTTTTCTTCCTGATAAGCATCTGAGAAAAGCTCTGCCACCATCGTCCTTCGGGTCGCTGAGATTTTACCCTCAGGGTCGATTACCTCAAAAAGTTCCATCTGGGCTTGGTAAATTTTTTGCTTTACCTCCCCAACTTGGGCTATTTTCTTTGCCTCAACTTCTGCTGCAGCAAAACCTTCAATTTTGGAAGCTTCTGCATCTCCTTCTGCCTTGACAATCCTTGCAGTTTTTTCAACTCCTGCAAGAGCTTTTCTCTTGAGGGAATCTTGGACATCCTTTGCGACAAAGAAGGTCTTGATATAGAATCTCCCAGCAATCCCCGCAAAAGGAAATCTAAAAAGAACGCCTGTTTGGTTTTTGTCTTCAAAAAAGTCAAAACCATTCGAAGTTCTCTCATAGTCTCCACGGGAACCACCTACAGAGACAAAGTCCTCAAGACATTGAAAGTAACTTTTTTCAATTCTGTTTGAGGCATCCTTGTCTCTAAAAATTTCTTCAAGGGTGTAGTCATCGAAGGTCTTATTTAGAGACTTCAATGACACCTCATGAATAATTTTTTTAAGACCATCTTCTCCTACGGAAAGAAGGAAGTCAGCGTACTTCCAAGGATCCTCTATGAAATAAGTGAAACCATTGGTACCGTCGACATGGACGCCATCAGAAGTCTTTACCTTCTCAAAGGGGTATTCGAGAGGTGTCGGTGTTTTGGTGAACACCCATACATCGAATATCTCAGGGAAGAAGGGAACCTTTGTCAGATTCCTATAGTCTCCCTCTTTGAGAATCCATGGAAATCTCTGGCTTCCCTTGAGCTCCCCAAGAATTGTAATGATCCCAAAGGAACCGCCTTCAATTTCAAGATAATCTCCAGCAGAGAAGCTTATCAGAAATAGAACTCCGATGATGCCAAAAATGAACAAAGGATTCATCCCGAAGGCAATCCAGAAGAGGAGACCCAATATTGAGCCTACAATTCCAGAAATGATCAGGTGGATCTGAATATTCCACCACAGCACCTTGGAATTCCACAGTGCTGGACTGAGCCCCCGTGCCCTCCCAAAAAGGTTGGGCAAGAGGTTTTCGAATATTTTTCTCATTTTTCGTTTTTTAAATATTCTACTTTGTGAGAATTCTTTGTTCTCCATACCCGCATCTGATTTCAACCGGTGCAGTTTCACTGCCCCATACCCAGACACCGGTATCCTCATAGCTGAGAACGTGTCCGTCCGCTTCAAATGGCTTACCCTGTTTTTTGTTTTTGTCAGAGTAAATTATCATATTGAGGGTTTCACTTGGGGTATAAAAATCTACCCTTCGTGAGCCCTTTTTTGATCCAAACGGCACAAACTGCCAATCTCCTTTTTGGAGGAGAACCATGGTAACCATCTCGGAGGAGGCTACAGATCTTTTCTTTTCAGAAGAGTTTCCTCCCCAAAAATAGAAAACCAGGAGTGCCAGCCCAATAAGAACCAGTACGATCCATTTTAACGGAAACCCTGCCGTTCCCTTGGAAGAAGTGTTTGCACCGCTTCCTTTTTTAGCTGCTTTTTTCATAGCTCTTTAATTTTTAAATGTTCACTTTGAATACTATCACATTTTGAAGCTATTGTCAATTTATAAGAGTTCTTAAAGCTGTGATATACTTTTAAGGTATGAATAAATATTTTCTTGCAAAACTTTACTCATTTTTAATTTTTGCACTTTCTTTTGGCGGAGGGTTAAAAGGTGTTTTTGCTCAGGGGAAATCAGGGACTGATACCCCACCAGGGCAATCAGGATCTGACACTCCAGAAGGAGTTCCTGGGATGTCGATCAAGCTCGATAACCCTCTTGGAACAACTGACAGTATTCCTATGTTGATCAAGAGACTCCTTGATGTTGTTTTGACCATTGGGGTTCCTTTAATAGCCTTGGCTATTATTTATGCAGGTTTTCAACTCGTTACTGCTCAAGGGAATACAGAAAAACTTAAGGTAGCCAAGAGAAACCTTGTCTACGTTGTTATTGGGGCGGGAATTCTTCTTGCAGCTTATGCTATCTCTGAAGTAATCGTTGGGACCGTCACCGCTATTCGTTAGCCACACATTAGGAATTATGAACATTTTTAGAAATAAATGGATACTTACTTTGGGGGCTCTTTTGTTACCAAGTTTTGCTCTTGCTGCAACGACCTTTAAAAATATTATTTTTTCAACGCTTGATATTATTGGAAATTATTTAATGCCAGTTTTGTTTGCACTTGCCTTGGCTTATTTTATTTGGGGAGTAGCTGATTTTATTCTATCAGCAAACAATCAAGCCGAACGAGAAGCAGGGAAGACGAGAATTATTTGGGGAATTGTGGCTCTTTTTGCAATGGTTGCGTACCTTGGACTTGTAAATATTTTTAGTTCAGGGTTCTTTAACACCAGTTCGACCTTACTTCCTCAATTGTTTACCTCTTAAACTATGACATCAAATCTCAAAAAAAATATCATTGCGCTTGGTGCAAGTACGTTCCCAGTTTTTTCCTTTGCTCAGGTAGGGCAAAATATAAAATCTTTTCTCTCTTCGATAGGAACTCTTGTTAATGCGTATATTATTCCTCTTTTGATTTCACTTGCCCTCCTCTATACCATTCTCTCGGGGGTGAGATTGATTCAGGAATCTGATTCTGCAAAGAAAGGGGAGAGAAGAACTCAACTATTGTGGGGAATTATAGGACTCTTTATTATCCTTTCTATTTGGGGAATTCTTGCGGTATTTTCAAATACTTTTACTGAAGTCTTTATGGGGGGGACCATACAACCTGGAAAATAGTTTTTTAAAAAACAAAACTCGTCTTTGCAACGAGTTTTGTTTTTGATACTTTCTTTTGGTGCCCAAGAGAGGACTTGAACCTCCACGCGTTGCCGCACTGGTTCCTAAGACCAGCGTGTCTACCGATTCCACCACCTGGGCAGGTGTGTTTACCCATCTGTATAAAAGAATAGTTTTTTTATTTCAATACACATGCAGGCGTGTCTACCGCTTACTATTCTTTGCACCACCTGGGCAGGTGTGTTTACCCATCTGTATAAAAGAATAGTTTTTTTATTTCGATACACACGCAGGCGTGTCTACCGCTTACTATTCTTTGCACCACCTGGGCAGGTGTGTATCCCGAGCTGTACTTAACAAGATCTTTAGATTCTGCAAGCCCCGGATTTATTACGTATTGATGATTCATTACGTGTCCGCTTGGAAGGATTCGAACCTTCGACCGTCTGGTTAAGAGCCAGCTGCTCTACCGACTGAGCTACAAGCGGGAACAAAAGAAAGTATATAGGAATGATATTTTTTCGCAAGAAAAGTGCCGAGAGCGGGAATTGAACCCGCACGCCCGAAAGCAAGGGATTTTAAGTCCCTCGTGTCTACCGATTCCACCACCTCGGCAATGAGAAGATAGTACCATAATTTAGGCTAATATCCAATATTGTCTTTTGAGTTAAACAAGCTTTTTAAAATGGATTTTATTTTCTGATATTTTTGAGGCATAGGCGGGAATCGAACCCGCGCATGGCGGTTTTGCAGACCGCAGCGTTTCCACTTCGCCACTATGCCGTGACAACAAATATCTTATAGCTATTTGTTAATTATCTGAGTTTATCCTTTATAAGAATTTGATCAATCTGCTGTCGGTTCTTTTCTCCCTCGTCGATAGCAAAATTTACAAAAGGAAGAATACGCGTTGAGATATTTTTTTTGAGGTAGTCACGAGCTTCTTTCTTGTTTCGAGAGAGGAAGGCAAGAACTTTGTCTTCTTGGTTTTCAGGGAATACCGAGAAATAGACAATGAGGTTTTTGTAGTCATTGCTGAGCTCACAGCGAGTGACGGTGATAAGGGAAGTTTTGTTGGATTCTCTTTCAATAAATGCTGCAAATATTTTTTGATACTCTTTTTTGAGCTTATCTTGTTTTGATATGTTCATAGTTTATTTGATTTCAAGGATAAAGGACTCAAGGATATCTCCTTCGTGAATATCGTAATGTGAATCAATCATAATTCCACATTCAGTTCCTTCTCCTATTATTTTTTCAGTAGTGATTTTTCCTTGTTGGAGTGCGATGATTTTTGTCTCGGTGATAACCTCGTTATTTCTTTTAATCTGCGCTCGGTCACCAAGTTTGAGCTCACCGCTGATGAGCGACCCTCCCATGAGGAGTTTGTTCTTTTGTTGTGAGAAAATTTTCAAGATTTTTAAACTTCCGGTGATTGTTCTGACTTCTTTTTTGATACGTCTTTTTTCGTAGAGTTCAAGGAGCCATTCGGTGAGATTATAGATAATATCAAAGCTTTGGATATTTATAGTTTCATAACCATTGAGGTTCTTGAGATTACTTTCTTCATCAACATGGAATCCAATAATAATAGTATGAGGATCAGAGAGAGCGAGTTTGATATCGGATTCATTAATTGCTCCTGTTTCGTTTTTGATAATTTTGAAAATAACTTCATCGTCAGTAATTTTCTTGATTTCGTCTGCGATAGCTTCTCCCGTTCCCGAAACATCAGTTTTGAGTATTACGGGGATGATGGCAACCCCTTCTTGGTGCGCAAGTAACTCTGTTGGAGTCGCTATTTCTTCTTTGATATGTTTGTATTCTGAGGCTTGGTGCTCGGCCTCTTTTTTTGTTTCAAAAGTTTCAAAATGACTTCCCACAGAAGGAAGTTTGTCAAAACCTACGAGTCTAATAGGAGATGAGAAAAAAGCTGAATCGATATTCTCTCCGCTAAAGTCTCGCAACATTCGTGTTGAGGTGACGCTCTCTTCTGCAACGACATACTGTCCTTTGTGAAGAGATCCATCCTTTATTACAAGCGTTGCAGTAATCCCTTCTCGTGGGTCGCGATAGGACTCAACCACAAAACCACTTGCTGGTTTATCAAGATCTCCTTTGAGTTCTTCCATCTCGGCAAGAATGACGAGAGATTCGAGAAGGTCATCAATCCCGGTTCCTTTTTTGGCTGAAATAGGAGCAAAGGGAACATCTCCTCCAAATCCTTCAACATAAATCCCTTCTTCAAGAAGGTCAGTTTTTACTTTCTCAACATTTGCTTCGGGTTTGTCGATTTTGTTAATAGCGACAATAAAAGGGATGTTGTTTTTCTTGATAACCTCGATAGCATGTCGTGTTTGCATTTTGACACTGTCATCGGCAGAAACAATAAGAATAGCGATATCAGCGATTCCTCCTCCGCGATTTCTCATTTGATCGAAGGCAGCGTGTCCTGGTGTATCGAGAAAGGTTATTTTTTTTCCGCCCTTGAGTGTTACTTCGTAGGTTGATATGTGTTGAGTGATTCCTCCTGCTTCGTGTTCAACAATGTTTGTTTTTCGTATGTAATCAAGAAGTGTAGATTTTCCATGATCTACATGCCCCATGATGGCAACAACTGGCGATCGTTCAATTATGTTTTTAGATTGAGGCATAGTTTTAAATGAGTTAAGGATGAATAATGAAAGTTTCTAAACGGAGAAATCTCAAGAATTTTTAGAGAACCTCTTGTTCTTCTTTGCTGAGCGTGTATTCAGAGGTTCCGTTTTTTATTGGTTTTGCAAAGAGGTGAAGATATTCTCGTGAATACAATGATGAAATAATAATTCCGTCTTTGTTTTTGTTCAAAAGAGAAAGGGCAAAGCTTTGGTTTCCTCCTGTCTCCTTGTAAGGATTAAATCGTAAAACTTTTATATTTTTAATATTCTTTAAATCTTCATTTTCAAGAAATGAAATTCTCTTTTCAAACTGAGCGATAACTTGTTCCTGCTCATGGATGAGTTTGTTGTTTTCTTTGATAATTTCCTCAAGGCTGAGGCGATCGCGACCTCGTGTGAGAAGGGTGATTCTTCGGTGGAGAAGAATAATAAAGATAATAATTGCAATGAAGCCGATTCCTCCAAAGAGAAGATTTATTGATATTGTGCTCATATCATAGCATATTATATGATTTATGCATGAATTTCAATCTTTTTGTGCTATGATAGAAGAACGATTCTTTATGTTTTCTTTTGGCCAGAAAAAATCCATTTACCTTGACTATGCAGCGGCAACCCCTTGTAGCACAGAAGTTTTTGCTGAGATGAAACCATTTTTTGAAAAGAGGTTTTTCAACCCTTCTTCGGCATCCTTACTTTCTCGAGAAATATCTTCTGAGATACAGAAATCTCGAGAAAGCATTGCAAAAAATCTTGGCGTACGAGCACAGGAGATATTTTTTTATGACGGAGCAACTGAAGCAAATAATATGCTTATTTTAGGAGCGGTTTCAGCATTCAAAAGAGAACAAGGGATTATTCCACACATTGTTGCAAGCGCTATTGAACACCCTTCAATTGTGGAAACCTTAAAATCTCTCTTAAAAAGAGGGGAGATTGAGCTTGATTTTGTTCCTGTTGATTCTTTGGGACGTGCTGATTTGAAAGCATTAAAAAACCTTCTCAAGGAGAACACAGCACTCGTGAGTATTGGATACGTAAATAACGAAACGGGAGTTGTTCAAGACCTCAAAGCTATTTCAAAAATTTTAAGAAAGCAACGAAAAAAACAAGACACTCTTTTTCCGTTTCTCCACTCAGATATTGTTCAGGCAATTAATTACGTCGATAAAATTAATCCAGAAAAGCTCGGTTGCGATGCGGTAACCATAAGCTCTGGAAAAATCTACGGTCCAAAAAAAATGGCTGCTCTTTATCGAAAAAAGTCTTTGACCATTGATCCTATCTTTTTTGGAGGAACGCAAGAATCTTCATATCGTTCAGGAACAGAGAACGTTCCTTATATTGTTGGATTTGCAAAAGCCCTTGAGAATGCAAGAAAAAAACAAAAGGAAGAAAATGAGCGACTTTCTCATATTCACAAAAAGTTTACCGAAGAACTCTCCTTGTTGTTTCCAGAGCTTATTATGAACACTCCTTCATTAGATCTTTGCTCTCCTCACATTGTGAATATTAGTTTTCCTCGGGTGGCTCACGAAGAAATTCTTTTTCGATTAGAAGAATCTGGTTATATCTGTAGTATGAAATCAGCATGTAAGTCAGGAGAGGAAGGAGATTCGCATGTTATTCTTGCCATTCGTGGAGAAAACGAAAATCATCTTCCTACAGGTTCCTTGAGAATTTCTTTCGGGAAAGATACTGTTTGGAAAGATCTTGAAAATTTTCTTAAGGACTTATCCGAAATTATTAAACTGATCGAAGATACTCATCAGAGGTTTTTGCCTTAAAAAAATATGGAAAAACGAAAGAAAATATCATTGTTAACTATTTTTATTATTTGCGCTTTTTGTGCTCTTTTGGTTTTTAGTTTTTTTCTCAAAGAAAATAACAAAAATATATCAAACCTTTTTCAAAAAATAAGTTTGGAAAAGAAACAGTTAGAAAGTGAAAAAGATCAGCTTAAAACTCTTTTAGAAGAAGAAACAAAAAAAGAAACAATCTACCGCGTCACTGTTGTTGGGGATATCATGCTTGACCGAGGAGTTAAAACGAGAGTAAAGCAAAACTCTGGAGATTATAATTTCCCTTTTCAACTTATGAAAAGTTATTTTTCCAATTCAGATTATGTTTTTGCAAATCTTGAAGGATCTATTAGTTCGGTAGGGGCAGATACGGGGAAGCCGTTTTCTTTTCGCTTTGAGCCTGCTGCCGCTCCTGCTCTTGCAGCAGCTGGAATTGACCTCGTTTCTCTTGCTAACAATCACATTCTTGATTGGGGGAGAGATTCTTTGTGTGCAACAACTACTCATTTAGAAAAGGTAAACGTCGCTTTTGTCGGGGCTGGATGTAACAATAACCAAGCTGAAAAGAGCACTCTTGTGACATTGGGGAATACAAAAATTGCCTTTCTTGCTTATACTGAATTTTATCAAGGAGCTCATGCAACAGTTACCGCTCCAGGTTTGAGTGAATACAGTATGACAAAAATAAGGGAGAAGATTAAGGCGCTCAAAGAGGATGAAGATGTTGACCTTGTTTTTGTTTCTATGCATTGGGGAGACGAATACAAGGCAAGAGCAAATAATTATCAAGTTACAACAGGATATAAGCTTGTTGAAATGGGTGCCGATCTTGTTATAGGGCACCACCCTCATGTTAAACAAGAAATTGAGCGCTATAAAAATGGATGGATTATTTATTCTTTAGGAAACTTTATTTTTGATCAATCATGGTCAAAAGAAACAATGGAAGGGTTAATGGTTGATATTTTTATTCAGAACAAGAAAATCATCAATCTTGAACCAATTGATCTCTTGATAAATAAAGACTTTCAGCCAGCTATCGAAACCATTTAACATATTTTTCACGCTAATGAAAAACTTGTTAAAATTTTGAAAGGATATATAATAAGAAGTATATTCACAATTATTAATTTTTAAATATTAAGACTCATATGCCTCCATTTCAAAATTTTACCCAAAAAGCAAAGGATATCATTCGTAGATCACATGAACTTGCAATAGAGCGAGGACAAAACCAAGTTAATGCTCTGCATCTTTTAACAGCCTTTATTCTTCAAGAGGACGGTTTTTTCGTTTCTCTTTTGGAAAAACTTAATATTAATGCACAAAATGTAACAAACGATCTTCTTGATGAGCTCGACAGAGAAGAGCAAGACGACACTGTTCAAGACGATACCATTTCTTCTCCTGTCCAAATGTACCTAACACAGGACCTTGCTTACATCATTGAAAAATCAATGAAAATTGCAAAAGAAAAAGGGGATAAGGTTATTTCTTCTGAACATATTTTTCTTGCTCTTTTTGAAACCGAGAGCCCTGCAAAGAGTTTTATTCTCGATCTTGGTCTTGAGAAAAAAATCGTAGTAAAAGTTCTTGACCAATTAAAAGAAGAAAGACAAAAAGAAACGAAAACCTTCCATCACCAATTTAGAAACCTTGCAAAATATTCTCGAAACCTTACTGAGATGGCTTCGAATGACAAGCTTGACCCTGTTATCGGCCGAGACAAAGAGATTATGAGACTTATTCAGATTCTTTCTCGAAGGACAAAGAATAATCCTATTTTGATTGGAGAACCAGGGACAGGGAAAACTGCCGTTGTTGAAGGACTTGCTCAGAGAATGGCAAAAGGGGATATTCCTGAATCATTGAGAGGGAAGGAACTTGTCCTTCTTGATTTGGGACTTCTTGTTGCGGGAACAAAGTACCGTGGGGAATTTGAAGATCGGTTGAAAAAAATAATGAAAGAGGTCGAAGCCTCAGAAGGGAAAGTTATCCTCTTTATTGATGAAATTCATACCATTATTGGAGCAGGGTCGTCTGAGGGCTCAATGGATGCAGCAAACCTTTTGAAACCAGCACTTGCTCGAGGTGATCTTCGTGCTATTGGGGCAACGACTCTTACTGAATATCAAAAACACTTTGAAAAAGATCCAGCCTTGGTTCGAAGGTTCCAGCCTGTTCAAGTTAATGAACCATCTCTTGAAGATGCTATTGCCATTTTAAGAGGATTAAAATCAAAATACGAACTTTTTCACGGTGTCCAGATAACAGATGATGCTATTGTTGCAGCAGTGAATCTTTCGTCACGTTATATTACGAATAGATATCTCCCAGATAAAGCTGTTGATCTTATTGATGAAGCAGCTTCGTCTTTGAAAATTTCTCTTCAGGATAAGCCTGCTGAGCTTGAAGAAGCACATCGAAAAATTATAAAACTTGAAATCGAAAAGGAAGCTCTTCTTAAGGATGTTGAAAAGGGAGAAAAGACAGCAGAAGAACGTCATGAAAAAATCAATCAAGAAATAGCCGACCTCAAGGAGTCAACACGTGAGCTTGAGTTGAAATGGATTAATGAAAAAACTATTCTCAATAATATTGCCTCTTTCAAGGAGAAAAAGGAAAGATATAAAATAGAATCAGAACAAGCAGAAGTTGAAGGAGATCTTGGTCGTGTTGCTGAGATTATTTATGGATTAATACCAGCCACAGAAAAACAACTTGAAAAAGAACTTAAGAAGCTTTCACGTCTTCAAAAAAATACCAGAATTTTAAGAGAGGAGGTGAGCGAAGAAGATATTGCCAATGTTGTTTCAAAATGGACGGGTGTTCCCGTAACAAGAATGCTTGAGGAAGAAATTTCTAAACTTGCTCGTATGGAAGAAGAACTCCAAAAAAGAGTAAAAGGGCAGGGTGATGCTATCGCAAAAATCTCACATGCTATTCGACGTTCACGCGTTGGTATTGGTGATCCCAAGCGTCCTATCGGTTCATTTATCTTTCTCGGTCCTACAGGAGTTGGAAAAACAGAATTAACCAAAGCGCTCGCTGAGTTTATGTTTGATGACGAAAAGGCTCTTGTAAGAGTCGATATGTCGGAATATATGGAAAGGCATTCCATTTCTAAACTCATTGGTTCTCCTCCAGGATATGTTGGGTATGAGGATGCGGGGAAATTTACTGAAACCATTCGTCATAGACCCTATTCCGTTGTGCTTTTTGATGAGATAGAAAAAGCCCACCCAGATATTTTTAACCTTCTCCTTCAGGTTCTTGATGACGGTCGTCTCACCGACGGAAAGGGAAGAGTTATTGATTTTACCAACACCATTCTTATCTTGACTTCAAACCTCGGGTCACAACATTTTCAGAAAATGCAGTCAATTGGTTTTTCTGAAAAAACTCAATCTCAAAATATTGATGATCAGAAAAAGAAGATTCTCGGATCCTTGAAAGATTTCTTCCGTCCAGAATTTTTAAATCGTTTGGACGATATTATTATCTTTAATCCTCTTGATAAGGCAGTTATTTCTGATATTACTGAACAACAACTTTCTCTTGCTCTTGAAAGACTTTCAGAAAAGAATATCTCTATTAGTACCTCAAAGAGACTTATTAAACATCTCTCAGAAAAAGGATTTGACCCTCAGTATGGGGCGCGACCTTTGAAGAGGCTCATTCAGAATGAAATTCTTAATGAGATAGCCTTCAAGATTGTCAAAAGAGAAATAAAAGAAGGAGATAAAATTTTTGTTGACTATCAAGATTCAAAAATTGAAATCACCAAAAAGAGTACAAAATCAAGCCAAATACGAAAGACTGTTCGAAAGAAAACTAGTCAAAAGTAGACTTTGTGATATACTCGTGATTGCCTTTCTCTAAAAAGGCAATCATTTGCGTCGGTGGCAGAGTGGTCAATTGCACGGGACTGTAAATCCTGCGACGTTAGTCTACGGGGGTTCAAATCCCTCCCGGCGCACTTATTTTAAAGAAAGACACGAAAGTGTTTTTCTTTTTTAATAAGAAGATAAGAGGGAGGATTTGAAAAAAGTCGCCTGCAAAGCCGGACGAAGTCCGTAGGCGACGGCGGGGTCGAGGCTCTGAGCTCAAAGCCGAATCTTTGATTCTAGGCGTGAGCCAGAGCGGTGACCAAATCCCTCCCGGCGCACTTATTTTAAAGAAAGACACGAAAGTGTTTTTCTTTTTTAATAAGAAGATAAGAGGGAGGATTTGAAAAAATAAAAACTCTCTAGAGGGTTTTTTGCTGTTAATGATTTTTATCCCTCACAAGAAATGCATACATTTGCTTCTTGGGTTGATGTTTGTTCTCCCGCAGGAGCCTCGTTGGTAAAAGGATCGATATATTCTTTCTTTTTCATGTTTCTAGTATACCATAATTTTTTTGAAGAAACTCTTTTTACTTGACTCGGGGGGGGGGCGGAATATATAATAGAAAGGTATGAATAAATATATTTTTACATCACTACTATCGTTATTTGTGATAGTAGGTTTTATAAGTTTTATTAATCCACACACAGCTTCTGCCCAACCTCTTGAATGGGAAGAGTTTGATCTCAGCCCCAATGAATATAATTCTATTGCCTATGGAAATGGTGTGTATGTTGCTGTAGGAAGCGGAACCCCCATGTATTCCTCTGATGGGAAGAATTGGAATATGTCAATTCTTCCAAACGCAGCATCACTATCCTCAGTTGTTTATGGAGATGGGAAGTTTGTTGCGGTGGGGAGAACAGGTTCCCCACTTATGCAAAATATGAATCGGATTATTTACCTTTCTTCTGACGGGCTTTCCTGGGATATTGCTTCATCAATCCCCGATAAGTTAAATGCACAAAGCAATCTTCTCAGTATTTTTTATATGTATGATAATCTCAACGCTAAAGATTTATTTGTAGCCTTCGGGCAGGACTACTCTACAGGTGCTGGATCTACTAGCTTACCTTATATTGTTTATTCTTCTGATGGGGACGCCTGGCTCAGATCTACTCTGCCAATAGGTTCTGACGGAAGCCCGTCCGATGCAGTTGTAGGATATAACGAAAATGGAGAGCTTGTTCTTTTATCCTTTGTATATGGATATGGTATTGGTGCTCCTTCTTATTATATTATGTCTATTGACGGTGGAGCAACTTGGGTTTACCCGGACTCCCTTACAGGGCTTGATGATTTTCAGGGGCTAAGCATGAGTTATCTCAACGGAAAATTTTTCTACGTGGGACATTCTTATGACGATGAAGAAGGTAAGGATCTGTTCTCTGTGAGATCCTCTATGAATGGACTTGATTGGGATAAAGGATCAATAGAGTTTCCTGAAGAATTCTTATCGGGTAGTAGGGAGACATCTGCTTATGGAGATAACACGTATCTTTTTTTCCTTTCCCCATCACTTGGTTACACACCCCCTCTCTATTCCCCCAACGGAGAAACCTGGGAATTCTTTACCCCAAGTTTTGATAAGAGTAGTTATGTATCTCCTATCCAATTAATTTATGCAGAAGATTCATTTATGCTCCTTGGTCGAAATGAATCAGGAGGATATGTTATTGCTTTTCCCAAATCCTTGAATGATTCATCAGAAATACCTTCTTCAAAATCCTCAAGTATTTTCGGAACTCGATTCTGTACAGCAGGAGTTACTACCTTCTGTAGACCTCAGAATGGATTTACCAACAATAATCCATTAGTAAATATTTACACTGAACTCTTGGGGCTTTATCAGCAACTTTTGAATACGATTCAAAATGAAAACAGCTAAGTTTAGCTGTTTTTTGTTTTGTAAAAATATTTTGTCTTTATTTTGTTGAGAACTTTTTAACAAGATTGAAAATCAGCTCTTTGTCATCTATTGGATGGAACCAGTGGATTTTTTTATTTCTTTTGAACCAGGTCATCTGTCTTTTTGCAAATTTTTTTGTTGCTTGGGATAGTTGTTCTTGCATTGCTTCTTTGCTTAACTCTCCTTTGAGATAAAGAGAGACGAAACGGTACTCTAAGCCAAGTTCATAAAGACGTTCATACGAAAGACCTGATTGATGAAGGCTTTGAACTTCTTTTATGAGAGACCCATTTTGTATTCGCTTATCGATACGGAGATCAATATTTTTGTAGAGTTCTTCTTGAGGAAGCTTGAGTCCAATAAAAAGAGTTTGATAGTTATTTTGTGGTTGCTTTCTTTCCGGGTAATCTCCAAGAGCCTCTAGGATTTCTATTGCTCGGACAAGGCGCACTTTATTTTTAGTATCGATTTTTTTTAAAACTTTTTCGTCTTGTTCTCGGAGATATTCAACGAGCTCTTCGGTGCTTTTATGTGAGAGTTCTTTTCTGAGAGCTTCGTTTGGAGGAACGGAAGGGAAGGACATTGATTCTACGAGAGCATCAATGTAGAGACCTGTTCCACCACAAATTATAGGAAATTTTTGTTGTTTTAAAATATTCTCGATTACCTTGTTTGCCTCGCTTATATATTCTTGCACACTGTATTTTTCTTTTGGGTCAGTAAGGTCAAGCATATGATGGGGAACACCGCGCATTTCTTCTTGTGTTATTTTTGCCGATCCAATATCAAGACCCCGATATACCTGACGAGAGTCAGCAGAGATGATTTCTCCGTTGTGTTTAAGGGCAAGCTCTACAGAGAGGGAGCTTTTTCCTGTTGCCGTTTGCCCAAGAATGACAATGAGTTTTGGCTTTTTTCTGAACAGAAGAAGGAATTTTTTAAAGATGTTCATAATAGAAATACTATAAATTAATTATTTTAAATCCACAAACTTATCCACAGCTTGGTTTTGAGGCTATTTGCAAGACAAAGTGGGATACTATAGAATGAAAGTGGGATGAAGTGGTATAAAACAGCAGAACCCAACAATGTATTCATGTAGCAATAATCCATTTGTTTTGCTGTTTTATACCACTTCATCTAAAGAGAGATCTATTCGCGAGATCTGGTTAAATTTTTATTATGTTTATAGGAGAACACATACACACTCTTGATGGAAAAAAGCGTTTATCTTTACCTTCTAAATTTCGAAAGGAATTGGGAAAGACGGTTATTGTTACCAAAGGTTTAGATTCTTGTTTGTTTGTTTATTCTCAGAAGGAGTGGAAAAAGTTTGCTGAAAAACTTGCAGAGCTTTCTATGGGGCAGGGAGATACACGTGCATTTTCACGATATTTTCTCGGAGGAGCACTTGAGGTAGACATAGACTCAGCAGGAAGAATTCTTATACCAGATTTCTTGAAAGATATAGCACATTTAAAAACAAAAGTAATGGTGGTTGGTCTTGGAAGTAGAATTGAGCTTTGGGACGAAGAACGTTGGACAAGTTACCAAAAAGAACTTGAGAAGAAGGCAGACGTTGTTGCAGAAAAACTTGGTGATATTGGAATGATTTAATTTTGAAACTATGAGTTTTCAATCCAAGCACAAATCGGTCTTGAGTGAAGAAGTTCTTCATTATCTTGATATCAAAAAAGGTGATATTGTTCTCGACGGAACGATCAACGGAGGAGGGCATGCTTCGCTTATTGTTGAACACTTGGGTCCTCAGGGGATTTTTATCGGAATCGATCAGGATAGTAAGGCGCTTGCTTTCTCTAAAGAAAGATTAAAAGGAGCACTTCCAAAAATTCACTTGATCCACAAAAATACACGACACCTCGATAGTATCCTTGATGATCTAGAAATTCACTCAATAGACAAAATTCTCCTTGACCTTGGCTGGTCTTCAAACCAATTTGAAGATGGAGAAAGGGGGTTTTCGTTTCTTGTTGAAGGACCTCTTAAAATGACAATGTCAGATAACACTGAAGATGTTTTGTTTACTGCGCATGATGTTGTTAATTTTTGGGATGAATCGTCTTTGGTTGATATTTTGAAATTTTATGGAGAAGAATCATTTGCTTCTCGAATTGCAAAAGCAATTCTTGAGAGACGGCAGGAAAGAGAAATAACAACGACAATAGAACTGGCTGAGCTTATTAAAGAAGCTATTCCTAAAAAATTCCACAAAAAAGGAATCCACCCCGCAACAAAATCTTTTCAAGCAATTCGTATTGCTGTTAATGATGAGATGGAGGCCTTGCGAGAGATACTTTATAAGGCTTTTGAAAGAATGTCTTCAGGAGGGAGACTCGTTATTATTTCCTTCCACAGTATCGAGGATCGCATTATCAAAAATTTCTTTAAGGATCGTTCAAACGAAAAGAAAGCGATTCTCATAACCAAAAAACCCATTACTGCAAGTTCGGAAGAGCTCTTGGAAAACAAGAGATCCCGTAGTGCTAAATTACGAGTACTAGAAAAATTATAATTATTATGTTTAAAAATTTGCAACTAAAAAAAATAAGAAACATCACTCTTGCAGGACTTGCAGGGGCTGCTCTTGTGTATTCTTTTCAAGTTACTGCGATTACTTTGAACGCTGCTGAGGCACGTGGTTTTGTTAAGAATATCTCTGAAATGGAAACTCAAATTTCACAATTAGAGTTGACTTATTTTGAACTTCTCAATGATCTCTCTTTAGATGAAGTACAGAACAATGGAAAAAATGTTGAATATGCAAAAATTAATGAAATAAAGACCGTTGCTTATAATTTCTAGCGTATGAAAAACGAGAATAAGAAATTTACGCTTCGACTTCATGTTTTGTTTGGATTTATGCTGCTTACAGCGGTTTTTCTTATTGCTAATTTATTTCGCTTACAAATTCGAGACGGGTATCTCTATCGGGAACAAGCAGATGATCAATATATAGTTTCGAGTCGAACTTTTTTTGAACGAGGGTCGATTTTTTTTGTTCAAAAAGATGGGACAAGAATGACAGCAGCGGGGAATCATTCGGGGTATAAAGTTTCAATTAACCCCTCTACTTTTCCAACAGAACGAGCAGAAGAAATTTATAATAAGATTACAAGCATTATTCCAGTTGATAGGGATAAGTTTTTTAACGTACTGAATAATCAAAAAACACGTACCTATTATGAAATAGCAACGAGAGTTGAAAAGGAGGACGGTGCCGAGCTCAAATCCCTTGTGGGCTCGGCTGTAGACCTTCATGCTGAAAAATGGAGAACCTATCCTCTTAATGGCTTAGCGGCCCACCTGCTTGGTTTTTTGGCCTTTAAAGACGATGATTATGCTGGAAGATATGGGCTTGAACGTTATTATGAGAATACCCTCAAAAGAGAAGACCCTCGTCTTTATGCAAACTTTTTTGCCCGACTCTTTCATGGGATTCAGTCTGGAATAAGCTCGGGAGTAGAACTTGAGGGGGATATTGTTACAACCATTGACCCTCAGATTCAGATATTCTTTGAAAATGAACTAAAAAAGATTCAAGAGACATGGAGCTCTCAATCAGTAGGTGGAATTATTATGAATCCAAAAACAGGAGAGATTTATGCGATGGGCTCTTATCCTTCTTTTAATAATAATACTTTTGAAAAGAGTAGCCTCGAGGTGTTTCAGAATCCACTTGTCGAGAAGGTTTATGAAATGGGCTCAATTATGAAGCCAATTATTGTCTCTGTTGGGATCGATTCGGGGTCAATTAATCCACAGACTTTTTCTTATAATGATACAGGGTCTGTTCAAGTGGGGCCTTCAACAATTAAAAACTACGACGGGCGAGGGCGTGGAGTCGTTGATGTTCAAGAAATTCTTAACCAATCTCTTAACACTGGTATGGTTGCCATTTCAAAAAAAATATCAAAACAGAATTTTAGAGATTATTTTGAAAAATTTGGACTCACAAGCAAGACAGGGATAGATCTTCCCAATGAGGTAACTCCTCTGAGTTCCAATCTCAAGAGTAATCGAGATATTGAGTTTGCCAATATGTCTTTTGGACAGGGAATAGCTTTGAGTCCAATGGCGATGGCTCGTTCGTTATCAGTTCTTGCAAATCAGGGGAAACTTCCTCAGCCACATCTTGTTAAAAAAATTGAGTACAGTAACGGGCTTTCAAAGACCTTTAATTATTCAGATCAACCACAGGTTATTTCACCAGAAACTTCTGGAGAGATTTCCCGGCTCTTGGTAAATGTTTTTGATGCCTATACGAGCAATGATGATAGACTTGCAAAGTATAGAGTTGCAGGGAAAACGGGGACAGCACAGGTTGCAAATCCCGCTGGTGGGTACTATCAAGACCGCAACCTCCACTCATTTTTTGGGTATTTCCCAGCTTATGATCCAGAATTTATTGTCTTTCTTTATACAGAGTATCCAAAGAATATTAAATACGCTTCTCAGACTTTGATTGACCCCTTCAAAAAAACAGTAGACTATCTTATCAATTATTACGATATTCCTCCTGATCGCTAAAACAAGGTTAAGGCCTTGTTTTTGTTTGAGTTTCTATTGAAATTTTTGCCCAAATGAGTATGATAACTAATGTTGCTTAGACATTGGCTCTATCGTCTAACGGTTAGGACGCCAGGTTCTCATCCTGGTAATCGGAGTTCGATTCTCCGTAGAGTCACTATCACGAATACTAGTTTGAGTACTCAAAAGCCCCCAGTTCTTCTTTGTGTTATATATTCAATATTGTGGTAAAATAAGTAGACATGGATTATTAATTAAACCACTTACATATTCAATATGAGTCTGAAAAGCAAACATCTTAAATTTACCCTCAAGAACATAATGAGAGTTGAACAAAATTCTTTTATTACAAAAATAACCTCTATTTTGTTCATAGGATCACTCGTTATCTTTGACAGAATGTATAGTATGGATAGCGAAGTTTTTATAGCAATCGCTCTTGTCATTTTCTTATGGGTAATTGATAGCTCTCTTTCCTATCGAAAAGAACTTTACCGAAAACACTACGATCACATAAAGACCCTCCCAGAAGATGGGGCAGATCTTCTTTTAGAGAACAATACTTCTTTACAGAAAAATGACCCCTTGAAGTTCTTTTTCTCAAAGAAAATATTTGCATTCTATGGAATACTTATCTTAATTTTCCTTTTATTTCTGGGTTAATAGTTAGTAAAATTTACAGACACTTTCCCTGTCACTTTTGTCATCTTGTTGTGCTCGAAAAGGGTTGATAGTAATACTCTTAAAGTATTTTTATGGATATTACCCCATAATGAAGTTATTAAGTTCGAGCTCGAGAAAAATATCCCTAGAGATTATTTATCTGTGATGGTTTCAATTCTAAGAACAAACAATAGAATGTTTCGTGTAAAACAAAAAGGTGTCTAAAAGACACCTTTTCTTTTTGTTTAATTTTCTTTTACCGCCATAATCCTTGGACAATTTGTCCGTAACCATTTTGGTAACCGTTTGCAATGCTCCCGTACCCGTTGTAATAACCACGACTGATATCATGGTAAACTCTTCCAGAGCCATGATGGAATGATCGCCCAAAGTTTTTCATCCACGGGGTGTAATAAGCCGGCGCTGACCAGGGCTGAGAGTAATAGTATGGATAAGATTGGTATCCACGCCATCGCCCTCTGTAACTAAGGTCATTCAGGATATATCCAGTAGCTGCTCCGACAAGAAACGATGTCGTCGATGACCACCCTTGATTCCGTGGTTGCTCCACATAATAATATTGCTGTGGAGGACTTTGAGAAGCTTGGGTCTGGTAATAATATTCTGTTGAAAGTGACAGCTTGTTCTCATCGTAATACACAGGAGAATCTTGAGCATAGGCTGTCGTTGTGGTAGTAGTTTGCTGGTAGTATGACATTTTTGACTCTGAATAACACGAAGATAAAATCATCATCAGCAAAATTACAAGTATTTTTTTCATTGTTAAAAGTATTTCTTGATAACAGTCTACCGATTCATATATTTTTTGCAAATATAAAACCCTCCGGAGAGAGGGCTTTTCTTTGTTTGGGACCTACTTTGCTATCTTGAGATAGCTCTGCTCTTCGTTTTTAGAATTTTGTTTGTAGATTCTAAAAACAAGAAATTTCCTTGTTTCGAGGACTTTTGCCCCTGTTTTGAAACACCCCTTGCCAAGCTCTTCGAGGGTTGGAATTTTTTGTAAATTTTTCTTTACCCAACGAGTTTCTTTTTGGTCTTCTTTCTTTGCCCAAAAGAATAAAAAGCTTAGAGAACTTGATTTCATAGTTTTTCTTTTCAATATAGAAACAAAAGAGAGGGAAGTCAAATTTTATTCAATTTCGCTCGGTTTTTTAACGGGGGCTGGTATCTTGAGATCTCCGGGTTCGCCAGTTATTTTGGTAATGTCTTTGTCTATTTTATTGAGCTCGAGGCTCGCTCTTTGAAAATGGTTCACGGTTGTTCCGAGAGAATTTCCCATTTTTTCAAATGACTCAGAATAAGCCGAAAGATGCCGACCGAGTTTCTGTACATTTTTTTGAATTTCAACTGCTGATTTTTCAATCTGAAAAGCTTTAAATCCATAAAGAACTGATTGTAGATATGCAGCAAAAGTTGTTGGAGAAACAATAATAACTTTTTTATCATTGTAGGCGTAGTCGATAAGGTTCCGTGTGTTTGCCCTTATGGCACCAACCTCATTAATGAGAAGGTCATAATAAATACCTTCAGCAGGTATAAACATAAAGGCAAAGGGAAGGGTTCCTTCTTCGGGCCGGATATATTGTGCTGTTTCATCGATTCTCTTTTTTAGATCATTTTTGAAAAACTTTTCGAGCTCGAGTCTTTTTTCTTCATCGGTCTCATCAACAACTCTTCGATAATTATCAAGAGAGAATTTTGCATCAACAGGGATAAATTTATCTTGTTCTGTTCGTATAATAGCGTCTACGATTTTTCCATCAGAAAAACTATACTGCATTTGATAATTAAGAGGGGAGAGAATATTGGAAAGAATAAGCTCAAGCCCCATTTCACCTAAATTTCCTCGGGTTTTTTGGTTCTTGAGAACCTTTTCAAGATCAGCAAGCTGCTCTGCAAGCTCGAAGACTTGTTTATTTGTTTCTTTGGTTTCAGAAATCTCTCTTGTTACATTAATAAGGTTTTTTGAAACCTGATCGTTGATTTGTTGAATGAGTTTTTGCGATTCTGAAAACTGAGTTTGAACTGCTCGTGACATATCGCGTTGTGAACCAGTGAGCTTTTCATCAAGGCTATCTCTTAGGTGATTTATTTGCTGTAAAAGGATTTGGATTTCCCCTGAGTTTTCTTGTGGTTTTTGCCCTGATTTGATTTCTTTGATCAGCCACACAAGAGCAATAAGGAGCAAAACTCCTATTATTATAATAATTATTTCCATAGCATCAGTATAACAAGGAAAAGAGTAAAAGAAAAAGTAGACCACAAGAGCCTACTTTTTTTCGAATCGTATTCCTTTTTTGAATCCAATCCCAAAAGCTCGGAGGAGAATTCCTCCAAAAAGGAAAAGGAGAAGAAGGGAATTTTCTTGAAATGTCTCTACGACTTTCGAAGGGTTAATGAAGTATAAGACCAACATTAATCCATATACGATATCATACATCCATCCCATATGCCGAGCAATGAAATAGGTAGCCTCTATTTCCTTAACTATTGATGCCGTCCACAGCTCCTCATCAGATACATGGGGTTTTGTGAGGTAGAAAATCCCTGACAGAAAGAATCCGAAGATGATAATAATCAGAAATGTCTCCATAATTTCTTTGTTTTTTCTATTAAAACAAAAACCTTCCCTTTTGTCAATTTAGCTAGAGATGGAGGTAGTGGCGGAGGGTGTAAAGCCAGTTTTCATCTTGAGGATCTTCTTTTTCTTTTTCAGAGAGAAGCCAACGGAGATATCCAGGATCTTCTTGGGCAATTTCTTCTAATTTTTTTCCACTATATTTTCCAAATTTAATACTTCGATAGAGAAAAGGTTGTGAGGAAGTTTTGATCATATACTCAATAGCCTCGTCTTGTGAAATATTTTTTTCTTCCATTATTTTTTTAAGAAGTCGATAGAAAAGTTGTTCAAGAACAAGAATATCCCCCCAGGCATCATGAGCATTAGCTTCTATTTCAATTCCAAGAGAATAGCGAAGATATTGAAGAGCGTATGAATCTATTTTTTCTTGAGGGTCAAGATGACGCGCAATCTTAAGGGTGTCAATAACAGGACCCACCTTAAGGCCTTCTCGTTCAATCATATCAACGTCAAATGTTGCATTGTGAGCTACAAAAACGTGATTTTTTTGAAAGCGTTTTTCAAGATCAACAAAGGCGGGACTTCCTACGAAAGAAGGCTTTCCTTTGAGCATCTTTTCGGTGATATGGTGAACGGCCATGGCCCCGAAAGAGATTTTTTGGCTACTTGAATAGAGCTCATTAACGTCAACCCCGTCAGTGCTTCGATAGGCAAGCTGAATAAGTCGGTCCTCAGGGCCATTTCCGGTAGTCTCAGTATCCAAAAAAAGAAGCGTATATTTCATATATTCAGTATAGCAGGGAAGAGAGGAAAAGAAAAAGCTTGAAAAGTTTATTTTTTGGTTTTGTTTTAGCTTGCAAAAGGTTCATAATCCTTATAAAATAAGAGGCATATGACTATTCAAGAACAAATCAAAGAACAGATGAAAAGCGCTATGAAAGAGCGAAATATGATGGCAGTGACAACCTATCGAGGACTCATGTCAGCTTTTACCAATGAGGTTGTGGCTACGGGAAAATCACCCGACACTCCTATCTCGGATGAAGATGCTCTCAAGGTTCTCACGCGGGAGGCAAAACGTCGGAAGGATTCAATTCACCAATATCATGACGCAGGACGACCAGAACTTGCCGATGAAGAGCAAGCAGAATTAGCTCTCATTGAAGTATTTCTGCCAGAACTTATGTCTCGAGAAGAAATCCTTGCTTTTGCCAAAGAAAAACAAGAAGCACTTGGAGTTTCAGACGGTATTGCTAATAATAAGGGGCAATTTATGGCAGCACTGATGTCAGAGCTCAAAGGAAAGGCAGATGGAGGAGAGGTTAAGTCAGTTGTTGATGAGCTTCTAGGATAAATTTTATTCATTAAGTATTTTCTAAAAGTAGAAATATATGAAAAGTTTTATTTTACGTATTATTGGTTTAGGACTCGTTATTTACTTTGTTCTGCCTGCTATTGTTTCAGGAATAAGTATTGACCAAGGGAAAACGGCAATTACGGTTGCAATACTCTTTGCCGTTATTAACTTTGCAATTAAACCAGTTCTCAAAGTTGTTACCTTGCCGCTTAACCTGCTGACTTTTGGGCTCTTTGGGTTGGCTATCAATGTACTCCTTTTTTGGTTCGTAGGTTCTCTTATTGAAGGATTTACTATTGTTAACTTTATGGCTGCTTTCTGGGGATCGTTGATCCTTACCGTAGCTAATTGCATTCTTGATCGTCTTGATTAAGAGACTAAATAAAAAACTCTCGAAAGAGAGTTTTTTATTTTATGCGAATTCGTGTTTGTCGATCCTTATCAATGAGGGGGAGAATGAGCGTAAGAAGTCCATGTTGTTCATGTGCTTCTGCAAGCTCAATATCTATTTCTTCAGGAAGATCTAGGGTTCTCTCAAAAGATCCCCAAAAGAGTTCTTCAAAATAGATTTCCTCTAATTTTCCTTCGATATTTTGAGATCGTGACCCTTCAATCTGCACACGGTCGCGAGAGAGGGTTATATTAATGTCTGATTTTTCTATTCCCGCAACCATCGCCTTGATAATAATGGCGCTATCGTTTCTATACATATCAACAGAAAGCTCTCCAACCTCATCGAGGCTATCATGATATTCATTTTCATCATCTTCTTCGAATTCTTCTTCGTCTTCGAGGTATTCATCATCAATAAAATCGTGCTCATCATCAACATGACGAAACTTTATACTTCCTGTTAATTTTTCAAAAAAAGATTTTTTATTAGACATAATATTTATTAATGATTTACCCTCCGAACTTTTTCTAGTAAGGCGATAATAATGAGTGTTGAGAGCCAAAGAAGAGCAAGAGTGAGCAAACCATTGATTTGTACATATTTTATTATAAATGAGTTAAAGAAAGTATGCAATATAATTGCGATCCCGAGACCGATGGTCCCAAAGAGAACGCGGATACGTTTTCTTTTATAAAAAACAAAACCAAGAGCAATTCCAACAACACTCGCGAGCATAGCATGGAGAATGCTTGCCCCAAGAAATCTTAAGGTACCTGTTTCAATAATAAATGAGATACTTTGTTGCACACTTGGTTCAATCATAAACATCACGTTTTCGGCTGTTGCAAAACCAAGAGCTCCTGTTATCAGGTAGATAGCATAATCAACGGGCTCATCAACAAAATGTGTTCTGAGAGCGACAATTCCAACAATAAGAAACTTTGCGACCTCCTCGATTCCTGCAAAAACGGCTACCTGCTCGGAACTTCCGAGCTGAAGTGATTTTACGATTTGTTCAAGAGGGAGTACTAAAAAAACCACCAAAGCTCCTGCAAAAAAAGTTAGCGTGAGAAGCCCAAAAGGCTCGGGCTTTCTCTTGTCGATTTTGAGCCAAAAAAGAAGCCAAAATAATGTAGGGAGAATTCCTGTTAAAAAAACAATAAGAATAATTTTGAGATCTATAATTTCGGCCATAGGTTTGTCATGAGAAGCTCTCGGTCATTTTCTTCTCGTGGAATATGTTGCCATATCTCTTCTGTTATGAAGGGCATGAAGGGGTGGAGGATTTTTAAAATATTTTTGAGCGATTGCCAGAGGAATTTTTGACGGGAAAGTTTTTCTTCTGCAGTTCCATTTTCAAAAATATCTTTTGATTCTTCGATAATAATATCGGCAAAATTGTGCCATACGTAATGATAGAGTTTTTCTGAGACAAGATAATATTTGTATTCGTTCATTTCTTGTGAAATTTCTGCGATCAGCTTTTCTTGTTCTTGAGTATGTTCTTGGTCTTTTGGAGAATAATCTGTCTCTTCAGGAGAAGGAACCGTATTTTCAAGAATGAAACGAGTAATGTTCCAGAGTTTATTTGCAAATTTCTTGTAAGCCTTGATTTTGTTCTCATCAAGGTTCACATCATTTCCAGGACCATTCCCAACAATGAGCGCCATACGAAGAGCATCGGTTCCGTATTTGTCGATAAGCTCTACGGGATCAATAATATTTCCGAGCGATTTTGACATTTTTCTTCCTTTGTTATCACGAACGAGCCCATGTAGATAAACTGTCTTGAAAGGTATTTCACCAATGAGGTATTTTGTCATAAGCACCATACGCGCTACCCAAAAGAAAAGAATATCATGTCCTGTTTCAAGAACGTTTGTTGGGTGATAGTTTACAAAATCAGGAGTATCTGTATCAGGCCAACCAAGGGTCGAAAAGGTCCAGAGCCCAGAAGAGAACCAAGTATCAAGAGTATCTTCGTCTTGAACCCATCCTTCTCCTTCTGGGGCCGTTATCCCAACATAGGTCTCATCATTGCGATACCATACGGGGATACGATGACCGAACCAAATTTGTCGTGAAATATTCCAGTCACGCAAATTTTCAATCCAATGAAAATACACTTTTTCAAAACGCTGTGGGAGAATTTCAATTCCGTCTTTGCGAACGGCATCGAGCATGAGCTCCTTGAGTGAGCGATTATCACGATGAGGGATTTTTTTGTTAACATTAATCCACCATTGAAGTTTTGGCAGAGGTTCAATAACGGCCCCTGTTCGTTCAGCCGTTCCTACGTTTTGCACAATTTCTTTTTCTTCAACGAGAAGGCCTTGCTCACGAAGCCAATTAACAACCGCTTCTCGAGCTACTTCTGTTTTTTCTCCCCTTACTCCATCCATTCCTAAAATCATCTTTCCGTATTCATTGATGACTTGTTTGAGAGGGAGCTTATGTCGTTCTGCAATTTCAAAGTCGATCTGAGAGTGCGCTGGGGTAACTCCAAGAGCTCCAACTCCAAACTCAGGATCGACCTGCTCATCAGCAATAACTTTGACCGTTACGGGTTCTCCTGCAAAGTCAAAAGAAAATTCCTTACCGATATATTTTTGGTAACGAGGGTCGTCTGGGTGAACAGCTACGGCAGTATCACCAAGCTTTGTTTCTGGTCGTGTCGTTGCTATAGGAAAAGGGAAGTCATGAGAATATTTGAAGGTGTACATTTTTGAAGGACGTTCAATATGCACCACCTCATCATCAGAAATAGTTGTTTGTCCCTTGGGGTCCCAGTTTACGATACGTTCTTTACGATAAATGAGTCCATCACCATACATTTGTTTAAAGGCAGTGTAGACGGCTTTTTCACGCTCTTCGTCGAGAGTATAGGCTTCTCGTGACCAGTCGAGTGAAGCCCCCATTTTCTTACACTGAGCAACAATGGTATCGTGAGATTCTTGAGCAAATTGATGAACACGTTCTAAAAAAACCTCACGACCCAAGTCGTGTTTACGAATTTTTTCTTTTTCGAGAATTTTCTCAACCTTTGATTGCGTTGCAATAGCAGCATGGTCAGTTCCAGGAAGCCACAAGGTGCGTTTACCGAGCATGCGTTGGTGGCGTGTCATGATGTCTTGGATCACGAGCATAAGTGCGTGGCCTGTGTGGAGTGTCCCTGTAACATTAGGAGGAGGGAGTACCATAGAGAAAGCTTCCGCAGACTCCTCGGTGAGACCTGCCTGGATCATAGCATCAGGATTAAAGAAACCTGATTGCTCCCAGAGTTCGTAGAGGGACGATTCGGTGTCTTTTGGGTTATAGGGCTGTAGAAATTTCTCGTTCATATAAGAGTAATCCTAGCATAAAAAGGTTGGTTTTTGAAGAAAAGAAGGGGGATATATTTGACAAATATACCTGAAAGGTGTATAATAGCGATTAAAGATAAAGATAGTCTTTATCAAAAAATTAAAATTAAATAAAATGGATGTAAGACAACAAATTAGTATTCCTCAAAAAGAAGTTGAGAATATTATCAAAGAACATTTAGAAGAAAAAAATTTCAAGGTTAAAGATGGTTCCTTGGGACGAGATGGTTCTTATTTTTGTACTCTTTACTCAGATGAAGAACTGTGGATAGAACGGGTAGGAGAAGTTCTTCAAAAAGCTCCGGTTGATGTTTTTAATTTTAAAAATCAGCCAAAGCTGTTTGAAATTTTTAACGATTCAATGGTTTATCGGAAGGTAATGGATTTACTCCAGGAAAAACTTCCTTCCTATCCTGATTCAGAAGATCTTTTGAAATTTAAATCAGAGAATGTACTTTGGCACGCTCTCTATAATGAACCAAATGCAATCTCCAAAAAAGAAGAGGATTTTCTAATTAAAGAGTTTAAAAAACTCGAAATTCACATCCACAAAAGAAAAGATGTATAATTTAAATAACCACTTTCTAAATAAGAAGGTGGTTATTTTTTATTTTCCTAATTTCAAATTTCCTACTGCTTTTAGCTCTGATTCAGGGATATATGATTCAGCTCCTTTATTCCAATAATTGATAACCCCAGCACTTGCAATCATAAGACTGTTATCTCCGGAAAGTTTTTTGAGAGGAAGATAGAGGGGAATTCCATGATTCTCTGCGATAATTTTAAAGGACTCGGTAATAAAAGTATTTGCCGAAACTCCACCCGCGATGATAAGCCCCTGGGCGTTGTAGTCAACGAGAGCTTTTTCTGTTTTTTTGATGAGGACTTCAGTAACCGCATCTTCAAACTCTCGAGCAACGTTTGAAATTATTTGATCAGGTAATGTCCCGTCGTGTTGTTTTTTGAGATCATCAACAAGGTAGCGGACAGCCGTCTTGAGACCTGAGAATGAGAATCTATAATCCCCAGAGTTCAACATAGGTCGCGGGAGAGAGATGCTTTTATCGGGAACTCCTCCGTGTGCTGCTTGTGATATTTTTGGCCCTCCTGGGTATTCCATGCCGAGAAGGCGTGCAACCTTATCAAAAGCTTCTCCGACAGCATCATCAATGGTTTCCCCAATAATTTCATACTCTCCCCAGTTTTTTACTAACACAAGCTGGGTATGTCCTCCAGATATAAGGAGTGCTATAAGAGGGAAGTCAAAAGTCTCAAGAGGACTAAAAGCCTTTTCTTGGTTGAGATAATCCTCCTTGAGGAGAATAGAGGTGATGTGACCTTCCATATGGTTTACGGGAACGATAGGAGCGTCACAAATGATTGAGAGTGCACGAGCAAAATTAACCCCAACCCATAATGCAGGAGCAAGACCTGGTCCATAAGTAACCATAATCATATCAATATGAGGAATACCGTTTGTGCTGAGGTATTCGTGAAGGTCTTGGAAGAGCTCTGGCTCGCGTTCTAGAATAGTAGCGACCCCTTCTTCATCATAGTGTTGGTGGGTACTTTCTATTTTTGATTCTTTTACAGCCTGTCTGAGAATGGGAACAAGATTTTTTGCATGCTCTCTTTTGGCAAGTGCAGGAAAGACACCTCCATAAGGCGCATGGGTTTCAATTTGAGAAATGACAAGATCAGAGAGAACTTTTATATTTTTATCTCCTTTGTGAAGAGAAACGAGAGAAAGGGCAGTCTCATCACAACTGGTTTCTATAGAGAGTATTATCATGCTTGTTACTATAGCAGAAATGAAAAAAAATTCATTCTAGCCTTAAATAAAATAAAATTTTTAAATAAAAATACCTCTTGCGAAGGTATTTTCTTGTTTTTTATTGAGTGACAGCAGAACTATCGTTCCCGTCAAAAACTGGTTCAGGATTTCCATATTCGAATACGAAGATATCCCCACCTTCTTGTGATTGTAAGCTGAGGATGTTTTCTTCATAGCTGAAGATCATTCCCTTGTGAAGTTCTTGGGTAAAAAGTGATTCCATTTCCATAAGGTCTTTTGAGTCACAAGCCATTTCGGTAATAGTGATGTCAGCTTTTATAATATTTTCTTGAAGAGAGTAATTTCCTCCACCTATATTACAAAAAGTTACTCCAATGTTTTCTCCTTCAAGAGCAAGGGTAATATTTTCTGAAACAAGGTCGTTGTTGAAGCTACTCAGAGTATAAACACCATCTTTTGCGAGTTTGTTGGTGCTTACTGGGATCACAGCGCTTGTTATTTTATTATAAATATTTTTTCGATCATTTTTTGTAGTAAAAATAATTCCAAGCAATATAAGTAAGGCAAATATTGAGATTATAATAAAAGGTGTTTTTTTCATATGATTTTTAAAGTATTAAATTCATACTCGATGAATATAAAAAGTATAGCATATTTTTGCTCTTTGGAAAAAAGAGCGAAATTATTTGATAGCTTTTGCAACCTGATCAACAAGCCCCTTGGCAGTAACTTTTGGAATAATTGATGAAGGAGTCGGTCTTGTAATCATTTTTGCCACATTTTCAGCTGCCTTTATTTTCATTTCGTCGGTTATGGCTGGAACCTTGTGATCTAAGGCTCCACGAAAAATTCCCGGAAAGACAAGCGCATTATTGATTTGGTTAGGAAAATCAGAGCGACCTGTTGCAATGATGTACGCTCCTGATTTTTGAGCAAGTTCAGGATCGATTTCTGGAGTTGGGTTTGCAAGAGCAAAAACGATAGGTTTCTCTGCCATCATTTTTATGTGGTTTGGGTGTATTGTTTTTGGCCCTGAGACTCCAATAAAAACATCAGCTTCTATTATAGCATTTTCGAGATTTCCTGAAATACTATGAGGATTTGTTTTTTGGACAAGCTGCTTTTTGTATTTGGAAAGGCCAGTTCTTTTTTTGGAAAGAAGCCCTTTGCTGTCACTAACAATAACATTTTTGATTCCATAAAGAACAAGAAGGGAAGCGATAGCTGTTCCAGCAGCCCCTGCTCCAATAACAACGACCTTCATATCAAAAATATTTTTTTTGGTTACTTTTGCTGCATTGATAAGCCCTGCAAGAACAACGATAGCTGTTCCGTGCTGATCATCGTGCATCACGGGAATTGAAAGACTTTTTTTGAGCTCGTCTTCTATGACAAAACAGTGTGGTGCAGAAAAGTCCTCAAGATTGATTCCACCAAAGGTTACAGAGATATTTTTTATAGTCTGGACGATTTCTTTCGTGTCTTGGGTATTTAAAACAATAGGAATAGCGTTAATCCCTGCCATTTCTTTGAAGATAGCAGCCTTCCCCTCCATAACAGGTAAAGCACCGATAGGCCCAATATTTCCTAATCCTAAAACTGCCGTCCCATCAGAGATTACAGCGACGGTGTTATTCTTTATGGTATAAGAATGAGCTTGTTCTGGATGCTTTGCAAGATATTCCGCAACAGCACCAACCCCTGGGGTGTAAACTAAACTCCAGTTTTCTCTTTTTTTGAGTGATACCTTACTCGTAACGTTGAGCTTTCCTTTTAGTTTTTTGTGAAGCTCAAGTGCTTCTTTTCCAATATTTTTTTTCATTATACGAGTATAGCACTTTCTGTCTGGAGTAAAACAAAAACCTATTTTAAAAAATAGGTTCTGTTTCAATAGACGGGCTTACTGCTGGGGTTTCTTCGGTGGTGAGATCGAGACTAAATTCTACCCCTAAAAAGTCGTCAATTAAATTTTCTTTTATATTATTTGAGAACTTTTTTGAAGCATATTGAATGCCCCAAAGAGTTCTGTCAATTTTTGTCTTTCCCGAGATATTTAAATCATTTTGATTATATGACACATGAACAGGAAGAGAAATCTCTTGAGTGACATCTTTGATAGTAAGCTCCCCGTAGAGAATGCCGTCTGTTATTTTTTGTATTTCAAGATGAGACTCTCCATAATGATCAGTATCGAAGAAGTCAACACCTTTGAGATGATCATCAAGAGAGTTAAACCCAGCTCCGGTTGCTGTGGAGGTTGTTGTGATTGAGTTCATGTCAAAAATTACATCCCCCGTGACTTCATTGTTTTTAATTTTTAATTGAGCATTTTTAATTTGCAATTCTCCTTTGTTAATAAAATTATCTAAGAGGGGATTTTTTCCGTCCCAGTAAATTACAGCACCTTCTTTGGCTGTATAAATCCCATCAAGAAGAGTAGTAGAAGAACCTAAATAGTTTTCTTCGTTGATGACCTTAAAATCATTTGCCGTTTTTGTTTTTGGTTTTTCATTTTGCACAAAAGTATAAATGAGCACCATCGCTACCGCAAGAAGAATAATAATCTTTGTTTTTTTATTCATATGTCCTTCGGTAAAAATTATGCTGATGCTACAATTTCAATATGAATATCAAAATTTACTTCATCACTAACGACAACCCCACCTGTCTCAAGGGTTGCATTCCACTTAAGACCAAAGTCTTGTCGGTTAATTTTCCCAGTAATATCAAAACCGGCTATTTTTGTTCCTTCCATGTTTGTTCCAACTCCCTCAGATTCGGCTACAAGGGTAATATTTTGGGTAACACCATTTATGCTAAGGTCTCCTGTGATGAGGTATTCCCCGTCATTATTTTTTTTGAAAGAGTTAGATGAAAATGTTAATACTGGATGTTGTTCAGCATTGAAAAAATCAGGCGATCGTAGATGATTGTCTCGCATCTCATTATTAGTATCAATACTTGATACTTGTGCTTCGAATGTTACTTGTGTATTTTCAAAATCTTCTTCGGGGGAGCTGAGTGTCCCTGAGAATTCTCTAAAAACTCCTTTTACGGTTGAGACCATAAGATGTTTAACCTTAAAACCTATTGTTGAATGAACAGGATCTATTTTCCAAATTGTCATGATTTTTTATTAAATAATAAATTGATAATGCCTCTAGTTTATGTTATAGAGCTTCTATTGTAAAGCGTGTCCATCATGGTGACTTTTTTGAATGGTTTGAACACCAGTTTTTTTATCTAAAGATCTTGAAAGTTTTTGTGAAAAAGGGGTTAAAAATATTTCTCCTGTAAGTCCAATAGAAATATTTTGAACGTGCCCTCCAAAAACCTCGTATTTTTTATTAGAAAAAACACCGTGGATATGCCAGTGGGGGTTTCCGTCTTTAAAACTGAGATTCCCCTGAAGAGAAAGAATTTCAATATCTTCTTCAAAAGTTTTATTCGTATATTCTTGGTTTTCTGGGTCAAAAAAAGATATTTCTACCTTGCTTGCTCCTCCAATTCCGTTAAGCCACAAGGAAGATACTTGTGGGTACTTTGAAAAAAAGGAATTTAACGAGGCTATGAGGTTTTCGTTTTTTTCAAGGATGAGTATATAAGATGATTTTTGGGCGTCTTCATAGATTGTCATATTCCTATACTACCACATTAGTGGTAGTATAAAGGTATGAAAAATAATAAATTCTTTTCAATAATCATTGTATTATTTGCCCTTGTTGTTGTTGCGGCCTTAATTCGTGTCTACAGCAGCAACGAAACATCCTTTTTAACCACAGCAGATCAAGCAAATATTGACGAGGTAGATCAGAGTGATATGAGCACCTCAGAAAAACTTCTTTCTCAAGAAGATCTCGACAACTCTGCTCAAAATTTTTTTGGCAATCTGGAGACCATCCTTGATACTGATTATATTTCTCCTGTTGATTGGCCGCCACTTGTTCGTGTCCTTTCGGGAGAATCTTATCAGTGTGTTCAAGCAGGAAATGAATTTCAGCAAGGAGGGGAAACGAAATCCTTGATATTTGATGGGGCTGAATACTGTGTTACCAAGGTTTCTGAGGGAGCAGCGGGGAGCCAGTATACTCAGTATGCTTATCTAAGAGATTTTGAAGGAGAACTTGTTGCACTTTCTTTTAGTTTTCGTTTTGTTCAATGTATGAACTATGATGAGCCAAAACAATCTGAATGTCTTCATGAACAAGAGAATTTCAATATCACTCCCATTATTCACCAATTCTTTTCTCAGCTAAAATAACGTACCTGCAAGGTATTTTATTTTTGCTACAATAGTGCCATGTTTCCAACTTTTTTAAATGAATCCGCAGATTCTGTCGCTAAAAAACTTTTGGGGTGTTTTTTTGAGAGAACTATTAATAACAAAAAAATCCTCGTACGTATTGTTGAAACAGAAGCTTATGATCAAGATGATGAGGCGAGCCATACTTATCGAGGCAAAACACAAAGGAACGCAACGATGTTTGGAGAAAGTGGACATCTCTATGTGTATTTTACTTATGGTATGCACTATTGCTGTAATGTTGTTGCCTCTTCTTCTGGTTATGGGGCAGGGGTACTTATCCGAGCGGTAGAACCTGTTGAGGGGATTGAAATAATTCAAAAATTGAGAAAAAACAAAATGCCTATTAAAAACCTCACAAATGGACCAGGAAAACTTTGTCAGGGGTTGGGTATTGATAAGAAATTTAATGGGCATGACCTTAGAGAGGATCCGCTTAAACTCATTACTGGAAAACTCCAAAAGAGTGAGAAAATTATCCAAACAACGAGAATTGGTGTTTCTCAAGCGCAAAACAGAAAACGGAGGTTTTATATTAAAGGAAATCTTTATATTTCTAAAAACTCTTAGTACTATATAAAAACTCTTTTTTAGGTTATACTGCAACTAGAGGCACTTTTTGTGTTCTTTAAATACATAATCTTCATATGAAAACTTTAATTTATATTATTCTTATTGTTGGAGTTATTTTAATTGCTCTCCAGCTTTTTAACAAAAACGAGGTAACAGCACCCTCTGACTCAGAAAACGTTGAATTTTTGTCTGGAACAGTTACTGGAACAGTTAACTACCTCCCAAGAATCGCACTTCCAGAAGGAAGTATTATTAACATTGCTCTTCTCCAAGAAGGAGATGCAAATCTCGCAACGGTTTCAAGCACCGAAATTGTTACTAAGGGAGAAAATGTTCCTGTACCATTTGCCCTTGATTATTTTGTTGATGATCTTGATGAAAATGCAGGGTATTACATTAAAGCGTCTATCTATTCTGACGGAGGAGTTCTTGACTGGGAAGGGGATTCTGGAAATGTTATCACAAAAGGAAATCCAGTTGATGGGGTAGAGATTATGGTTTCTCAAGTACCAGCACCTGAAACTGCTAGCGAAACTAATGGGCAAGCCCCAGAAGCCACAGAAGGAGAAATTACTTCAGCTGTTGAATAAAGAGAATTTTTAAAAGCATCTCTATTATGAGATGTTTTTTGTTTTAGAAAAACCATTATTGACAATTTATTTAAATTCTATTAAGATTAATACAAAATAATTTAAAAATGGAAGTTTTCCTAAATCAAGATAGTCTTGGTGCAGATGATACTCTCGAAAATCTCCAAAAGATTTTGAAAAGATATTTGGTGACGAAAGCTTCCCTGAAAGGTTGCGGGGAAGGTGTTCTCACGGCTCTTCATATAGGGGGGTATTGGAACCCTTTTATGGGGTATTGGCCACTTGTTGTGGCAGTAACCCTGCAGAGCCAAAAGGAATATCTTCATCAAGCTTTTGCTTTCTCGTCATTGAGCGTAATCTATGACGAAGATCGCATCCTCTTTGATGGAGTAGCCTCAGATGAAAAAACCGAGAGAAGAATTGAACTTGCGTTCTTCTCTCATTAAAAAAACTTAATTTAAAAAACAAAACCGCTTTCGAGCGGTTTTTTGTATAGTTTTTTATTTTGTAAGGGTGATATCAATTTTTACGGTAAAATTATCGTCAATCATTTGGTTTGCCAGATTATCAAAGAATTTTCCTGACCCGAATTTTACATCCCAAAGAGTTCGGTCAAGTTGTGTTGTTGCAATGATGTGAAGCTCATTTTCCCCTGAAAGAGTAACAGGAAATTGTACAGGCTGAGTAATTCCCTTTATCGTGAGGTCTCCTATCAATATTCCGTTAATAACTTCTGTAACGGTGAAATAAGCTTCTGGATATTTTTCAACGCTAAAAAAATCGTCTGACTTTAAATGGTTTGCAAGCATATCATTTCCTCGTCCCATTCCTGTTGAGCCAACGTGGATACTTTTCATATCAAAGGTAAAACTACCTGATGTAATTTGATTATCTGCAACCTTAAGAGAACCTTTGGTGATATTGAGTACTCCCGAATCGAGATAGCCTTCTATAAGTGGTCGCCGTCCTTCCCAAGAGAGTGTTGTCGGCTCCTTAAGTGCGTATGTCCCATTTTCAGCTTGAAAATCAACAATGCCTGAAGTCATTTCAGGAGAGGTAGGATTTTCTGATTTTTTCTTGGAAAATACATTAAGAAGTAAGATTACAATAATGATAAGTGCTAAAAAGATTAAAATTTTTTTCATGTGATTTTATGATATTTTTTATTAACAATATGCGAGTAAGTATATCATAGTTTTTTGAGTTGTTTTATCTTCTTGGTGATCAGCGGGATAAAATAACCCTCATACTTTTTTTTGTAATTCTGGGAGAAGATAATCCTTGCCGGTAATAACCTGGCGGCAATTGAAAGCTCCACATTCACATTTCCATTTTGAAATTTTATTTTCATCTGTTTCCCAGAGTATATAATCCGCAGTGAGCTCTTCTCCTATTTTTACATCTCTCATTGTTTCAAGTCTAAAAGCATCTTTCATCCAAACATTCGGATTGCATGAATGATTTATAAAATAAGCATCACTTTCACCTCTATCTTCTATAGAAAATAAATTATCATCAAATTGCATAACCAACATACCTCTATTTTTGGCAATATCGGCTTGTTTCTTGTTTACGTAATTTCCACCCCAAATAATTACAACCGTTCCTTTATTTATTGGTTGTGAAGCAAATAATCCCTTACCACGTTTTTTTGTTTCGCAAATTTCTATTTTAGGATTTACCCAATCCTCTCTCGGCGGTTTAATTTTTGATTTAAACAAACTAAACATATATTTTGATTATATGAGTTTTTCCAAAAAAAATCTAAGTATTTGTGACGGTGATCCCACGGGGAATCGAACCCCGATTGCCAGGATGAAAACCTGGTGTCCTAACCGTTAGACGATGGGACCAAAATTTAATATTGGTAAAAATATTTTGCCTTTTGTTTTTTCAGGTTTTTGAAAAATCTGGTCTCTGCTCGCCTATAAAAGGTTAGACGATAAGACCAAAAAAGTTACCGTTACTTTATATAAGTTAGATAACGAAAGAAAGTATAACACACAAAAGTCCTTTTGCAATAAGCTCAAAAAGAACAGAACCTTGACCCCTCTTTTTTCTTTGGTATCATTAAGAAAACAATATAAATTATATGGTCCAATCCATTATACAAAGGCAGCGAGAGGTTAAAGAACGCTTTCTTGATGCCGTTGAAAGAGGGTACGAGTTCTCCTCAATTGAAATCTTCTTTTTAAGAAATGGGGTAGAGAAGCCAATTCTTCCTTTTTTAGGAACGATTGCTGGAACAAAAAAAATCCCCGGAGAAAGAGCTTCTGTTAAGGTAGAGGGAGATCTTATCGTAAGTGTTTTAAAAAACAAAGTTATGATACGATTTTCTGACCCAGAAGCTTTTGGAGAAGTTCAAAAAAACTTCGATCCGGAAACTATTTCTGTTTCAAAAATTATGTCCTTGAGCTACCAATTTTCTTTGGTAACTCCAGTACTTAATATTACTTCTTTCTTTTCCTTTCCTAGTAGCCTAAAAAGGAAGCGATAATTAAAAAGAAGAAAAGCCGTCTTTTGAACGGCTTTTTTATTTCTTCTTTCTATGCGTAGAGTGTTTTGTAAATATCTTCAACAGCTTTTACAGCATCTCCTGCCGAAATATTATTTTGGTGATAACGAACATCGGTTACATCACCTGCTGCCCAAACCCCAAGAAGGGAAGTCTTTTGGGTATAGGGATCTGCAATAATTTGGTTATGTTCGTTTGTATCGATAACACCTTTTACAAATTGCGAATTAGGAATTTGTCCTATTTCTACGAAGACGCCTTGCACGGGGAGAAGTTCTTCAGTGTTGGTTTCTTTGTTTTTATAACGTACTCCTGTTATAAAATTTTCTCCATAAACCTCGAGGATGTCAGCATTGAGAATACCACGAACATTGTCTCTCTTGAGGACTTTTTCAACGGTGAGAGGCTCTGCTTTATACGAACTATTTCGATGAAGAAGGGTGACTGATTTACAGTAGGCAGCTAACTGAGCAACTGATTCAAAGCCTGCATTTCCTCCTCCGACAACAACCACATCCATGTCGGTAAAGAGTGGCCCATCACAGCTAGCACAATAGGTGAGCCCACGATTCTCCCATTCCTTTGCCCCAGGAACCTTGAGTTCTTTTCGTGACGACCCAGAGCTGATGAGTACAGTTTTTGTTTCGTGAGTTTTTCCCTTGTTGTCAGTAATTTTAAAATGAAAATCATCTATACGCTCGAGCTTTTCTACACGAGTCCGAGAAAGGAGCGTTAGGGTTTCGTTATCAGCGTATTCTTCAAGATGTTTTTTGAAGGCTTCAGCAAGTCCATTTCCGGAAATTTCAGGAGTTCCTATCCAATTGTAGATAGTTTCAGAAACGGCAGACTGTCCACCGAATTCTTCAGCAATAAGAAGAGTTTTGAGTTTTTTTCGTGCAGCATAAACTCCAGCAGCAACTCCTGCAGGGCCCGCACCAATAATGACAAGGTCGTACATAGTATAAAATCTGTTTGTTAATGACGAATAAAGAAATTATGAGCCTAGTATAGCGTGAATAAGGAGAAAGTCATAATTATTGACAAAATGTCTTTATATGATGTTTTGATAAAAAATCATTACTAATGCTAAATAGCGAAAAAAAATTCAAAAAATTTGAGGAGCTTTCAGAGGAAGAGAGGAGATTTGCTCATGATATTGCAAAAATTATTCTTTGCGAAGCACAGAATGGGATACTTCCACATCCCTCTTATATAGCAAAAAATATAAGACCGATTTCTTTGGATGCTGATATTGAAGCGATTAAAGTTCCAAAGATTTTTTTGAAGGCCCAAATGATCGCCATGGAGCTTGCCTTTTCTCATTTTGGAAAATCAGAAATTGGTTTTAACAGAAAAACACCGTGAGAGCGGTGTTTTGTCTATTTTTTATTTCCTCTTCGCAAGAAGGCGGGAACAGCAGACCAATCATCATCAGAATCATCAATCTCTTCGATCTCCTCAATTTCATCGACAGAGATATCTACGTCTTTTGATTTAGTCTTTGGTGTTCCTTCAGTTTTTGGAGCTTCATTTTTTTTGAGTGTTGAGAAACTCTTTTTTTGTGGAACCCCATCAAAGCCAGTAGCAATAACGGTTACTTTTATTTCTCCATTTTTGAGTTTTGGATCATGAATAGTTCCAAAGAATACACGAGCTGCCTCATCAGTAGACTCAGTAATAATTGATGCAATGTTGTTGACTTCACTCATAGTAAGGTCATCTCCTCCAGAAATGGCAAAGAGAATCCCTCGAGCCCCGTCGATACTAATATCAAGAAGGGGAGAGTTAATAGCCTGGAGAGCAGCTTCTTCATCGCGGTTTTCTCCTTTTGCTTTTCCTACTCCCATAAAGGCTGGGCCAGCATCAGAAAGAACGGCACGGATATCAGCATAGTCGATATTGATGGTTCCAGGAGTCGTAATGAGTTCAGAAATTCCTTCCACGGTTTGCTTGAGAACATCGTCAGAAACCTTAAAAGCTTCTTTGAAGGTCATGTCTTTTCCTGCAATATCGAGAAGACGATCATTCGGGATGATAAAGAGAGCGTCTACTTCTTTTTCGAGTTCCTCAACCCCTTTTTTTGCAATTTGTTTTCTTTGTTCACCCTCAAAGGTAAAAGGCTTGGTTACCACACCAATAGTAAGAACTCCTTGTTCTCGTGCAATACGAGCAACAACAGGGGAAGCCCCAGTTCCTGTTCCTCCTCCCATACCGGCGGCAACAAAAACCATATCAGCTCCTTTTATAGATTCTTGAAGTTCTGCTTTTGTTTCTTCTGCAGAAAGTTGCCCAATTTCTGGGTTCATCCCTGATCCAAGCCCCTTGGTAAGGTTTTTTCCAATATGGATTTTTTGTCCAGCATCAGAGTGATGAAGATCCTGGGTATCAGTGTTGACTGCAATAAACTCTACTCCATTGATTTTTTCGTTAACCATGTGATTTACGGCATTTGTTCCGCCTCCACCAACACCGATAACTTTGATTCGAGCAAATGTTTCTATTTCTGGGTTTACTTTTGGCATATGTTAAAAATTATTACTATAAAAGATTGTTTCATTCTATCAAAAATACACTATTCATGCAAAGTTTAAGGCATGAGCTGTCGAAAAATTTTACTAAAGAAGGTTTTTATCTTCTTAAGAGAAAAACTTCTTTGGGATCCCCTGTATGATGATTTTTCATCGTTACAGAGCCCATAGGCAGAAGAAAATTGATTTGGAATACGTGTTGATTTTTTGTTTTTTTGACTTGTCTGAGTGATCTTGATTTCCTCAGAAGGAAGTTTCATCATTTGGCGAGTGTATTCATTAAGATCTTTGGTATAAGAACCTCCTCCTGTAAATAATATTCCCGCAGGGAAAAGCCGATGTTTGTTCATTTGTAACAAATGTTTGTCTGCGAGCTCAAGGATATCTGCTATTCGTGCATAAATAATATCTTCAACTCTTTTTTTGGGAAGGTCATGATGAGCTCCTTTTTTGATACTTTCTGCTTTTTCAAGCGGAATTTGAAGACCAAGAGCAAGGTCGTTGGTAATATCATTTGACCCCAGGGGAAGAATCTCAAGCGAGGTTATAATTCCGTTTTTAAAAGTTGAAAAGGATGTTGTCTCTGACCCTATGTTAATAATTACAGAGCCTTGGTTTTTCTGTTGGTAGGAAAGAATAGCAGCCGCATCGGCAAGAGGTCCTGCGAGAACATCAGTAATAGCAATGTTATTTTTCTCGATAAGAGATACGAGTGCATCAAGGTGATGTTCTGGGATAGTGATGAAAATTATTTTTATCTCAAGCCGTGTCCCGTACATTCCAATTGGAGTTCCAAGAACGTCTTTGTCATCAACCCTATATTGAACAGGAATAGCATGGAGAATCTTTTTATTCGGGTATTTTGAAGCAAAAAGCTCTTCTGCTTTTTGGGTAACTTCTTCGGTGTGAGCTTCATCTATCTCGTTATTTTTCTTGGTAATTTCTATTGAGGTTCTTACGTATTGTGATTTAAGACCAACACCGCTAATACTAAAACGTGCTCTTGTGATTGGTTGTTTGTATTCGAGTTCGGCTTTTTTTATTGCAGATTTAAATGATTCAAAAGCTCTTCCTTGGTCAACGACATATCCATTACGAAACCCATGAGAAGGGTATTCAAGAGAATGAATGATTCTTGGTTTTTTCTTGCTTGTTAATTGGGAGGGGTCAGCTATAACGATTTTTATTGCATACGTTCCTAGATCTATTCCTATGATATGTTCTTTACTCATAATAAAAAAAATTAGAGAGCTTTACTAAATTTCAGATATAACTGACGCTCATACTTTTCCATTTTAGCACCATGTGTCATTCCTTTCAAATGGAGACAACTATGAATGAAAAGAAAGAGAACGTGTTCGCGATAGCGATGCCCATATTTTGGTGCCTCTTTCCGTGCCTGAGAAAGGGTGAGAATAATTTCTCCTGAGTTTTTATCGAGAGGAAAAGAAAGCGTATTTACAGGACTTTCCTTTTTCTTCCAGATTTGGTGAAGTTCGATAGAATTTTTTTTATGAGGAAAAACCAAAGAAAGTTCATACTCTTTCCCTAAAATTTCATTTTTAACGTCAACAAAAGGCAGGTTAAGAATCCCGCCTTTTGTTTGTCGAATAATAGTTAAGTTGTCCTGTTCAAGAACGGTCATTATGTTTTAACGTTTTTTCCTGTCGGTTTTGAGAAGTCCCATTTTATCTTTATATTCGTACTCTTTTCGCTTCTCTATTTTATTAAGAGCATTCATTTTCTTTCGGAACTCAGAAAGATTTCTTTCAAAATACCGTTGAGATCTTTTCTTTGCCAAGATTCCTGATATTTTAACTTTTCTTGAAAACTTTCGGAGAACTCCTAAGTTGTTATCATTTTTTGCTCTTTTAATATCTACATTGGTAGCCATATGAAGGTTATCTTAACACAAGAGAAAGATAATTCAAGTCTTAAAAATTAAGATATTCTGGGTTTATTCGTATTTCAGATTTTAAAGAAAGAGGGGAGAGTAAAGAAGAGATTTTTTGATCTTGATAGTAGTAATTCCAGTTTTCGGTGTCTACTTTAAGGTAAACATAAAGAGAGAGAAAAGATTTCTTTTTACTATTTTCGACGTTTATTTCTGGGGAATAGTCTTTTAAAAGATTCTGCATTTTTTGGTACTCTCTCTTGAGATAAACTCTCGGAATTTCTTTTTTTATGGCGATGAGTGTTTTATAAGGAGGGAAGGAAAGCTCTTTCATTGTTTGGAGTTCTTTTTTGATAAATGAAGAAAAAATTCCATTTTGAAGGATTGGAAGATTTTCGGCAACAATATTTTTTATTTGAAGGAGCACTTTCCTTTCGGTTTTTTCGATAATAGTTGATACCAGTTTGAGTATTTTTGTTGCTAAGGAGCGATGAAGAATTGCAAAATAAGGGTCAATCGAAACAAGAATACTGGAGGAGATGTTCTTAAGGAAGGGAAAAGCTTTTGTTGTTCCAATAATAAGAAGCCCTTGCTCTTTGGAGAGTTTTTCTTTGAGACTTTCTTGTTGTTTTTTTGTTTTGATATGATCACCATCTATACAGAGTATTTTTGCTTTTGGATATTTCTTGATTAAACTCTGTTCAAGAGACTGGGTTCCTGTTCCAAGAAGGTTAAGGTTATTTCCTGAGCAAAATTGGCAGGTATCGAAAGCAGGCATTTTTTCACCTGTTTGTTTGGCTATAAAGACATATTCGATGCCTTTTGCTCCTTTCTTTGAAAAGAGAGAAAGAGGATGCCCTGTGTTTGGCGACCGCGCAATATTTCCGCAATCATTACAATGAATTACAGAAGCAAGTCCTTTTTTGGGAACGAAGAGGAATAAGTTTTTCTTTTCTTTGAGAGATTGTTCTATGAGCATTTTTGCATCCCCTCCAAGAATTTCAAAAGAGTTCTTTTTTACCAGTTCTTGATATCGTTCGGTATCAGTTTTTTTCTTTTCATGAGGGAGATAATTTTTGCTAAGGATGAGTTTTTCTTCTTTAAAAATTTTTTTAATATGAGGGTCAATAAGATCTGCTTCTCGGTTTCTGATCTTGTACCATATTTCTGGTCTGATAATGCTATCAGCGCTTATGAGAGAGAGGGAAGATTCTTTTGCATACACCTCAATGAAATCTCTCATATCAACAAAAGGAGAAGAAAATCCAATATAATGTTCAGATGATGCTTCCTCAAGGATGAGAGTACTTTGCTGATGCTGATAGGTGTCTATAAAAAGAGGAGTGCTAATGAGGAGAGTCGGAGATTCTTCTTGGGTGATTTTTTTGAAAGTACTTTTTGCTTTTGTCTGTGAAAGCCCACTATGAAGAAAAAAACATTTTTCTTCGATATTTTTTGAGAGCTCGGCATAAAGAAAATCAACGTCTTCTTTCGTTGGAGAAATAATGTGAAGAGACTCTCCATGGAGAACTTTTTCTCGAATGAGACTTCGGTAAAAAATAATTCGATCGTTTTTTTTCTGATGAAGGACTGAGTGTTGATACGAAGCATTTTTAATATTTTTTCTCAAGGGAAGTGCGAGGGTTTCTTTTTGTAACCATGTGGGACTTGTTTCGTTGATTATTTTTCCTGTTGTTGTGAGGTAAAAATTTTTTAGCTGAGAGCAGGTTTTGAGAAAAGCGGGTGAAAAAAGAGCGTGATCGTAAACCTCGAGAACATTTCTCATCTTAAAAGAAGCTTGTTTGATTTGAGCCTTGAGATTAATGAGTTCTTTCGTTTCTGTAACAAGGGCAAGGACTTCTTTTTTTCTAAGAGGAACTTTTACGAGCTGCCCAGGAGACACTTTTTTTGCTGAAAAATAACTTAAGGTTTCTAGTCGGGCTGATTTTGCTATGGGAATTACTTCGAGAATCTGCATGTTCTTAAGTATACGTTTAAAACACCAAGCATCAAGAAAACCCCTCCAATGAAGAAGGGGTTTTTATTCATTTATTTCGGAAAGACAATGATCCCTTTCATTTTGGGATTATTGCCTTTTGTAAAAAATGGGGAAAGAGATGTTTTTCCATAAGGAAATCTCTTGAGAATTATCATAAAATCCTCCAGAAGGACATAGATATTCTCTCCGTTCTCTTTGATTTCCTTGTCGGTCATTAGCCCCTTAAGAATACGTACTCCGGCAATGGGGGAGACTCTTTGAATATTTTCAAAATCAGATAAAGATTTCTCTCCTTCGATTTCTTTGATCTCGTAAGAAGGAGAAATCATTTTTTCATCCTCCATGTCTTCTCCGAGAAACGCAAAGAGATGAGAACTTATCATATAATCTCCACGAGACTCTCTTTTTATTATTTTAAGAAGATCGTCAACTTCCTCCGAGAGAGTTCTTTTGTTTTTCTTTTGGTCATTCTTTTCAAGAAATTCTTTGAGGTCTTTCACCTCAATTTCTTCTTTGATTAAACTGTCTTTGAGTTGTTGTAAGAGAGTATGAATTTCCCCTCCTATCTCAAGACCTTTTATGATCTCAACCATATATAATTTTTTTATATATTTTGTATTTTTTTCTTAATCTTGTCAAATTTTCCAACGCTAGAAAAAAACCTTTAGCGTGCTATGATATCCCTATGTCATTATTTGGAAAGAAAATTGGAATAGATCTTGGTACGACAAATATCCTTGTGTATGTCCCTAAAAAAGGAGTTATCCTCGATGAACCTTCAGTCGTTGCGATTTCGATTCAAGACAATAAAGTTCTTGCAATTGGAAGTGAAGCAAAACAGATGATAGGGAAGACCCCAGAAGAAATTATTGCTTACCGACCTATGAAAGATGGGGTTATCGCTGATTACAAGGTTACCGAAAAGATGCTCGAATACTATTTTGAGAAAGCTTTGGGGAAATGGAATATTTGGAAACCAGATGTGCTCCTCTCTGTTCCAGCAGGGATTTCTTCGACCGAGAGACGAGCCGTTATCGAGGCAGCTCTTAAGGCGGGAGCAAAAAATGCGTATGTGGTTAAGGAGCCAATTCTTGCTGCAATTGGAGCAGGGATTTCAATTCATGAGCCAAATGGATATATGATTATTGATATTGGAGGAGGGACTATTGATATTGCTGTGATTTCTCTTGGAGGTATTGTTGCCTCAACCTCGGTAAAATGTGCGGGGAGAAAGCTTGATGCCGCAATTATTGATTACCTCAAGAAGACTTATAATCTCGCTATTGGAGACCGAACTGCAGAAAAAATAAAAGTAAAAATCGGATCAGCTCTTCCTATGGATGAAGAGCTTGAGGTGATTGTAAAGGGAAGGGACTATGTGACAGGGCTCCCACGTTCTATCAAGATCTCTACCAATGAAATAACCAAAGCTATTGAAAACGAACTCAAGACCATGATTCAAGCAATCAAGGACGTTCTTGCTCAAGTACCTCCTGAGCTTGCGTCTGATATTATTGATAACGGAATAACCTTGACTGGGGGAACTTCACAATTGCGAAACCTCACTGAGCTTATCCACCGAAGAACAGGAGTAAAAGCTGAAGTTGTTGATGACCCACTTTTTTGCGTTGCACGAGGAACAGGAATTGCCTTGGAACATCTTGATACTTATAAAAAAGCAATTATTAGTAAATAATAATTGCTTTTAGTTTGAGAGGAAAAATAAAAAGCACTTCATTAAAGAAGCGCTTTTTTGTAAGTTTTTAGAATTTTATTTTTATTTTTCTTTTCGAAGAATATATTCATCGCTCCAAGTATCATCAAGATATACCCCAGTCGTACATGCTGATAATTCACTGCGAGTGTCGCACCATAAATGAACTTCGCAATTAGTCTCTGACATATTCTTAGTTGAAAGAAAAATAATGATGCCGCGGTTATCAGCTGGAACTTGGTCATTTTTCACAAATTCTACAAACATGTCAAGAGCCTGTCGAATTGGGAGTCTCACTGCTCGATCGTGGTTAAGAAGCTCTCTTTCTGTTGTCTCCTTTTTTAAAAGTTCAATTGAAGGTGAGAATTCAATGTATTCTTCGGTATTAGCTTTTTTGTGATCAAACCAGTTGAGAATGTCTTTATCAATATACCAATTGTTTGGTGCTTTTTTTTGGAAAACCTCCTTAAGGTTTTCTACTTTTTGAAAAAGTGTTTGAAGTTCTCTTTCTTTTTGTTTTAAAATCTCCCAACTCAGTTTGGGTTTTTTTGTTTTCTTCATTGTATAAGGTCTTTGTAGTTAATATGATTCTTTTTTATTGATTTGTCAATGATTTATTTGATGAGGAAAGAGTTTTATTTTTTTTAGAGATTTTTGTTATACTGTTTTTATTATGGAAAAATTGAAAAAAATATTTTCCACCTATCCTTTGCCTCATCATGCTTATGGTATTGAAACAGCAGAGCATATTGGAGAGAATGTTGCTTCTTTTTTTGAGAAAGACCAGCTTGCTTTTGTGTACCACCATCGATATAAAAACCTTAGTATTGATGATGCTCGATCTCTTCGACTTCTCCAATCAGAAAAAACAGAGAAAATGTTTATTTTTGTTTTGGAATTTTCAACAATCCATTATGAGGCACAAAATGCACTCCTTAAGGTTCTCGAAGAGCCAAGTGCTCACACCCATTTTATTTTGATTTTTCCGAGGGCTGATATTTTGCTTCCGACACTTCGTTCTCGACTTGAGATGGTTTTTCTAGAAAAAAATTCTCTATCACAAGAAAATGGAGATCTTTCTCCTAAAGAGTTTGTGGCAATGTCACTTGAAGATCGACTTGGTCTTATTAAAAAAATAACTGATAAAAAACAAGGGCATCCTTTTGATCTTGGGTCTTATTTTCTTTTCCTTGATCACCTTGAACAGTATCTTCATCAAAACAACAATATCTCTCGCGAAAAGGCAGAGGCCTTGTGGAGTGCACGAAGTTTTGCTGACAAGAAAGGAGCATCACTTAAAATGGGGCTGGAATATCTTGCTCTGTACCTTTAAAAAACAAAAACTTGCGAGTTTGTGGAGCTCATTATATTATAGAGATATGAATTTTGATTTTAGTCTAGCTGATAAGGCTTTTGAAGAAGTAATTGAATTTTTGAAAAAAGAATTTCGACAAATCTCAACAGGAAGAGCAAATCCGGCACTTCTTGATAGTATTGTGGTTGATTCTTATGGATCACTTCAGCCCATTAAAAATATCGCATCTTTAAATGTCGAAGATGCACGTACTTTGCGGATAAGCCCATGGGATGGAAGCCAAGTGAAAGCAATAGAAAAAGCGATTGTTGATTCTTCGCTTCCTTTTTCTGTGAGCTCTGATGGAACAGGAGTAAGAGTACACATTCCACAAATGACAGAGGAATCAAAAAAATCAATACTCAAAGTTCTCAAGGATAAGCTCGAAGACGCACGTGTCCGAGTTCGTAATGTGCGCCACGACACGCTCAAAAAAATAGATGACGGAGAAGCAGAGGGTCTTTATGCTGAAGACGCTAAGAACACTTTCAAGGAAGAGCTTCAAAAAAAGGTTGACGGTATTAACAAAGAATTAGAAACCATTTATCAGGAAAAAGAAACTGATATTATGTCTGTATAGCTATGAATATTCTTGTTTTTATTATTGTTTTGGGAATTCTTATTTTTGTCCACGAGCTTGGGCATTTTTCCTTTGCAAAATTATTTAAAATTCGAGTTGATGAGTTCGGGTTTGGGTACCCTCCTCGGATAGCAAAAATCGGAAAATGGAAGGAGACAGTTCTGACTATTAATTGGATTCCTTTTGGAGGTTTTGTAAAAATTTTTGGAGAAGCTGATGATGGGAGAGAGCTAAGTGATCAAGAGAAAAAAGAATCTCTGATTTACAAACCTCGTTGGCAGCAATTTCTCGTTATGTTTGCCGGGGTTCTGTTTAACTTTTTGTTTGCATGGTTACTCTTTTCAGCACTTTATTTTTCAGGGGTTACCGCGTCTCTTTCGTCGGTTCCAGAGAATTATAAGGTTCATGATACTCGAGTTGTTGTGAGTTCAATTTCAGAAGGTTCACCTGCCTTTGAAGCAGGGTTACAAGCAGGAGATGAGATCAAGGAGCTCTTTTCTCAAGATTTTCAAATTCCAATGACAGTAGAAAATATAGATGAAAATATTGGATTCTTTAATGAACAGGGAGAAAAAGGGGAAGAGGCTGGTCTTGTTGTTTTAAGAGACGGGGAACTTACTATTATTGAAGTTCAGCCCGTTGAAGATATCATTCCTGGAAAGTATGGAATTGGTATCGCAATTGATAAGGTGGGGAAATTAGATTTAAATGTTGTTCAGGCTGTATCTCTTGGTTTCAAAAATACACTCTTTATGACAAAAGAAATTGCTCTCAGCTTTTGGCACCTGATTACAGGTTCAATTTCTTTTGATAATGTTTCTGGCCCTGTTGGTATTGTCAAACAAATAGGGCAAGCAAGTTCGATTGGATTTTCATATCTCATTTCTTTTACAGCACTTTTGTCTATTAATCTTGCGATTTTGAATTTGATACCTTTTCCAGCACTTGATGGAGGGAGAATCCTGGTGATTCTCATCGAATCAATTATTCGAAAAAGGATAAAACCAGTTATTACTAACTGGATCAACATTGTCGGTTTTTTTGTACTGATTCTTCTTATGGTCGTTGTCACCGTGAAAGATATTATTGGTCTTTTTTAAAAAACACCTTGTAAGGGTGTTTTTTATTTTGAAAGATTTGTTTTTACATTTTTGATAAATTCGTCATTTCTTTCGTATTCGTTTTTGAAAACCCCAAAGGACGCTGCGCCAGGTGAAAGAATAATGATATCTCCTGGTTCGGCATGATCAAGAGCAATGTTCATCGCTGTTTTCATGTTGATAACCTCCGTAAATCGTTCAGAGCGAGGAGGAAAACACTCGCGAATTTTATCGGTTGCGGTCCCCGAAAAGAGCAGCGTATATTTGATATTACGTGCAATGTATTTTGCCATGTTTTGATAGTGAGCTTCTTTGTCAAAACCACCGGCAAGAAGAATAATATCTTTATCGGGATATTGTTTTTTAAGAGACTGAAGAGAGAGCACCGTCGATTCTGGTGCTGTTGAGTTGTTATCGTTAAAAAAGAGAATATTTTCTTTTGAAGATCCAAGATATTGGAATCTCCCTTCAACCCCTTTAAAATCAGCAAAAGCCTCTTTTATTTTAGCATTTGGAATTCCGAGAAGTTTTCCCACCTCAAAAGCTTGAGCAATGTTTTTTTCGTTATGTTTTCCAAAAATCCCAATAGCCCACGATTTGAGAATATTTTTAAATCGTGCAATTTTCTTTTTTGAAAGAATTGTTTTTTTATAATATTTTTTGATGGCCTTTTGTGATCCATGAGTTACCACAAGAAAATCATCTTCTCCCTGATGAGCAAAAATTGCAGACTTATCCTTAAAATAATCCTTCATTGAGCCATTGTAGTAGTTCATATGATCTTCAAAAAAATTAGTAAAGACCGCAATGTGGGGAGATATTTTAAGTGAGTTGAACCCTTGCAGCTGCCAAGAATCAAGCTCGGCAAGAATAATGTCACCATCTTTGATTTTTTTAAGAAGGGAGAAATTCGAAACACCTTTTACATTACCTGCAAGATGGTAAGGGAGTTGTTCTTTTTTTAAGAGGGCTTCGATAAGTCCCAGGGTAGTGGACTTTCCTTTTGTCCCCGTAACACCAATAAAAGTAAATTTGATATTTTCTTTTTTGAGAATATCAATAACAAAAGCAAGCGACATGTGAACAGGGGTTCCTTCCTTGAGAGCGGTTTCAATATATTTATTTTCAAGAGAGATTCCCGCATCTTTGATAATCATATCTTTGTTTCGAAAATCACGAACTCGATACCCTCCAAGAGTGTAGGAAATATTTTTGTATTTTTTAAGTTGGCGAAGTGTTTTTGTGAGTTTTTCTTCAGGAAGGAGATTCGTTACAACGAGATTGGTTCCAGTATTAGCAAGAAAGACAATATCCTCAATATCATGGCTCATCGTTGCCGTTCCCATAATCGTTATATGCTTCCCGCGGAAATATTGTTCATACTGAGACTTTGTCATCAGACTCTAGTATACATGGATACGTTTGTATGAAAAGAAAAGTTTTTTATTTATTATTGTGTTATATAATAAAAAAATGAAACTTCAGGAATTACTTTCCCATGTCATTGTCCAAAAGATTTTGGGAGCAAAAGATGTTGATATCTCCCACATATCCCAAGATAGTCGAGATATTAAAGAAAATACTCTGTTTGTCGCAACTGTTGGGACACAAGTTGATGGACATCTTTATATTTCAGAGGCAATCGAAAAAGGGGCAATAGCTATCGTTTGTGAAACATTACCTAAAATGGTTGACTCCTCTATTAGTTATATCCTTGTTGAGGATTCAAATTTTGCACTGGCTAATATTGCTAGTAATTTTTATGGAAACCCATCTGCTGATTTGAAAATCATTGCAATTACTGGGACAAATGGGAAGACAAGTATTGCACATCTTCTTTATCAATCCTTACTTTTTCTGGGAAAAAAAGTAGCTATTTTTTCTACAGCAGGGGATTTCGTTAATGGAGAAAAAATATTTCTTGAAAGGAAGGCTCCTACTTCATTGGAGCTTATTGAACTTCAGAAGAACTTAAGAATGGTAAAGGATGACTATCAGTGTGAATTTGTATGTCTCGAAGCAACCTCTCACGCACTTGACCAAAATAGATTGGGATCAACGAACGTATCTGCAGCCGTTTTTACTAATCTATCTCAAGATCATCTTAATTACCATAAGACCATAGAAAATTATGCAAAGGCGAAAAAGAAACTATTTGATCTTTTGCCAGAATCTTCTTTTGCACTCATTAATATCGACGATCCGTGGGGAACTTTTATGTTTCAAGATACTCAAGCGAGAATATTTACTTACAGTAGCAAAAATAAAAATGAAGTTGATTATTTTTATAGTGTTCAAAAGATGGGCTTAAGGGGGAGTCGTTTTTTACTGAAAGATATATTGTTTACATCGCAGTTATTAGGATTTTTTAATACGACAAATTTGGTTGCCGTTATCGGAGTCCTTGAACAACTTGGCTTCTCTTTGGAGTCTTTGATTCCAGTTATTTCCGATCTTAAAGGGGCTGAAGGGAGAATGGAAATTGTTTCTTCTCAGCGACAGGATTTTATTGCTGTTGTTGATTATGCGCATAGTCCGGACTCACTTTCTCAAGTACTTGATATACTTCAGGAGATTTCTCACAATAAAATTATTACTGTTGTTGGTGTTGGTGGGGGAGAAGACAGAGAAAAGCGTCCTATTATGGGGGATATTGCTATCTTAAAGAGTGATTATACTTTTTTTACCAACGATAATCCAAGATTTGATGACCCTGGAGAAATTTTTAGTGATTTAACGCAAAATACTCAAGAGCTTAATTCTTGGAAGGTAATTCCAGACCGAGAAACAGCTATCCGAGAAGCCATAAGAATGCTTACACCAGGTGACATTCTTTTGGTTGCGGGGAAGGGGCACGAAGAATATCAGGAGATAAATGGTATAAAATATCCATTTAAAGATAAGTCTATTATTGAAAAATATTTGACAAAAGAAATTTAATTCATTATACTGGTAAAAATAGACCAAAAATTTTTTCCAGAAAGAACAAGATATTTTGGAAAACGGAAATGTTTCTTGCGCTCTCTTTGTTTCCACCGTCCTCACTATTTGTAAGTTAGTTGATAGAATCTATTTTACCGTCAACAATTCAGTTAAACATCTTGAAAACAATAACTCTTTTGAGATGATTTTATCGCCAGAGTGGTCAGATATCGAACCGGGAGATGTCATTGTCTGGGACGCTTTAACAGAAGGAGGACATAAACATGTTGGTTTTTGTGTATCTTTTGGTGTAGCAATCTCAAATATGAGTAGAAAAGGATCTCCAGGTAGGCACAGTATTGTTTATACGGGTTTTGGGTATGATGAAGATAAAAAAGCTCAAATATTAAAATGTTTCCGTCTAAAAAGCCCATAAATTTTAAGGACTTTTTGTTTCGATTGTGGAGAAGTATTTTCTTTGTATACTGAATTTATGAACCTTAGCCAATACAAGAAAATAACACTACCACAAACACCGGGGGTTTATTTTTTTAAAAAAGGAAATACTATTTTATATATAGGAAAAGCAACGAATCTCGCCAATCGAACTAAAAGTTATTTTCAGGAAAACCTCATGGAAACACGAGGTCCCATTATTGCAAAAATGATAGAGGAGATTGATACTGTTGAGTGGAAAGAAACCGATTCGGTCCTCGAAGCTCTTATTCTTGAGTCTCACCTTATCAAACAACACCAGCCAGAATACAATACAAAAGAAAAAGATGATAAAAGTTATAACTACGTAGCAATAGGAAGTGAAGATTTCCCAACAATTTCAATTCTTCGCGGGAAGGAACTTCTTCTTACACAATCTAAAAAAGAAAATAAATTTCTCTATACTTTTGGCCCTTTTCCACATAGGGACCAGCTTCAAGTTGCTCTGGGAATTTTGAGAAAAATTTTCCCTTTTTATTCTCAAAAAACTATTAAAAAATACTCAAAAGAATTTTATCGACAACTTGGGTTGATTCCAAGCCCAGGAGAGACTGATCAAAATTTTAGAGAAGAGTATCGAAAGAATATTGATTATCTTGCTCTTTTTTTTGAAGGGAAAAAGAAATCAATCCTTCAAAAATTAAAAAAAGAAATGAACGAGGCAGCGCAGAATCTTCATTTTGAAAAAGCGATGATTCGAAAACGTCAAATCGATGCGCTTGTACATATTCAAGATATTGCTCTCTTAAAACGAGATTTTGATTCCGTTTCTTATTTCCAGGAGTTTCGTATGGAGGCTTACGATATTGCTCATACCGAAGGGAAGTCAATGATTGGTGTTATGGTGGTTCATAATGGACGCGATTTTCGCTCAGATGAATATCGTGTTTTTAAAATAAAATCTCTCCAGAAAGCAAATGACACAGCAGCCCTTGCAGAAGTTTTGGAGAGACGGCTAGAACATAAGGAATGGCAATTTCCTACAATTATTATTGTCGACGGGGGTATCGCACAAAAACGTCGAGCAGAAAAAGTGCTGCGCGAACGAAATATAAAGATCCCTGTTATTGCTGTTGTTAAAGACGAGAGACACAAAGCAAAAGCCCTCCTTGGACAAAAAGGGCTTATTCAAAAATATGAAAAAAGTATTATTGCAATTAATAATGAATCACACCGCTTTGCAATCTCTCAACATATCAAAAAACGATCAAAAGAGTTCTTACAAAGATAAAGACTTCTCTAGTATGAGAAGTCTTTATTCGCTCTTTCGAGGTGTTCGATAGTATTGATTGGTTTCCATGAAGTACAAACTACGGTAGTAACAGGGTAGTCATGAGTGTGGGCGACAAGTGTTTGAGGGATACCAATTTCTCCCCCCCAAACTTCACGAGGTTCGAAATCAAAGAAATTACTATCAAGTACATAGGCTCCCGTTGCGACAAGAGCGCCTTTTTCTTTTTCTTCATCTGTTTGTGGTTCAAATCGAGAGAGGAATCCTTCTTTACTTATTATTTTATAGTGCCCTGGGAGTATGGCGTGTTGTACCTGGAAGCTTCGCGAATGAAGAAGTAAATTTTCAAGGTCATGTTTTTTGATAAGGTCATCACCGTTTAATACAAGAAAACGCTCACCTTTGTTTATAAAAGGTTTGACAGAAAGAAGGGCAGCCCCAGTTCCTTTTTTATCGGGTATTTGTTGGATATAGTTAATTGAAAATGGATAGTTTTTGCTCTCTACAAAATCCCGAATCTTTTCTCCAAGGTAACCAACCACCAAAAAAACTTCAGTAATATTTTCTGGGAGTTCTCTCAAAATATATTCGAGAATTGGCTTTCCTTGAACAAGGAGAAGTGTTTTAGGGGCTGTGTCAGTGAGAGGTTTTAATCGTGTTCCTCTTCCTGCACAAAGAATGATTGCTTTCATTAAGACCAAGTATAAGAAAAAGCGTTGCTTAATGCAACGCTGTTCAGTCTTGCCAGTGGAGATATTTTTTCCCCTGCCAGATAGAGCGATCTCTGAGAAGTCCCTCTTGAAGCTTGCAACTTTCTTGAAACTTAAGAAAAGTAAAATAAAGCCACAAGGGTCCAGAAGAAAAATCCTTCCAGTTATCCAGTATTTCAGAATATGAAAAGAATTTGAAATCTGAATGTTCATCACTGATATTGATGACTGGATTGTTTCGAAGAAAGAGACTGTGTAAAAAAACAAGCCCATTCTCTACGGGATATATCTCCTGTATCCTCTTAGGAAGACGCTGTCCTAACACAGCAACGAGGTGCAAAGAATCCTTGTCTACGATAATGCCCGTTTCCTCTCTTATCTCCCTAATTGAGACTGCTTTGTAATCAATTTCATTGACATCAAAGCCTCCCCCTGTAAGATCCCAGAGACCTGTATCTTTTCTCTTGAGGAAGAGAGCCCTTCCGTCCCAAGAGATAATGGTAAATGATCCATTTATCATTTTTTTAATTTATTTTTTATTAATATACCACTGAAGTAAATTTTAATCAACAAAAATAAAAACACCTTTTAAAAAGGTGATTTGTAAAGATTTCTTTTAAAAGGATTAGCTAATAGGTAGTACAACTTATTAACCCATAACCGTTGGTATAGCAATTAGTATTGTAGGTCTTTGGAATTGATGGGATAGTAAAAACTCCATCGCAAGCCTTACCTTGTTCAGAAAAAAGTAATGATTCTTCGCTAGAAAGAGTTAAAGCCTCTCTGCTGTATTCCATATACTTTAGAAAAGCAGAATCGCTATTATCTTTCTTATATGCTTTATAATAACTATCTGATTTATCTTGAGTTTTTTTCTTCTTTTCTTTAATATTTTCAAGTTGTTTAGTTGCTTCTCGACACTCAACACTATTTTTTCGTTCCTCCTGTTGTTTTAATAGATCATTTCCTCCTTCTCGTTGTTGGTTTATAGAATTAATGAGAGGGGAGGTACAATACGCTTGTCCCGATGAGGGGCAGAAAAATTCAGTTCCGATACTACAAGTATTGGTATAAGTAATCCCATTACATTCTCTCAGGTCTTGTTGTTGACTTGGTATAACAACAGTAGGGACTTGCACTAGTGAAGTTTGGATGGTTGGTGTCGTTTGATTTTCTGAAGGAAAGGGCTCACTATCTTCTTGCTCTATAGTAATAGACTCTTCAGTTGGTGGTACTTTTACAGTTTCTGAAATTTGGGTTTCAGTATGTTGTCTCATGAAAATATTCCAAATTTTCCAAGTAGTTGGGTTCCACCACACAGCGAAAGTAACCTGTGGTATTATCAACAGAGTGATCACAAAAATAAAGATAAATTTCTTAGTTTTTTTGTCCATAAGTGGACCCGACAAGATTCGAACTTGCGACCTCCTCAGTGCAAATGAGGCGCTCTACCAACTAAGCTACGGGCCCAAACCGTTTTTAACAACGGTAATATAAAATGTAAAAGAACAACTGAAAGACATTATAAAGAAAGGCTTTAATTTTGCAAGTACTTATTTTACTCATTGGAGATTTTTGTTACCCTAAGAATATGACAGCCCAACAAAAAGAAGAAAGACAAAAGAGAATCAAAAAAATGCTCCCTATTCTAAGGAAAATGTTTCCAAGCCCACAATCAGAACTTAATTACGGGAATGATTTTGAGTTTCTTGTTGCGGTAATTCTCTCTGCTCAATGTACCGATAAAAGGGTAAATATTGTCACCAAAACTCTTTTCAAGAAATACAAAACAATCTCTGATTATGCACATGCGGATTTGGAAACGTTTGAACAAGATATTTTTTCAACAGGATTTTATAAAAACAAAGCAAAGAACATTATTGCAACAGCAAAGATTGTCCAAGATGAGCACAAGGGGAAGCTTCCTCGCAATATCGCATCTCTCCAAAAACTCCCAGGGGTAGGGAGAAAAACCGCAAATGTTATTCTTTCAAATTTATACGATATTCACGAAGGAATTGCTGTTGATACTCATGTTATGCGTATTGCTCAAAAATTTGACCTTGTTGACCCACCTTATACTCCTGTATCAATAGAAAAAGATCTCATGGAAATTATCCCAAAAAAAGAATGGGGGAACATAAATCACTATTTTGTTCTCTATGGTCGCTATTATGCACCTGCACATGCAAAGGAAGTTAATGATGAATTAACAAGGCTTTATCCACCCGCTCGTTTTAAATTGAAAAGTCTAGCTTAATTTAAGCTAGACTTTCTGAGATTCATTTTTGTTGTTGTCACCATGATACCTGGCAAGATAGATATTTTTGGAATAAGAAAGCAGTAGATTTTTTTGAGAACACTTTTTTCAAGCGTATAGCTTTTGTGGGTATATCTTCTTTCTTGCTCAATTCCAGAAATAATCCAGATATCTTCTCCTGGTAAAATTTTTTTCTGTAATATGTCTTTGATAATCCCTTCTCGCATTTGTATTGTTTTGAGAAGGAGGAAATGATCGTTTCTTACAGGGCTCGCTGCTGTTGGATAAAAAGACTTTGTTGACCCCCTAAGATAAAAGAGAGGGTAGCCTTTGTTTACTAAAGAGAGTAAGCCCTTGTCTATCTCAAGAGTTGCTCCTGGATAGATGGTCACCTTTTCGATTGCTAACATATTTTTAAAGATTCTTATTTTCTAGTTTAGGGGAACTTTATTTTTAAACAAGTCTTTGCTATACTTATATCGTTATGAAAGAACAGTTACAAAAAGTACGAGGAAATAAAACCTTCCGAATTGTACTTATCTTGGTGTTATTAGCTATTGCGGTGTATCTTTATTTTAACTAATTTAAACGACTTATGGATACGTCAGAATTAAAAAACAAAATCAAGAACAAGGTTAACAAAGAAACTATCAAACCAACGAGTACCAAAAAGAAAGTTCTTCTTGGTGCTATTATTGTGCTCCTTGGAGCACTTGGTCTCGAGCTCAGCAACAATGATTTTTCTCTAGAATCCCTTCTAGCGGGGAACTCACTATCTGAATCGAAAATTATCCGTGATGCAAACGGGAACATTGACTTTTCAAATCCACTTAACGTAAAAGCATATTGTGAATTAGATACAAAAAACTGTGCTGACTTTACAACCCAAGCAGATGCACAAAAAGTATTTGAACAATGTGGAGGGACTTCAGCTGATATCCACCGACTTGATGGTGACGGTGATGGTGTTGCGTGTGAGTCTTTACCTGCAGGAAATTAAAACTTTAAATAAAGTTTTTTTTATTATTTAAAAACTATGGAACAATTTCCAAAACCAAACAACACGAAAGTTGAAACAGGAGTATCGACCTCTTCAGAAGAAGAATTTTTTTGTTGAGAAATCCTGCGGTTTTGCGATGGCTCGTAATGGTAGAAAATGGACAACATTGGCTTCACACAGGACATGGAGCTAACTGGCTAAGGTCTGAATATGGTCAAGCATGGTTAAGATCCGATGCTGGAAAGAAATGGATGAACGCTCCAAAAGAACTTCTTTGATTTCTCAAAGATTTAACAAAGAAAAAGCCGAAACCCTCGTTTTGGCTTTTTGTATTCACTCTTCACAAATAGTATCCTTGCAAATAAACTATTCTTGTGGTAATGTCTTAAATAAAGGTAGTCTTGTAGCTTGAGAGATTTTCTCAAAAGAGCTGAACGAAATTCTTAAAATCTTTCTCTTATTTGAGAAAAACAGAATGGATTGAGACACCCAAGAGTTCTTTTTTAAATGAACTTAAACCCCTCGGCACAAAATGCCGAGGTTTTTTATTTTTTGAAAAAACAGGAGACTTCTTAACCATAAGAGTCAAAAGTATATTGTTTTGCCACAACGGAAACAGGATAAGAGATATTATTAAAATGAGTTAATTTTATAAAAACCTAGAATAAATATTCTAGGTTTTTATGTATTGGTGCCCAGGGCGGGACTTGAACCCGCACGCTCTAGGAGCCACGGCCCTCAACCGTGTGTGTATACCAATTCCACCACCTGGGCAATACAGATTATTGTAACAAAAAAGATACGAAAGACAATGTTTTTATGTTATTTTTGAGTTATACTAGGGTTCTATGTGGAATCTTTTTCAACAATTTCAAAAATATAGAAAGGCAAGGGAAGTACTCGAGACTCAACCAGAGGACGTCGCGGCAGGTTTTCTTCTTTCGTATGTGAGAAGCTTTCTTTTTGCAGCAGGAATGATTCTTTCGTTTCTTGGGCTAGCATTTCTTCTTATTGGGTATACTCAAGACATTTTTTTCTTTCGTTTTTTTGGATATGCATTCTTTTTTGTGCTGTTGTTAGATATTGCTTTTTATCTTTTAATTAAAAAAATAATTTACCGAATCGTGCGATCTCTTAAGAATAGTTTTATGGGAAATTCACAAAAAATAATTTCTCATAACTCCGTTATTGACGTTGATCTTAATAATTCGGAATCAAAAAGTTATGGAGAAAGAGAATTCTAAATTTTATGTTGTTGCGACTCCGATAGGAAATCTCAAGGATTTTTCTTTTCGTGCGGTTGAGGTGTTGTCATCGGTAGATAGTATTCTTTGTGAAGATACTCGAGAAACGCAGAAACTTCTCAATGCTTATGATATAAAAAAGCCAACCTATTCTTACCATGCGCAATCTTCACAAAAGAGAGAAGACTTTATTATTCAGAAGATCCAAGAAGGGGAGACCTTTGCCCTTGTTTCTGATGCGGGGACACCGACTATTTCTGATCCAGGAGTCAAAATTATTTCTCGTATTCGGAAAGAATTCCCTGAAATCCAAATCATCCCTATTCCAGGAGCCACTGCTTTTGTTTCAGCACTTTCTGTTACAGGATTCAAAGGAGGACAGTTTACTTTTTATGGATTTCTCCCACACAAGAAGGGAAGAAAGAAAATTTTTGAAGAGATAGCAAATTCTGAAAAAATTAGTGTTTTTTATGAGTCTCCACACCGCCTTCTTAAAACGTTAACAGAGCTTACAGAATCTTTAGATGATAAAAAAGAAGTGTGTGTTGCACGAGAAATTACTAAAATCTTTGAAGAAACACGTATTATGAAGCCTCAAGAAATGCTAGATTTCTTTAAAGAAAATCCTGAAAAAATAAAAGGAGAATTTGTTATTATTATTAATTCTTAGGCTCTTAAAAATAGAATTTTTTTTGTTTTTTGTTACAATGTTTTTTATATGAAATATTATTTTAATCTTATCCAGTATGCAGCAATTTTTCTCCTACTTTTTCCATTTTTGGGATTCTCAGAAACGTGGGAAACTTTGTACGTAATAATTCTCGCAATTGTTATTGGTTTTTCTAATCTTTATATCAGAAAGAACGTTGAAGGAATCAAAAGAAAGTCAGAAGATAAGTCTCTTCAGGGATATATTGATGAATTAAAAACACGATTCAAAAATTTTGAATCTCAAACTCCTCGAGAGAATATTCACGAAAGAAGTTTTTATAAAAAGAAAGATATTATTATTAAGGAAACGCAAGAAGAAGAAAATTCTTCATCAGAAGAGAATAATTAGTTTATGAAAAAAAATCCCTTCATTACTTTAATATCTTTTTTCATCATTCTTGCTTCTTTCTTTTTGCTTCTCTCTGAACAGAAAAATGTATTCGCAGAAATACATTCTATTTATGATACCAGCGTTCTTGAGGCACTGACTCTTGATGGAGATAGTATTATTAAAGTGAGAACAAAGCAAAAGGAGATAGTTGAAAATCTAAACTTTACGAATACCGCTTCTCACATAAAAACTCCTGAAAAAGTTCACGCTCTTTATATGTCGAGTTGGGTAGCAGGAACACCTTCCGTTCGTGACGGAATTCTCAAAATTATTGATGAGTCAGAAGACCTCAACGCTCTTGTTGTTGACATTAAAGATTCAACAGGGGTTGTTTCTTTTGAGATACAAACACCACTTGCTTTAAAATATGGAACAGGCTCAACACGTATTGCTGATATAGAAGGCTTCGTTAATCTTGTCCATGAGAAAAATATTTATCTTATTGGGAGAATTAGTACCTTCCAAGATCCTGTTCTCACCGAAAAGAGAAACGACTGGGCACTTAAACGTATCGACAACGGAGGGATATGGAAGGACAATAATGGGCTTGCTTTTATCGACCCAGGAAAAGCAGAAGCATGGGAATATATAAAAGAAATTTCTCTTGAAGCATATCGCGTTGGTTTTGATGAAATTAATTTTGACTATATTCGTTACCCATCTGACGGACCATTGAGAAATTTGAACTATGCGCTTCCAGAAGGGGAGACAAGAGTTTCTTCTTTGAGAAAATTTTTCCAATACCTCGATCTTGAATTACGACAAAATAATAATATTCCAATTTCTGCTGATATTTTTGGGCTTGCGACTTCAGCTGAGGATGATCTTGGCATTGGGCAATTCTTTGAAGAAATTTATCCCTACTTTGATTATGTTGCACCGATGGTGTATCCATCGCATTACGGCCCTGGGACCTTTGGTTTTCCAGATCCTGAGATAAAACCTTATGAAGTTGTTAAGATGGGAATGGAGTCAGCTATTAGGCGCGCAACGGCTCTTGGCATCACTGAAGATCAAAACCCTTATCGAAAACTAAGAACCTGGATTCAGGATTTCTCTCTGAGGGTTCCTTATGGCCTTAAAGAAGTTACTGATCAGATAAAGGCAAGTAGGGAAGCAGGGATTGATTCTTTTATGGTTTGGAACGCTTCAAATATTTATACAAAAAAAGCTTATTAACACACAACAACGATGCAAAAATTCTTCTCAAAAAAAATAATTTCTTTACTCCTCCTTGTTCTTGGTTTTATACTGGGTTTTTTGTTATACCCACGTATTTATGATTTTAAATATCCGCTTGCAAGAGGGGCTGATTTTGATTCACTTCGAAAGGTTTGGTCTATTATGGAAAAGGAATATCCTTTTGAACAGCCAAGTGAGAAGGATCGAATATATGGAGCTATTCAAGGACTCGTTGCATCGTACGGAGACGATTATTCTCGTTTTCTCACTGAAGAAGATTTGGAATATTTTGATCAAAACATTCTTGGAAAATTTGGAGGAATTGGAGCAGAAATAAGTGTTCAGATGGGATTGCTTGTTGTTTCATCACTTCTTCCAAATTCACCTGCAGAGCAGGCAGGATTACAGATTGGAGATATTATTTCCCAAATTAATGGAGAAGATATTTCTCAAGGAACTTTTAATGAGGCCATTGCAAAAATTCGAGGAGAGATAGGAAGCTCGGTTACTCTTCGTATTGTGCGTCTTAATTTTGCAAGTGAAGAAGGACAAGACCGCGAAACAAAAGATATCACCATCGTACGAGATGCCGTAGAGGTGCCTATTATCAACACAGAAGTCCTTGAGGATAAGGTCTTTCTTATCCAGCTCTTTGGCTTTAATAATGGGGCAAAAGAGGCTTTTAGAGACGCTATGGTGGAGTTTAGCAATTCCGATACCACAAAGCTTATTGTAGATTTGCGTGGAAACCCAGGAGGATATTTAACCTCTGTTGTTGATATGCTCAGTTATTTCTTGCCTCAAGGTTATGTTGTTGTTAAGGAGCAGGTTGATCTTGATCATTCAAAAGATTATTCATATAGAAGCCTCGGGCACACACTCCTTGATACCAAGAGTTTCAAAACCGTTGTTCTTATTGATGAAGGGTCAGCATCTGCCTCTGAGATCTTTGCTGCTGCGTTACGTGATTATGAAAAGGCGACAATCATTGGCGAAACAAGCTTTGGAAAAGGTTCCGTGCAGGAGCTTATTGAGTTTGATAACAACACTGCACTCAAGCTTACTGTTGCGCGGTGGCTTTCACCAAAGGGTGAATATATCGCTGAAGGAATTGTTCCCGATATTCTTGTTGATAATGAGGGAAAGGAAGATGTCCAACTGAATCGAGCAGTAGAATTTTTATTAGCATCGTAATTGTTCACGAGTAAAGGTATGAAAGTTATATTATTACAATCAATAAAAGGGAAGGGACAAAAGGGAGACGTTATTGAAGTCTCTGACGGTTATGCGCAAAACGCACTCTTTCCAAAAGGGCTTGCTAAGGCAGCAACCTCACAAGAGATTAATAAACTCAAACTTGCTCAAGATTCTCTTCATCACAAAGAAGAAAAACTAAAAAAAGAAATTCTTCTTGCTTTTGAAGTTTTGAACGGAAAGAATCTTATTATCAAAGAAAAGGTCAACGAAAAGGGGAGTCTTTACCGTGCCGTTACCAACAAGGAGATTTTAGAAGCTCTCAAGAGAGACTTTCGCGTTGATCTTCCAGACTCAAGTCTTTCTGATAAACACGCCTTGAAAGAAACAGGAGACTATCAAATTGAGTTTGGTTCCTATGGTAAAAAAATTACCTTACTCGTAAGCATTCAATCACAATAGGGAACTATGATAACTTTAGCTCAATTAAATAAAAAATGGTGGTATCGATTATTAAAAGTAGTCTTTGTCGCTGCGTACCTATTCGTCTTGCTTTTTGGCGTCATTACTTTTATTTCAAATTATGTTAATAACAAGACCCATGAAAAAGAAGAAGAGTTGGTTAGCTCTTCTCAGGAAATAAATACTATGGACATTAAAAATTATCTTTACAATTTAAGTATCGAACTAGGGTACACGCCAGAGCAAGCTGCACAAATGGTGCAAAAGTCATACGAACCGATAGAACAAAAACGAGCTATCGAAAATAATCAAGTATCAAAATTTAGTTTAGATATTGAGAATATTCAAAGTCTGAGAGAGATATTAGTATTTTCTCTGATATGGACTATAGTTACTTCTTTGATATTTGAAGGAACAAGAAGACTTTTCTACTATATCATTCTAGGAAAGTTCAGACCGACCAACTAAAACAGAGTACTTATTACTCTCAAAGGTATCAGGGGAGAAAATAATGTAACGTCGCACAACATCTATTTTACGACATTATATCTTAAAAACCACTCTTTAAATAAGAATAAAGCGACCTTCTCTATCTTCTTTAATAAAAAACCCATCATTAATTAGATGGGTTTTTTATTTATCTTCTTTTTATTCTCCCTTCAAGAGATATTCTCTTAAAAGATTAATATTTCTACCAGATTGAGCTGAGTAATAAAATATTTTTACGTTTTCATTCCCAACGATATTAAAGACTTCTTTTTGTAGTTCGTTCTGTCTTTTTTGGTTGATTTTATCGACTTTATTAAAAGCCAATACAAAAGGTCTCCCCGTTTTTTGAATAAGGTCAAGATACTCTTCATCTAATGTCGTTATACCGACCTTTGCGTCCAAAATAAGGCATATAAGGGCCGAATGCATCTTAAGATGAGTAATGTACCATCTTATAAGTTCCTGGAGCTCTAAACGTTGTTTTTTGGATACTTTGGCGTATCCATAACCTGGAAGATCTACAAAATAAGCTTTTTGTAGATCTGGCGTACTTATTTCAAAGAAATTAATCTCTTTCGTCTTCCCAGGGGTCTTTCCTGTTTTTACCAATTTCTTTCGCTCCAAAAGTCCATTGAGTGTACTAGATTTTCCGACATTAGATCTTCCAATAAAAGCGAGCTGTGGAATCCCGTCATGCATGATAGGATCTTCACCTACAACTCCTTTTACAAAGCGAACAGATTGTATTGCTGATGTAGACATAATAAAAGAATGAAGCATCCTCTAGACTTCAGATGGTTCAGATTGAGAACTTTCTTCGTTTGGTTGTTGGGCATTCTCACTTTGTCCTTCTTGCAGAGTGCCTTGAGGAGCGCCAGTGTTAAATATCTCTGGATTAATAAGAGAAGTTACTTCCTCTGAGAACGCAGGTCCACCTTCTTGAATTCTTCCCATATTATCAATAAAACTATTCCACAGGAGATCAACAAAAACATCATACCAAAGGTAATCAAAGGTATTTTTTAGATGTTTTGTATAAAAATTTTGTGATTGCTCAGAAACATAAGAAAAGTTTTCTTGTGTTTGTTCACTTTCAATTGCTTTTTTAAGACTAAAGTTAAAGAAATATGAAGCAACGAGAAGCACAAGAGCAAGAATGATAATGAGTTTGAGAAGTGAAAAGCCTTTATTCATACTCATTATATATATCACATATCAGCTATTCTTTGAAACTTCCAGCATCAAGTCCCGGAAGATATGCGAGCGGGTCAAGATAGGCAGCGGTTGGTGCAAGTGGCATTCGATAATTGTTCCCAGGACACGCAGCACTTGGTCGTTCGGTAACCCGTGCCCCCTCTCCACCATCAACTCCTTTTGTTGCATAAACAGTAAGGTGAAGGTGGGGCCCAGTACTGTGACCAGTATTTCCAGAGTACGCGATAAGATCTCCTTTTTTCACTGTCTGTCCCTCGGTAACTTTCCAGCTTGAAAGGTGCCCATAAGTCGTTGAGAGTCCTATCCCGGTATGTTCAATGAAAACCCATTTTCCAAATGAAGCTCGAGGACATTGCAGATCAGTATCCCCTACCCCCTTTACAATACCGTCAGCAACAGCATACACAGGAGTTCCTACAGCAGCTCGAAAATCAACACCACTATGTGATCCAGAAACGTATAAACGTTCCGAAGAAACAGTTTTACCAAAACGCTGGGTTACATAAATATCTTTGAGTGGCCAAGCCAGCACTGCAGAGCCTTTTTTAGGAAGTGTACTTGGATTAAGAACGAAATCAAGTTTTGATTCGTAATCCCGTATTTCTGCGTCGAGGGCTGAGATCATTTTGACAGTCTCATCAAGTTTTTTCTGGTGTTCAGATTCTTTTTTCTGAGTTTCTGAAAGAATTTGATTTTGTTTATCTTCTTGTGATTTAACAATGAGGCGTTGGTCACCTAAAATTTCTTTCTCCTCTTCAAGTTCTTGTTGCTGGAGTAAAAGGGTTTGACTGCTGTTATAGAGTTCAGATTTTCTCTTTTCAAGTTCTGCTGTTGTCTCCACAATTCTTGCTTGGAGCTGACTATAGTTATCTCGCGATTCAAAGAGACTTGAGATATTTTCTGCTGAAATAATGGTTTCAAGAATTGTGAGTGAATTCTGTTGTTCAATTCCTCGCAAAAGAGATTCAAGCGTTTTTGAATGTTCTTTGATGGATTGATTATGGAGTTGAATTTCTAATGCATTTTTGTTGATAGAAAGATTAAGTTCAGAGATTGTGTTCTCTGTTTTTTTGATCGTATTATCAAGGCTCTTTCTCTCGTTATTTATTCTATTGAGTTCTTGTTGGAGGGTTGTTTTTTCTCCCTTGGTTTGTTCGAGCTCTTTTCTAATTTCTTCCGCACGTTTTTCAAGTGTTAATCGTTCTTGAGTACGTTCTTGAATTTGTTGTTCAAGCTCTTCAATCGTTTGCGCTTGTGCAGAAAAAATATTTGTATTGGTAAAAAAAATAGTTCCAATAATCAATGCAAGTGTTATTCCTAAAGTCTTTTTTGTTTTCATTATGGGCTTATTGTAGCATATTTTTAATTTCTTTTAAAAATTTGACAAATAGATAAAAAGTAAAAATTTAAAAAAATGGAAACAACAACTTTTTCAAAAGATTTTTTTAAAAATAGAGCTGACTTGTATTTCTCTAGCTCTGATGAGGTTTTTAAAAAAAATACTCAAAAAGGCAAAAAACTCTTTGGAGATTTTACCCTCTCCAAAATGCTTTGAAGAAAAACCGGACAACTTTCTCTTCCGTGCCTTGGGCATATTGAAGGAGGGAGAATATTATTCATTGTTGCAAAAATGGGAAATTGAAAAAATGTTAAAGGAAGAAACAATTTCAATTAAGCCCATAGAAACAGTTCTTTCTGAGATGTATGCAGTTATAGAGGACGAAGAATTTTCTGACGATAGGACAATTGTATGGTTTGCCAAAGTCAAAATGTATTGGCTTCTTCCTTCTGAAACTGTTTGGATAATATGTCGCCGCGATAGATCTAACCAAAAAAGATGGGAGATTCGGTCATATTTTCTTTTGAAAGGCGATGAGTTCAGAAACTGCAAATTTGCCCAATGAGCAAAAACAAAAATTAAAAACAAAAACCCCAGCTTTTAATAGCTTGGGTTTTTTGTTTATAACAATTCTCTTGCTTTTTGGATACGACTGAGAGATTCTTTCTTTCCAAGAACAAAAAGTAAAGTAAAGGGATCTGGAGATTTTTCCTGTCCTGATAGAGCGTAGCGGAGTGGCCAGAGCACATCACCCTTCCCTTCTTGTTCTGCGTAAGGGAAGATGAGCTCCTTGAGGGCGTCGTTATTCCACTCAGCAGAATAGTTTTCAATTAATTGAGAAACTTTTTCCAAATGTTTTTGGGTTGTTTCTGCAGGATTTTCTTTCCAGGAGATTTTTTCTTTATTGAGTTCTGGGGAGTTGAAATAATACCCAAGCTCATTTTTTTCAATCATTTCTCTTACCCCGTCAAAATCATCAACCCGTTCTTTTATAATAGGGATAATTTTTTTAAAAATTTCTTGATTAAAATTTGGAATTTTTTGGAACTCAACTTCAAGAGGTTTAAGATAATTTTCAAACTCATCAAGAGAGTATCTATTGAGATATTGTTTGTTAATCCATTTGAGCTTTTCAATATTGAAAACTCCCCCACCCTTTTGAACTTTATTAAGGTCAAATTCCTTGATCAGTTCTTCTTTTGAGAGAATCTCTCGTTCGTCTCCTGGATTCCATCCGATAAAAGCCATAAAGTTAATCAGTGCTTCTGGGAGAATTCCCTTGTCTTTGTATTCTAAAGTTGGAACGACTTCGGGGTCACGTTTTGATAGCTTTCCTCCACGAGGGCTCATAATGAGAGGAATATGAGCGTATTGAGGTCTCGAAAAACCAAGTGCTTCAAGGATAAGAATTTGTCGTGAGGTGTTGTTGATGTGTTCTTGCCCTCGGATAATGTGAGTAACACCCATAAGCCCATCGTCAACAACAACAGTGAGGTGATAGACTGGGAGATTAATCGTTCGAGCAATGACAAAATCTCCAAGTTCGGTTGTATCAAATTCTATGTCTCCCAGGATAAGGTCTTTGAAGGAGATTTTTTTATTGGGATTTTTGAAACGAATAACGGCCTGTTGAGAATCTTCTTTTGAAGGTTCTGCTTCATAGGCGTGCCCCGAGCTAATGAGCTGTTTGATATGTTTTTGATAAATAGCTGTCCGTTCAGATTGTCGATAAAATTCATCAAAATCAAGTCCGAGCCACTTAAGAGAATCGAGCATGTTATCTTCATATTCTTGTTTTGAGCGTTCTTTGTCGGTATCTTCACTTCGGATAATAAAAGTTCCCTTGTGCTGTCGTGCAAAAAGGTAGTTGAACAAGGTCGTTCGTACTGATCCAATATGGAATTTTCCCGTAGGTGAGGGTGCCATACGAGTAACAATTTTGTTCTCATTCATAGGGATTAGTATAGCAAAAAAACCCTTTTAATAAAGGATTTATTTTTCGTGAGAAAGCCCAATACGAATAATTTCTTCTGCAATTTTTTGTGCCGCATCAGCTCTTCCAAATTCACGAGCTCCCTGCTTCATTGACTCTTTGACCTTCTCATTATCGTAAATTCTATTGATCTCAAAAAGAAGTAACTGCGAAGAAAGGTTATTTTCCTCAATAACAACTCCTCCACCTTCTCGTGCGTAGTTATAAGCATTTTTCATTTGGTGATTTCCGTGAGAATGTGTTATCGGGATAATAATAGCCGGAACTTCCCAGTGAGCAATTTCGAATAATGCAGATCCTGCTCGTGTAATCACAATATCAGCAACACCTGCTACCATTTTCATAGAAAGAGGGTTAAGAGAACCAAAAATATGATATCGGTTTCGATAAGGGTTTTCTTTGAGGAGTACTTCAGTCATTTTTTCCATTTCTTCAAGATTTTTCTCCCCCACCTGATGAATAACCTGGTATTTCTGGAGAAGTTCTGGAAGGATGCTTTCAATAGCATAATTGATTTTTTGTGCACCAAGCGATCCTCCCAAGATCCAAACCACAGGAACCTCTTTATCAAGAGAAAGAAATTCGTGAGCACCTTCACTTACGGGGTGAAGCAAGTCTCGTCGTATTGGTTGTCCGGTATGAATAATATTTTCTTTATTTTTAAAAACTTCTTTTGCTTGTTTATAAGAAAGAGCTATTTCTTTGGCAAATTTAGCACTCCAGAGGTTTACTCGACCCACAGCAGAGTCTGATTCATGAATGATAATAGGAATTCTTAAAATTCTCCCTGCAAAAACAACAGGAAAAGCAGCATAGCCACCTTTTGAAAAAATAACATCTGGAAAAATAGAAAACACAAGAAAGAAAGTTTGTATTGTTCCGATGACGAGTTTGAATAAATCAGGAATTGATTTGAACGAAGGTGTGAGTCGTAATTTACCAGCATTAATTTTTTTATAGATAATTCTATTTTCAAAAAGAGCTTTTTGATCATAGGGGGCGTCAGAAAGAAAATAAATTTTACTATCAGCAATATTTTCATCTGAGATAATTTGATTAAGCTCCTCAGCGACAGCTATTAAGGGATAAAAATGTCCACCAGTCCCTCCTCCAGCAAGGATAATTTTCATATATCAAGAGTATAGCACAGAAAAAGCTTTATATAATCCTTTTTTTGACAAGGTTCGTCTTTTTGTAGCGAGAGATGTTGAGAACAATACCGAGAGCTCCTAGTGTTGTGAGAAGCACGGTTCCTCCGCTACTAATAAAAACCAAAGGAAGCCCAGAGACAAAGAAGAGACCGGAAACAGCAGCAATATTAAAGAATGATTGAATAATGATTATTGTAATAATTCCAACAGTAAGATTTTGAGCAAAAGCATTGGGGGCATTTTTTGCAATTCTAAAACCAAAAAACGCAAAAGCGAGGTAGAGCATAATAAGAAGAACGCCTCCTACAAAACCAAGCTCCTCTGCAAAAACAGCAAAGATAAAGTCACTACTGTGTTCGGGAAGATAGTTATCGAATTTTTGAATACTTTGCCCGAGACCTCTTCCCAAAAGTTCTCCTGACCCTATAGCTATTTTAGATTGACGCACCTGATATCCTGAACCAAGAGGATCTTTTTCTTGGTTAAAGAAGCTTGTTACTCGTTGCATCGCATAAGGCTGAGTGCTTGCATAGAGAATCCCCCCAGCAACAACAATAAGAGCAAAAACGAGAATATGTTTTAAATTAGCTCCTCTTAAAAAATAAATAACAAAAAGAGCAATAGAAATAAGAGCAATCATCCCAAAGTGAGGTTGAAAGAAAAGGATAAAAATAACAGGGGCAAGAATCCCTAAAAAGGCTGCAAGTCCGTGTCGAAAAGTTTTTACACTTTCTTTATATTTATCAAACCAAGCAGAGAGAAAAATAACGGCTCCAAATTTTAAAAGTTCTGAGGGTTGGAAAGAAATAATTTTAAAAGAAACCCAACGTTGAGCTCCCCCATGCCCTACTCCAAGAGGGCTGAACACAAGGAGAGTTAATCCTAATGTTGTTAAAAAAATAATAAGAGCATATTTTTTCCAAAACAGATAGGGAATTTTGGAGATAAGAAGCATAAATAAAAAACCTCCCCCAGCACCGAGTCCAATGTGTTTAAAAAGCTCAACCCAAAAAGCACCTTTGTTTTGAGTATAAAGAGGTAATGAGGCCGAAACGAAAGTCACTACTCCAACAATGAGGAGGATAGTAATAATCCAGAAGAATTTTTTATCTATTGCTTTATTCATAATCTTTTTAAATATCTAACCAATAAGGACAAAAATAATTCCTGAAGCTGAACAAATAACTGAAAACACCCAATAGCGCATGGTAATTTTTTCCCTGCTCCACCCTATTGCTTCAAGATGGTGATGCAGAGGTGCAACCTTAAAGATTTTTTTATGAAAGAGTCTTCGTGAAATAATTTGAGCAAGTGAAGAGAAGGCCGTTATTACAAGAGGAAAACCTAAGACAAGAAACTCAAAAACAGTATCCGTTAAAAAGATAAGAACGGCTAATGAGAGCGTGAGTGCAAGAATTCCCGTTTCTCCGAGATAGAATCGTGCGGGAGGAATATTAAACCAAAGAAAAGCAAGCAAGGCCCCCATAACAGCAAAAGAAAACGCAGCAATGTCAAATTGTCCTTGAAGCATTCCAATAACCCCATAACTTCCAAAAATAGATGCCATAACTCCCCCAGCAAGCCCATCTATTCCATCGATAACACTACTTGAGAAAAGAGCTAAAATAACAACAATAACAAAAGGAATAAAAAATATTCCAAGATGAATATCCCCAAGCTGAAAAGGCAGAGCAAGCGATTCGTGTCCAAGTTTGTAATAAAACCAAGATCCAACAAGAAAGCCGAGGATACTTACAAGAAGTATTCGTATTCTTCTCGGAATTCCAACGGTGAGTTGGTATTGACCACCAAAGATTTGCAAAAGATCGTCTGCAAGCCCAAGGAGTGCTCCCAAAATCATACAAAGGAACGGAATGAGTGTTTGGTTTCGTGAGAGAAAATTAAGATATCCTTCAGGAATATAGCCAACGGAAAAATGCGATAAGGCTATTGATCCTGCAAGGGCAAAAATAACAGAAACCCAGACAATAATTCCCCCAACTCGAGGAGTTTTTATTTCGTCTTCTGCATTGTGTATTTGCACAAACTCTTGATTCATCTCAAGATCCCCTTTGGTATGGTTTTCATTCGAACTCCGAGAAGATCTTTTCCAGAGTCTATATTTATAAAATAAATCAGAAAAGAAGGGCGTAATAAGAATCCCTGACATAAAAGCTACCACTGAGGGTAGGAATATCTTTATAGCAATTGCAACGTTATGTACCATAGAATAATTTAGAGATTAGCTTCTTTTTCTCGAATAAATTCATCTTGAATACTTTCAAGATTTTTCTTTGCTTCATTATACCCTGGGAGATCTGAATATCGTTCTATACCAAGGAAGGAAAAGAAATTATGCGTTGGAATATAGAGAGGAGATCTTTTGTCTTCGGGATTTGCTTTTTTTTCAATGAGTCCACGGATAAGAAGATTTCTAAGAATAAAAACCGAATTAACTCCTCGAATATAGTCTATTTCAGATTTGGTAACCCCGTCTTTGTAAGCAATGATAGAAAGGGTCTCGAGAGCCTGTTTGCTCAGTTCTTTTTCGTCTTTATTTTTTTTGATATCTTGAATAAGGGATGCAAAATCACGATGAGTAACAAGAGCAATAGAATCAGCTGTTGTGATAAGCTGGATCCCCCTTCCTTCATAAAAAGAACTCATATGCTCTATTGTTTCTAAAATATCTTTCTCAGAAATAGAAAGTTTTTTTGAAAGCCAGTTAATACTGAGTGGTTCGTTTTTATAAAAAAGTAAAGTTTCAATTTTTCGTTCAAGATCATTCATAGTGAGTTAATAGAGATAGGACTAAAGTTGTTTTCTTGCTCAACACCAACCTCTCCTTTTTTGGCGAGTTCGAGAATAGCAAGAAAACCAACAATATAATAACTTTGTTCTTCTTCTGGAGAATGTTTCTGCTCTGTTAAGAATGAGCTAACAAATTCATTAAAAGAAAGTGTATGAGCACCACTAACTCTCTTGATCAGTGATTTCATAATATCTTCGATATGGATAATTATTTTGAGACTCGCTTCTTTTTTGGTTGGAAGGTTTTCGGGTATTGATTGTAAGAGTTTATTGAGGAGCTCGAGGAGTTCTTCTTTCTCAAGAGATGCTGGTGGAGAAAAGCTTATTTCCTTTTTTCTCATTTGAGCGAAATAAAAAGTCTGCACTGGCCTGATTGTTTCCTTGAGACCAAGGCTTAACGCTCGGTATATCTTAAGAAGTTCGAGTCTCTTTTTGAGAAGCTCAATATCCCCTTCTTCTTCTGAGGAAAGGTCAAGTGTTGGGAGAAGAGATTTTGACTTTATGAGCGTGAGCGTTGAGGCGACAAAAATAAAATGAGTCTTTTCATTGAGAGATATTTCATCAAGACTTTGTAAAAACGAAAGGTATTCCTCAGCAATGAATGCAAGGGAGACATCATTGATAGGCATTTTTCTCTTTTCTATCATTTGAAGCAAGAGATCGATAGGACCTTCAAAATTTTCTATACTCAGGGTAAATGAGGACATACAAAGTCTATTTTATCAGGTTTTGAGGAAAGAAAAAACCACCTTTTTACAGATGGTTTTGTTCTGTGCTAAAGACGGGAGATTCACCAGAGAGTGACTTTAGGAATACTCTTAATCCATCCAACCCCTTTCTGGATATTGAGAAAACCCTTGAAACAAGCATCTCGGTGCGGCATTGTGAGACCATTTGGGGTAATGATTTCCATGAGACCTGCTTGGAATAGAAATCTTTTTCCAGACCCGTCTTCCCTCGCTAACGAGATAAGATGAAGATTATAAGAGTATCCATTTTCTCCTACCATCTTTATCGATTCTCCATTGGCAAATTTACCGAGGAGACTTAGGCGTTCCTCTTCCGTTTTCACTTGTTGATATGTAAAAACAAAACCCTTCGTTTTCAGAAGAGTTTTTAGGTTTTTATTTTTTTTCTAACAACGACACCAAAATTATGCCTAATATGTAGAGCATAACAGTAATGAGAAAAGTATCTAAAGATATTTCCTTTTTGATGTAGCCCCAACCGGCACCTACTACTATTACAATAAGAACTGCGGTAAGTGTGTTACTCATTGTTTTTTTCACCATTTGTTTTTTTTGATTTTCTTGATAAGATAATGCACTATTCTAATTTGTTTGTCAAATCATTACGAATAAAAATAAAACCTCTAAACAGGTTTTATTTTTTAGGTAATTCCTTGAGACTGAGATTAAGCTCATCAAGTTGCTCTTTGGCAATAAAGGACGGTGAATCCATCATAGGATCTCTCCCCTCTCCATTCTTTGGAAAGGCAATGAGCTCTCGAATGGTTTTTTCGTTTTGGAGAATCATCATTAACCGATCAAATCCCCACGCGATTCCTCCGTGCGGTGGTGTTCCAGAACCAAGGGCCTTGAGCATGTGCCCAAAATTTGCTTCTATTTTTTTGTCACTATGTCCAAGAATTTGTAAAATTGATTTCAAAATCTCAGGATCATGAGCTCGAATTGAGCCTCCTCCGATTTCATATCCATTCAACACGATGTCGTATTGAGCTGCGATAATATCTGCAATATTGGTCTTGTTTTTGATATTTTCAATGTGTTCTGGTTTAGATAATGAAAACGGATTGTGAGTAAAGGTCCATTCTCCTATTGCTTGAGGGTCATCAGAAGTTGCTGTCTTTTCAAAAAATGGGAAATCCACAACCCAACAAAAGGCAAGGAGATTGGGATCATCTTTGTCTTCACGAATATCAGGACGGTCACTTCCATATTTTTCCATAGCCTCAGCATATGGAATACGTGGAAATGGAATTTGTTGGATACGTTTTTCTGGATAGAGTTTGCGTACGATATTAATCAACATATTTTCATTGAGCTCCATAATGTCATCCTCATTCACGAAAGACATTTCCATATCCAATTGAGTAAATTCTGGCTGACGATCTCCTCGTAAATCCTCATCTCGCATACAGCGAGCAAATTGGAAATAACGTTCCATTCCTCCAGCCATCAAGAGCTGTTTATATTGTTGTGGGGACTGTGGCAGTGCGTAAAATTGATGAGGTGAGAGTCGTGCTGGAACAACATAATCTCGTGCTCCTTCTGGGGTTGATTTTGTCAAAATTGGCGTTTCGATTTCGAGAAAGCCTTGATCGTCCAAATAATCACGACACAATTTTGCAACACGATGACGCATCATGATATTGTTGTGCATTCGCTCGGTTCGCAGATCAAGGTAGCGGTTTTTGATACGAACTTCTTCATTAATATCTACTGTTGATTCAGTGATTTCAAAGACTGGAGTTTCTGCTTTGTTCAAAATTTCAATACCGGTAATTTCTATTTCTACATTACCATTTTGAACGCCTTCTTTGACCATTTTTTCGGGTCTCTGGTTTACTATTCCGGTTATGGCTACCACCCATTCTGGTCGCAAGGTTTTTGCAATTTCAAGAACGTCTGGTTTTCCAAAAACAACTCCTTGAACTTTTCCTGTGGCATCACGAAAATCAAAGAACGCCATTTTCCCTTGATCTCGAGCTACATCAACCCACCCCTCAATACGAATCGTTTCGGTGATATGTTGTGCTATGTTTTTTATTAATGTTCGTTTCATATATTGTTTTAATTATTAATCTTCAATGAAAAAATCTTCATCAATTTCTTTTATAGAAAAAGTTTCCTTAATTTGAACTCCTAAATTATATTTAATCATTAGGTCTACTAATTTATCACCATTGATTAATATAATTTTATGATTTCTTGCATCCCTTACTTTTTCTAAGGCTGCCTTATCAAAATCTGAAGTAGTAACAAAAATTCCTTTTGAGACATCACCAGACATTGCTCCAATAAAATTACGGATTTCTTTTTCTCCCACAAGGTTTGCTGTATATCTTTTTGCCTGAGTATAAATTCTCTCAACCCCTAAAGCATCTTGATTGATAATCCCATCAATTCCACCATCCCCAGATTTTTTTGTTTCTTGAAAATCTCCATAACCCATTTTTTGAAAAAGTTTTAAAATTATCTTTTCAAAATAATATGGATTTGAAACTTTTAATTTTTCCAATAATTCAATTTTTAAATTCTCTTCAATATCAGCATATCCAACTTCAATCATTTCTTGAGATGACAAATCAGTGACTTTTATATTTTCGTTATTTTCAGATTTTTTATTTTTTTGATATTTTTGAAAATCGAAATCATTTTGTATATATTCTTTTGTTAAATTTATCCCCTCCTTAAGAATATTTAATCCTTTATCGGTAATTTTTACATATCCTCTTTCTGGATAATCAACCATTTTTGCTACACGTAATTTTGATTTTGCGAAATGAATACGATTAAGTAATGTATTGTCACCATTTTTTGGATTAACTCTATTTAAAACTTCTTCTGGCAAATGTGAATAAAAAGTATCTCTTACTTTTTCTTCAAGGTCTTTTCTGTGTAAAGTTTCTCCATTACTCAAAATCTTAAGTACTGGGATATATATTTCGTGGTATTTTGGCATTTCCATAATATTTTTATATTCTATTTGCAAACAAAAAATCGTCCGCAATCGATTAACTTATAATCTCTTGCAGGGACGATTTTGGATAACCGCGGTGCCACCCTGATTCCTGATGTGTATCAAGCGCTCTTTATTATTAGTCCAAAAATATCCTTAGACTTAATTTTTCACCTCAGCTGTGTCAAAGCGTCGTTGGTACATAAAATATAACAAAAATAAGCAAAAAAGAAAAGATAGCAAAAAGCTATCTTTCTTTATAATTTTTATACATATCGGAGTTATCATTTCCAGAATAGAGATCATCAACTTCTTCCTTTGTTAAACCGAAACCATCAACGTCTTTTGGCTTCTCTGTGCCTGTTGGCTTTTGTTCTTGTTCTTGCTTTGGAGAAGAATTTTTACTTTCTGAATCCTTTTTTACTCTTTCTTCTTTTTGTGGTTTAAAATTTTCCATAATAATATTGTTTCTTATTTAATTTATTATAAATCATTTTTTAAATTAAAAAAGTGGCTATATGCCACTTTCTCTTTTTTCCAGCTCTTCTCTTATAAGACTCGCTACTTCGTAATCCTCATCCTCGAGTACTTTTTGAAGCTTGGTCTGAAGTTTCTTTTTGGAATAATAAGGAATGTCTTTTGCTTCAAATAGAGCCTCGGTATCAATGATTAAAAAGTTGTGGGTAGAAAGTTTTATAAACCCAGGGTGATCCTCAAGAGAATCATACATCTCATCAAAGAGTATTACTTCGTACTCTTCAAAGTAATCCCCAAAATCAAAAAAGTATGTCCCTTCTTCTCCGAGTTCTGCTGTGCCCAAATATGCCTCTTCTAAAAAATCACCTTTGTTTTCTGAAACAAGAAGAAATTTTGGAATAAAAATATTCTTGAGCGTAATGATGATACTCTGAACATCAAAAAAGACTTTTGAACCTTGCTGTATTCCGCCAAGAGTATTCTCGGGGAAAAAACCTTGAATTTTTATAGTGCTCATGATTAGATTGTATTTTTATATAAAAATAGCATAAAAATTCAATTTAAAAAAGCAGGTCTAATGACCCGCTCTGTTTTTTTTGAGTTTTTTAAGTTCATCCCTCACCATCGCTGCATAATCATAGTCTTCGTCTTGCAGGGCTTTCTCAAGGTCGTGCTCAAGGGTTTCAATTTCTTTTTCTTCAATTCTCGCCTCGTGATAGTATTGGATCTCATATTCTTTTCTTGGGACAGTGATATACATCCCAGATCTGAAGAGTTTTGGTTCAATATCTTCAGTAAAGATAGGTTGATAACCTAATTTTTCAATTCCTTCAAAAAAGACACTAAACGAACCCGAACTATCTTTTGTTACGGCAATGGTTGCTGGAGCCCCTTCAAAAGTTTGGTAAAGTGCTTCAGGTGAAGTAAATACCCCAAGATATCTTGGTATGAAGATATTATTGTTTGTGATAATAACATGACTATACAAACAATACCTTGTAGTATTTGCCTCCATTGTTTCGAGGGTCTCTCCTGTATACCATCCTTTTATTGTTAGCATTTTCAATTTAGTTTTTTTGTATTATATAACGTATTTAAAAAAAATAAAGAGGTTTCTCTTTATTTTTTAGTTTTTATTTATTTCTTTTTCTAAAAATAGCAAGGAGAATTCCTCCGACCACAAGGGCAGAAAGAGCGTCTATAATGTTTTGTTGGTGTCGGTTCTTGAATTGATACCTTTGTTGTTCTCTATTTCGTTTGATACAGCTTTGAATTTCTTCTGGGTTTTGTTCCACGATCTCCCCTGCCCTTTCGGTTTCTGATAATGGTTGAGGAGTTAGTTTACTATAAGGATAGACACACTCTTGTTCTGTGAAATAGGAATAAGGATCTTCTTGGAAGAAAGCAAGCTTGAGCGATGAACTTATGAGCATAATTCCTCCTACGGAAGAGATGATAATTCCTGCTGCAAAAGCAAGGATGGGAATGAGTCGAGTAATCCAGTGAGTTGTGTTTTCTGACATATATTTCTTTGATGAATTTTTAATAAATTAAAGTCCTACTTTTTCTCTTACTTCTTTCATCTTTGCGCGGACAATGGCTTGTATCTTTTGTCTCCCTTCATCCAAGATTTGGCGAACGATTCCTGGGTTTTCTTCATAATATTTTCTTTTCTCACGCATTGGGGTGATAAAAGCAAGATAATTTTCCAAAAGCATTTTTTTAGAATCTCCGTATCCAAGACCTCCCTCAAGATATCCTTTTCTGATTTCCGAAAGCTGAGGCTCTGGGGTTATCAGCTTATGAATAGCAAATACATTACATTCTTCTGGGTTTTTGGGTTCAGATGGTTCTTTGCTATCAGTTACGATACTCATGATAGCTTTCTTGATTTCAGCATCAGTTCCAAAAAGAGGAATAATGTTGCCATATGATTTTGACATTTTTTGCCCATCCGTTCCTGGAATAATGGCAAGTTCTTCTCTGATAGCTTCGGTTGGTTCCTTGAAAGTTTCTCCGTATTGGGCGTTGAATTTTCTCACAAGTTCACGTGTCATTTCAACATGTTGCACCTGGTCTTTACCGACAGGAACAAGGTCTGCATTAGGGAGAACAATATCTGCAGCCATAAGTACCGGATAGTTAAAGAGCCCAACAGTTGCTTCAATTCCTTTTGTTGTCCTGTCTTTGAAAGCATGAGCTCGCTCAAGCCATGGCATTGTTACAAGACAGTCAAATATCCACATGAGTTCAGTGACTTCTGGAATATCAGATTGTTTGTAGAGGATTACCTTTTCTGGATCAAGTCCAATAGCGAGATAGTCCAAAATTAAATCATAACTTTGTTCACGAAGTGTTTTCCCGCTGGTGACTGTCGTAAGAGCATGATAATCAGCCACAAAAACATAGAGATTAAAGGTATCTTGCATATTCACAAATTCACGCATTGCTCCAAAGTAATTTCCAATATGTGGGCGCCCTGTAGGCTTGATAGCTGAAAGTGCTGTTTTCTTCTTTTCATTCATGCGAATAGTATATCACAGGGAAACAAAGAAAAAATCGGCTTCACCTGAGTCCATTTTATAAATTTTGTTGACGCTTCCATTCATAGAGCACCACAGCAGCAGCAACAGAAACATTAAGCGATTCAACATTATTTTCCATGGGAATCGAGAGGATATAATCTGAATGTTCTCTCGTTTTTTCACTTACCCCTTTTCCTTCCCCTCCGAGAACAAAGGCCATAGGGCTATCATGCAAAGAATGTTTCCATAGAGGTTGAGAAAGTCCTTCTTCGTCCATATCTACAGCAGCAATCCAAAACCGAGATTTTTTGAGTTTTTCAATGCTGTGGTTGATGTTTGACACACGCACAATAGGAACCTTTACTATCGTTCCTGCTGAGGTTTTGTAGCTAATTGCGTTGATAGGAGCTTGTCGGTCTTTGGCTACAATTACCCCCGCAACACCAACAGCAGCAGCGGTGCGAACAAGAGCGCCAAAATTATGAATATCTTCTATGTGATCAAGAACAAGAACTGCTGGATTATCCTCAATATTGAGAGTCTCAATCCATTCATCAAAATCTTGATACTCTGCCCTTTTGATAAGTGCAATAACTCCCTGATCATTAACATCTCCTACATATTCTTTGATTTTTTGTTTTGTTACTGGATTAACAGGGATTCGGTGCTCTTTTGCTTTTTCTCGGAGATCTTTGACTCCCCCATAGAGATCTGCCATCTTGTCTGAGATAAAAATTCGTAGAATATTCTCTGGATTACGCAAGAGCTGCTCTTCTATTGGTTTTTTCCCATAGATATAAAAACTTTCTTTGTTCATAGCTAGAAGTATAAGGATTTCTCAAGAAAAGTAAAAAGCCTTGTTATTTTATCAATACTCTATATGCTTAGGTTTAGATTTTTAATAAAACTAATACCAATATATTATGGGAGATTTTAGAAAACCATTTACCAAAAACAAAGGAGATACTGAACGAGTGATGCACAAAGCAGTTTGTGATACCTGTGGAAAGGATTGTGAAATCCCTTTTGAACCAACCAAAGGAAAGCCTGTTCTTTGTTCCGATTGTTTTAAAGCATCAGCACCACGAAAAGATTTTGGAAAGCCACGATTTGAACGTCCTTCTGGGAGACGAGATTTTGGGGAACGTCGAGAACGTCAGGAAAAGCCAGATATGTCCGAATCAGTTATGTTCCAAGTTGATAAACTTAAAAAACAAATTGATGCCTTGGAGCAGAAAATTGATCTTATTGCTAAGGCTTTGAAGATAGCGGTACCAACCCAAAAGAAAACACTTGAAGGGCTCAAAGATACTCTTGAAAAAGCTCAGAAATCTGAAGAAGAATAAAAAACCAAACTAAAGAAGTTGGTTTTTTATTTGTTGTATCATTTTGAGATTTTCTTCAGAAATAATTATTGGGATGAAACGTTCTTTCTCTTTGTCCGAGAGACGGAATAGTTTATCAATACTCCAAGATTCAAAGCCTAGAGACTTCCCTTCTTCTACTTTAAGATCATTAATATCTCCTTTGTAGAGATAAGCATAGTAAGTACGAAAGACATTGTTTGTCATTCCTGTCGTTTCATCGAAGCTTTCACTCCTGGTTTTTTTGACGAAAACAAGGTCATTTATGTGGAGATTAAGCCCTGTTTCTTCCCTACATTCCTTTATCGCTGTTTCGGCGTAGCTCATTCCTGGCTCAACATGACCTCCTACGGTAGCATCAAGTTTGTCGGGTCGAGCTTCTTTGTTTTTTGCCCTGTGTTGGAAAATAATTTCTTCATGGGGAGTGAGAAAGTAGATATGAACTTCTCTATGGAGAAGCCCCTTTTGATGGATTATTCCTCGTTTTTCTAACCTAACGACAAAGTCATTCTCATCAACAACTTCTAACAGAGCTTCATTTTTTCTTATTTCTGCCATAAAAATATGATATATCAAGATAATAAAAAAAGAAACACTTTTTGTTTCTTTTTATTTTAAGAGATATCGTAATGTTGATACTACTCGTACGTTCTTGAATTCTGGTGAACCAGGATCTTTGTCAGTAATAGTAAAGACTCCTTGATTCGCTCGTGCAATAGATCCAACTGAAACGCCTGAATCCCGTGCGAATTCTTCGGCAGAAGATCGAGCATTTGCAATTGCTTCGGCAAGCATTTCTGATTTAATATTGTTGATATCAGAATATTCAAATTGAATATACGAATCAGTCATAATAACTCCTTTCTTAATCAATTCGAGAGTGTTTTGTGACGTTTGTTTTACAAGGTCTACCTTATCAGTGTACACAGACATCGAAATATGTGCGTTATAACGATACAGCGAACTCTGATAAGTATCTTGATAGGTTTGAACGGGAGCAGTACTAATTTCGTCTTCAGTAAATCCTGCTTTTAGAAGAAAATTTTTAACCTCACCTATATAAGTATTGATCTGGCTAAAAAGATCTTCGCTGTTGTTTGATTTTACCTCAAAGTTAATCGGCCAGATTGCCCGGTCAGATTTTACAATTCTTTCTGAGAGTCCCTTTACTTCAACATATTTCCCTTGATTAGAAAATCCCTTCGCTGCTGCAAGAAATATCAGCGCACAAACAAGAATTGTTACCGAAATAATAATAATAAAAACTTTTTTACCACCTTTTTTTGTTATTGTGTTTTCCATACTTTATCATTTTAACATTTCATCAAAACAAAAACAATTCTAAAGAGAATTGTTTTTTATCTTCTGTATTTCTTTCTCCTCCATTTATCAGCAATTTTTACTCGTGTGAGTGAACGTTCAAGATCTGTCTGAAAATGTTCAAAGTCAACAATATCCTTATTTTCTGCTGCAATACGAAGCTCTTCTGCCCGCTTTTGAGCTTTTGCTATTTCTTCATCTGAGATATCGGCAACATGTTCGGCAAAATCAGCAAGAACAACAACAATGGTGTTTCCGTTTTCTTGTTTTACTTCAAGGAACCCCCCAACAACAGCAATGGGAACGTATTCTCCCTGAGTCATGGCAACAATATCTCCGTGAGCCAAAACAGCAATAAGTGGAATGTGATTCGGAAGAATGGTAAGCTCCCCTTCCGTGGTAGCAACCGTAACAAAATCAACTACTTCTTGGAGAATTAGTTTCTCTGGGGTAACAATGTTAAGTTGTAGTTGTTTTGTTGACATAGATAATGAGGTTTTGTAGTGGTGAAGTCAGAAAAAGATTTACATCGCTCCCTTCATATAGAAATCTTGTTCTGGCTTATCGTCGTGTTTTCCATCAAGAATTTCACGGAAGGATCGAATCGTTTCTGAGAGAGGAACGTATTCTCCCTGTGCTCCTGTAAATTGTTCAGCGACAAAGAAAGGTTGTGAAAGGAATTTCTGAACTTTTCGAGCTCGAGTAACGAGCTGCTTGTCTTCTTCTGAAAGCTCTTCCATTCCTAAAATAGCAATAATGTCTTGGAGATCTTTGTATCGCTGGAGGATTCTCTGAACCTCACGAGCAACTTCGTAATGTTCTTGCCCAACGATATTTGGATCCAAGATGGTTGAAGAAGAATCGAGAGGATCCACGGCAGGATAAATTCCAAGCTCTGAAAGTGAACGATTCAAAGAAACGGTAGAGTCGAGGTGTGCAAAGGTTGTTGCTGGTGCGGGGTCAGTAAAGTCGTCAGCAGGAACATATACTGCTTGGATAGAGGTTACTGATCCTTTATCAGTTGAGGTAATACGTTCTTGCATCGCTCCCATTTCTGACGCGAGGGTTGGTTGATACCCTACAGCAGATGGAATTCGTCCCAAAAGAGCTGATACCTCAGATCCAGCTTGGGTAAACCGAAAGATATTATCGATAAAAAACAAAACGTCTTTACCTTCTTGGTCTCGAAAATGCTCTGCCATAGTAAGCCCTGAAAGAGCTACTCGCATACGTGCTCCAGGTGGTTCGTTCATTTGTCCAAAAACCATTGCAACCTTATCAAGAACCTTTGAGTCTTTCATTTCGTGATAGAGATCGTTTCCTTCACGTGTTCGTTCTCCAACCCCTGCAAAAACAGAATATCCTCCGTGTTTTGAGGCAATATTGTGGATGAGCTCTTGGATAATAACAGTCTTTCCTACTCCAGCTCCTCCAAAGAGTCCTACCTTTCCTCCCTTGAGAACGGGACAGATAAGGTCAATAACTTTAATTCCTGTTTCAAGAATTTCTACTTTGGTTGATTGAGAAGTAAAATCTGGTGCCTGTCGATGGATAGGAGCAATTTCTTTTGAGGAAACCTTTCCTGCGTCATCAATAGTTTCTCCGAGAACGTTAAAAATACGTCCCAAGGTCTCCTTTCCTACGGGTACTGAAATAGGAGCTCCAGTATCAACGACTTCAGCCCCACGAGAAATTCCGTCGGTAGAATCCATAGCAACGGTTCGTACAACTCCACCTCCAATATGCTGCTCAACTTCAAGTGTGAGGGTGGTATCTCCATTTTTTAGAGTCAAAGCATTGTAAATATCTGGTATATGGTTTTCAAAGATAACATCCACTACCGGACCAATGATTGATTTTACTTTTCCTGTTGTGTTCATGCGATAATATTAATTACGATTAATTGAGTGATGCCATTCCGGCACTAATTTCTGAAATTTCTTGAGTGATAGAAGCTTGACGCGCCTTATTAAAGACAAGTGTCAAATCGTCAATCATCTCTCCTGCAGCGTCAGATGCGTTTTTCATTGCCATCATTCTTGCTGATTGTTCAGAGGCAGAGGATTCGAGGACCATTTGATAAATTTGCATTCTGACAAGTTTTTCTGCAAGTACTTCGATAAGAGAATTCATATCTCCTTCAAAGCTATAACGAGCATAATCTTTTTGAGAATTTGTTGACCCCTTACTTTCTTTTTGAATTTTTGAAAGTTCTTCTTTTTGGATGGGGAGAAGTTTCTTAATTTGAGCTTTCTGCGAAAGAGCTGACACAAAATCAGTATACGCAATATAAACCTCAGTATATTTACCAGATTTATATTTTTCGGTAATAAACTGTGAAAGCGAAGAAATATCTCGCAAACCAACGATATCAGGCATTTCAGTAAAGGAGAGGATTACTTCTTGTCCAACATGACGCATAGCTGAATCCCCTTTTTTTCCAACACTGACAATTTCAATATTACTTTCTCCCGAGAGTTCTTTGATCTTTGTAAGGGTTTTTTGTACTACTTGAGTATTATATGATCCACAAAGACCTCGGTTCGAACTTACTAAGACAATGAGTGTGTTGTTTTTTTGACCTGTTTTATTTTCTTTTGGTTTCTTTTGTTCAAAAAATGGATGGGCAATCTCATCAATTCGATGAGCAACAGAAGTTAAAAGCTCCCACGAATATTCAGCGTAGAGTCGGGATGACAAAGTCTGAGAAACAGCACGCTTCATTTTTGAAGCCGCAACCATTTCCATGGCTTTGGTGATTTTTTTGGTGTTCTTAACACTTTTAATTCTTCTTTTAATTTCTTTTGTTCCAGTCATATTTTTTAGAAAAGTAACCTTTGTTACTCTTTAGGATTGTACAAATCCTTCTTTGAAGTCAGCAATGGCTTTGATAAGCTCTGCTTCACCTTCATCAGTCCACATTTTTGTGGTGTTTACCTCTTCGTAAAACTTCTTTGCATTTTGCTCGGTGTAATCAAGAAGTCCTTCCTCAAAAGCTTTGATATTTTCAAGAGGAACATCATCAATAAATCCTCGAGTGAGAGCAAAGAGTATTACAACCTGGTGGATAGTTTTAATTGGAGCGTATTGTGGTTGTTTTAAGAGCTCCACAGCTCTTCGTCCACGTTCAAGTTGTTTCTTGGTAGCATCATCAAGATCTGATCCAAATTGAGAGAATGCTTCAAGCTCTCTAAATTGAGCAAGGTCGAGTTTTAATGTCCCAGCAACTTTCTTCATCGCTTTGATTTGAGCTGAGGAACCTACTCGAGAAACAGATATTCCAACGTTAATGGCAGGACGAATCCCTTTATAAAAGAGATCACTTTCAAGAAAGATCTGCCCATCAGTAATCGAAATTACGTTGGTAGGAATATACGCTGAGACATCTCCTGCTTGAGTTTCGATAATAGGAAGAGCGGTGATTGATCCCCCTCCATGCTGTTCGTTTCTTCGACATGATCTTTCAAGCAATCGTGAGTGAAGATAAAAAATATCTCCTGGATAAGCTTCACGTCCTGGAGGACGACGAAGGAGAAGTGAGATCTCACGGTACGCAACAGCGTGTTTTGAGAGGTCATCAAAAACAATCAAAACATCTTTTCCCTGATCCATAAAGTATTCAGCAATTGCCATCCCACTGTAAGGAGCGATATAAGAAAGCGCTGCAGGTTCTGAAGATCCTGCGGAAACAATAATGGTATAATCCATGGCTCCACCTTCTTCAAGTCGTGATTGAAGTTTTCGTAATTTTGAATCTTTTTGCCCGATGGACACATATACACAGATCATGTTTTCTCCTTTTTGATTCAAGATAGTATCGATAGCAATAGCGGTCTTCCCTGTTTGTCGATCCCCGATAATGAGCTCTCGCTGACCTCGTCCAACAGGAATAAGAGAATCAATTGCCTTGATTCCTGTTTGAACCGGTTGATCAACAGATTGACGCGAAATAACCCCAGAAGCAACTCGTTCAATTGGGTAGTGTGTTTTAGGGTTTAGAGGTGCCTTTTGATCAATGGGCATTCCGAGAGCATTTACGACACGACCAATAGTTTCATCACCAACAGGAATCTCCAAGATTCGCCCTGTGGTATGCACCTCATCACCTGCTTTGATATTTGAAAAATCACCAAGAATAACAACCCCAACCGTATCTTCATCAAGGTTTAAAGCTACTCCTATTTCTCCTCCTGGAAAAGTTACCATCTCTGAGGCCTTGATATCTGAAAGTCCAGAAACACGAGCAATACCATCAAAAACCTCAAGTACTGATCCTGTCTTTTCTGCCCTCATTTCTATTTGGAAATTTGCTATTTGGTTTTTTAGTTTTTCGATAATGTGATTACTCATATTAATTTTTTATTAAATAATCGTGTAATTTTTGGATCTTATTCTTAAGTGAGATATCAATAACCTCATCTCCAACTTCAATCCTTAATCCTCCAAGAATTTCTGATGAAATTATCTCTTCCAAGACAACCTCTTTGGTTTGATATTTTTCTTTGAGTGCTTTTGAAAGATCTTTGCGTGTTGACGGCTTGAGTGCCTGATGACTAATAACCTTTACCCGTGTAATTCCTTCATTATCATCTATAAGTTTTTGAATCTTTGAAAGAATGATGTCAGATTGAGAAAGAAGTTTGTGTTCTCTAAGAAGCTTTACCGAACGAATAACACACTCATCAAGTTCCTTTCCAGTCTTCCCTTTTGTAGAAGCATAAATTGCCTCGGCAATATCGTTGTTGCTGATAGTCGTCATAGTCCGTTAAATAGTTTTAATTACCCCAGCTACTTTTTCTTCGATGTTCGAAGTATCTTCCGTTTCAAGTATCTTTTGGGTTGCTTGAATGACCAAGCTTGCTACTTCTTTTTTGGCATCAAGAAGCATTTTTTCTTTTTCGGTTTCGAGGGCTTTTTTCCCACTAGCAATCATTTCTTCGACTTCAGTTGCTGTTTGAGATAAAAGTTCATTTCGTTTCTCTTCTGCTTCTTTTTTTCCTTCGTTAAAGATAATGAGAGCTTTTGCACGAGCTTCTCTCAGTGCCTTATCGTATTCAGTCGTTGTTGCTTTGAGGATTTCAGCATTTGCTTCTGCATCGTGAATTCCACGTGCTATTTTTGATGAGCGTTCTGACATTAATTTTTTTAATGGCTTCAAGGCAAAAACATAGACAACAAGAATAACAACTCCAAAGTTTATGAGCTGTGCAATGATGATCTTCCAGTCAATATGAAAAGTTGAAATAAGGGATTCCATAAAAATGCAGAATAATAAATAAAAATAAAATAAATAGTTAAGTGATTAACTCCTCGCTCCTGTTGCCGAGAACATCTCGTGCAACAGATGCTAGGAATCAAGTCCTAGATTGAGAACGCAATAACAAGTGCGTAAATAGCGATAGCTTCGGCAAAGGCAGAAATAATAAGCATTGGAACAAGAACTTTGTTTGAAGCTTCTGGGTTACGTCCAATAGCCTCCATAGCCTTTGAACCGATCATACCAATAGCGATTGCAGGACCAATGGCTCCAACAGCAATCGCAATGGCTTTTGCAAGTGTTGCAATATCCATTTCCATAATAAATTAAAATAATTAGTTAATAACAACACCACGATCATTGTGATGTGGGGATACCTTAGAATGACGTTCCTCTTCTTCGTGTTCATCGTGGTCTTGGGCTGCAATCGTAAAGTATACGAGGACTAGTATAGAGAAAATAAACGCTTGAATCAAGCCCACGAATATCTCAAGGAAGATAAAAGGTACCGGAAGAATATAAGTAAAAATAGCGGCCATAGCCAAAAGGAGAACTTCTCCCGCAAAAACATTTCCAAAAAGTCGAAATGAAAGTGAGGCTACTTTGGCAAATTCACTAATAATCTCCAAAACCCCGACGAAGAACGAAACAGGAGCTACTACCAACACGGTTGGGTCTTTTCGAATATTCTTTGCCGCATGAACAAAAGTCTGAAGATTAATATACTTGTTAAAAGCTTTCCATATTCCAACCGAAAGAATCCCAAAAACATTAGCAGCAATAACGGAAAGAATTGCAAGAGCAAGAGTTGTGTTAATATCGGCAGTTCCACTACGCAAGAATGGAATAAATGATGAAACACCACTCTCCTGATGGATAACCCCAAATCCCCCAAAAGGAAGAATTCCTAACCAATTGTTAATAAGAATAAAGAGAAAAATTGAGAACACTAAGGGAAAAGCTTTTTCTGACACTGAACGGTCATTCGTTACTTGATCAGAAAGTGAAAGTGCTCCATCAATAATATATTCAAAGAAGTTTTGTATTCCACGAGGAATTTCTTTGAGTCGAGTACGAAGAATCGCAACAAAGACAATGATTATCACAACAGTAGCCCATGCAGTTATCAGAGCATTAGTTACTGGAAAATTTCCAATAGCAGTAACTGGTTCGGCGTGAAGAGTGATTTCATGGGATATTTCTTGGTTTTCCAAAGATTCTAATGCTATTACATCATCGATTACCTCATCGACTATTTCATTATGTTCTGGTGTCATCGTTAGTAAAAATAAAAAAGTATTGCTCTAAAAACAATAAAATTTTTCAAAAAGAAAAATTTTGTGCGCATGCCAAGACTTGAACTTGGGACCTCGTCATTATCAGTGACGCGCTCTAACCACCTGAGCTACACGCGCATAACTGAAATAGTATAACAGAAAAAGACATTTTGCAAAGAGACGAGAACCCTCTACTCAAATTTATTAATAGCGAATTTAAAGAATCATCATGAATTTATTAAAAATAAAACAAAATACCATTTTGGGTACTTCTGTGCTCAGGGGCAGACTCGAACTGCCGACATCTTGCTCTTCAGGCAAGCGCTCTAACCAACTGAGCTACCTGAGCATTATAAGAAACTATCTATTCACAAGATTCTGAAAGATATTTGCCAAATCATTTCCCTCTTGAATCGTCGGTATTTGGTTTGCTGTTCCTATTGTTTCTCCAATTCCTTGGTAAAGGTTCATGAGATTCTTAAGGTATGGGATGGAGATGATAGAGGTTCCCACCAAAAAAGCTACGATAAGAAGATAGTAGAATCCCTTTATTAGGGTATTTCTTCTAAGGTTTGTATGAATCTTTTTTAATAATTCATTGTTTTCTTTGAGAAGAGCTGAATTCTTCTCTAGAAGAAATCGATGTTCTTCAGAAGACTTTGAATGATCTTGATTCATACGATGGAAAGTATAACACAAGACGCTCGAGAATCAAACGATTGCTGTGTGTCCTCACCAAGACTTGAACTTGGATCTAGAACTTAGGAGGTTCTTGTTCTTTCCCGTTGAACTATGAGGACAGTATTCATAAATATACTCATTAATGGGAAAAATAAAAACCCCTTGAGGGTTTTTATTTTAATTCAAGCAAGTCTCGAAGTTTTCCTTCGTTGAAACCAACAACGAGATCACCATTAATCTCGATAACAGGAACTCCCATTTGACCAGTTTTTTCAACCATTTCTGCTCTTTTATCAGCATCTTCAGCAACATTGTAATCAGTATAAGTAATGTTGTTTTCTTGGAAGAAGTCTTTTGCCATGTGGCAAAAATGACAGGTAGGGGTTGAGTAAATTGTTACATCCTTCATATTTTTATAGGTGTTTTAATTTCTAATAATATATTAATAATAGCAGGTATTTGATTTTTATCAATTTATTCTATGATTTTGATGACTTTTTCATAGGGATTACTAACAACCCCTTTTTTCTTGAGTTCGTACTCTTTTCCTTGGTCTGTTTCAAGGTAATCTATTTTGTTTTGGAGCTCTTCTTCTTTTTTTTCAAGGTCACGATACTTGTTTTCGTAATATTCCTTTTCTTCTTTTGCAATGGAATATTTTTTGATCAGCCCTAGTACACCCTTAATACTTAACAAGAGAAAAACCAATAATAACCCAATCACGAAGGGGCTATTAAAAAAGTTTGTATGATTTTTCCTTGTCTGAATGGTTTTCATAATATATACTTATCTTCAATATGAATGTATTTAGTAAAAAGGCAAGAAAGAGAGTAAAAATCTTTATGATTGTTATTGGACTCTTTGTTTCTCTCAGCATGGTCTTGATGTACTCAGGATTCTTTGGATAAAACCCTTAATGGGTTTTTATTTTTTCATCATTTTTAAGAAAACGTCTTGACTTATATGGACTTTTCCAAGTTCTGCCATTTTTTTCTTTCCTTTCTTTTGTTTTTCTCTGAGTTTCATCTTTCTTGTGATATCTCCTCCATAGAGTTTTGCCGTAACATCTTTTTTCATGGCAGAAAGACGTTCAGAGGCAATGATTTTTCCATCAACACGAGCCTGGATTTTGAGGGCAAACATCTGCCGAGGTAAGATTTTTGCAAGTTTCTCAACGGTCGTTTTAGCTTCTTCTTGTTTTCGTCGTGAAGCAACAATTCGAGAAAATGCAGGAACGGGTTCATCAGCAATGAGGACATCCATACGAGTTACATCTGCCGTGTGCATCTCTTTGATCTCATAAGACACCGAAGCATAACCAGAAGAAACCGATTTGAGGTCATCGAAGAAATTTCTCATGAGTTCTCGTAAGGGCATCTGTACAAGAAGCTGGGTTCTCCCATCTCCAAAGTTTGTTGTTTCTTTCGTTTCTCCTTCATGCTCATAGAGAAGCCCCATAACGTTTCCAAGATACTCTCCTGGGCTAATAATTTTCATCTCAACCCAAGGCTCCTCTATGAGGGCAACGTCCCCATGATCAGGAAACTGGGAGGCTGAATAGACCGTGATGATTTCTCCATCCTTTTTCATTACTTGGTAAGTAACACTTGGTGACGTTACCACGAGTTCAAGTTGAAACTCTCTTTTGAGTCGTTCTGAGATAATTTCAAGATGTAACATCCCTAAACACCCAATACGAAAACCTCTCCCTAGTGAACCAGAAACTTCCTCCTCAAAAGAAAGTGATGAATCTGAGAGTTGGAGTTTGCCTAGAGAAATTTTGAGAAGTTCAAAATCGTCAGCGGATTCTGGGTAGACTGACGCCCATACAACAGGAGAAGGGTTTTGATATCCTGGTAAGCCCTCAAGAGGGTCTTTGAGAAGAGTCAAAGTATCCCCCACCTGAGCAACTCGTGCTTCTTTAATCCCTGTGACAACATAACCGATTTCTCCTGCTTTTAATACCCCGGTTTCTTCAGCTTTTGGTTTAAAAACCCCAACCTCAAGAGCAAAGAATTTTCTTCCTGAGGCACGGAAAAAAAGTTGGTCTCCTTTTTTTATTTCTCCGTCAAAAACTCTGACGTAAACAATAACTCCCTTGTGATCAGAATATTCAAAATCAAAGACAAGTGAACGCGAACTTTTTGATTCTTCAATAATTTCTTTTGGAGCTGAAATTTGTTTTATTATTGTTTGTATAAGGTTCTCTACCCCTTCTCCTGTTTTTCCTGATACAAGAAGGATGTCATCTTCGTCAACGTCGAGAAGGTTGATAACTTCACTTTTTACCTCGTCAACTCGAGCTAAGGGAGAATCAATTTTTGAAAGCACTGGAATAATTTTTATTCCAGCTTCTTTTGCCATTTCTAGAGTAGTAAAGGTCTGAGCTTGGATTCCTTGGGTAGCGTCAATCAACAATAAGGACCCCTCAACCGCCTTGAGAGCTCTTGAAACTTCATATGAAAAATCAATATGTCCAGGAGTATCGATAAGGTTTAAAATAAAATCCTTTCCTTCGTATGGGTAGCGCATACGTACTGGTTGCATCTTGATAGTAATTCCACGCTCTTGCTCTAATTCCATTTTATCAAGTACCTGGCTTTTCATTTTTCGCTCAGGGATCGTTTTGGTTAATTCAATCATACGATCAGCAAGTGTTGATTTTCCGTGATCGATGTGAGCAATGATTGAGAAATTTCGAATATGGGAGAGATTCATAGGGACATTTTAACAGAAGAATATTTTTAAGAAAGAATTTATATAGCAAAAAATATCTTTACTTTATTTAGATATTATGTATAATATAAAAACTATGAATTGGTTAGTAAACAAAGTAATTATTTTAAGCCCATTGGCTCTTATTGTTATTATTCTTATCGCAGTAGCTATTGGATGGACCGTATATGCCTTACGTGGGTATCGGTACTGGCTTAATCGGTTTCAACGGTACCCTTATGGGATGACTCGAGCAAAAAGGCGGTCCCCACGAATAAGAAATCGATATTATTATCAAAACGTCGAATTTCCTCAGTACCCAGCTGTTCAAGTACCCTTGGCTCCTCAAAAAAGGGCTCCCCTTTCCTCAAAGAAAGCTCCATCTTTTAACAACGAAGGAACTCATTATCAAGGTCCAAGTGACGTATCAAAAAAAGATGATCTTCAGGTTATCGAAGGAGTTGGTCCACGTATTGAAGAAGTTCTTAATAATAATGGAATCCATACCTGGAGAGAACTTTCTCAAACCCCTGAAAAAGATCTGAAGCTTATCTTAGAAAAATCAGGGCTTGGAAGTCATGATCCAAAAACATGGCCCAAACAAGCTCACATGGCAGATAATGCTTATTGGGATGAATTAAAAGAATATCAGGATATCCTCTTCGGAGGACGTGAATAATAAAAACCCGTTAAGGGTTTTTATTATTATTATTCAGTGTCATCCTCTATGAATCCGTTTATCTGTGAATTCCACAGCTCTGCATAGTATCCATTTTTTTTCAAAAGTTCTTCGTGATTTCCTTCTTCGATGATAGCTCCCTTGTCCATCACGATAATTCTATCCATTTTTTGAATAGTCGACAGCCGGTGAGCTATGACAACCGTAGTTCTTCCCTCCGAAAGCTTTTCAAAAGATTCTTGGATATAAAATTCACTCTTAGAGTCAAGGGCAGAAGTTGCTTCGTCCATGATGAGAATTGGAGCTTCTTTCTTTAACATTGCTCGTGCAATACCTACACGTTGGCGCTGTCCCCCCGAAAGTTTGATACCTCGTTCTCCCACCATGGTTTCGTAACCATTCTCAAGGTTGTGAACAAACTCATCTACATAGGCAGCTCTTGCAGCTTCCATAACTTCATCCTGTGTTGCATTTAAGTTTCCATAATGAATATTGTCTAAAATACTTCTGTGGAACAAAATAGTATCTTGTGGAATATAAGCAATATTTTTGCGCAAATCTTCTTGTGCAACCTTTGAAATATCTTGACCATCGATGGTTATGGATCCTTTATCGAGATCATATAAACGTAACAGAAGCTTTGTTAAACTTGTTTTCCCAGAACCTGATTTTCCTACTACCCCAATACGTTCTCCTTCGGTAATTGAAAGGTTAAATTTTTCAAAAACGTGTTCACCGTCAGGATATGAAAAAGAAACATTATCAAAATGGATAAAACCACGAGAGATGGTTATGGGCTCTGGTTTATCAACATCAAGGACATCAGGGACTCGTTCTATAATCTCAATTGCCTCAACAGTATCTCCGATACTTGCAACAAGATTTCGGCTAATTCCTCCAAGTCTCCAAATCTGACTGTTTACTGAGTTTGCCATTGAAAAAACAAGTATCACTGCTCCAACAGAGAGAAGGTCTTGTTGAAATAAGGAGAGCGCATAAAAAGTAACTCCCAAGGTAAAGAGTGGTGCCAAAAGACTAATCCCTTGCTCATAGTTAATAGACGTTCGCCACACCCTTAAACTCATATTCGCTTCTTCAAGATTTTTATTGTGAAATCGTTCGAGATCATAAAATCTATTACCAAAAAACATAATTGTTTGGATGTTGCTGATGATATCAGAGCTAACACCACGAAATTCAGAGCGCACTCTTGATTTTTGTTCGTGGAGTGGGGCAAGTTTTTTATTTGCCCAAAGAGTTAAAATTATATAGACAACCAAAAAGATAATAAAAGCAATTCCAATGTATACATGTTGGTTAAACAAAATAACGAGAGAGCCGATGATCCCAATAAACAGTGAGAATACTTGAAATAAAGCATTATCAAGAATTTGTACAAAATTCTTCCCTATGCGTGTTGATTTTTCTACAAGTGATCCCGTAAAATTATTTACATAAAAATGATAATCATGTTTTGTAAAATCCTCAAAACTATCCTTTTGTATTCTTTTGTAAAGCTTAATTTCAAACCAAGAGAGTAAGTGCATTGAAGCAAAGAGAAAAATTCTCCCAAGTATCCAAAGAAGGAGAATTATCATCAAGATCTTGTAGGCGCTTCCAATTTGAAGTTCTGTGAGGGCATTTGTTAGATCTTTAATATAAATAGGAGTGACAATATCTGTAATAGCAACCATCGCTCCAAAAAGAATAAAATTGCCAATGAAGGCAACTTTATATTCTCGAATATATTTCCAAAAATACTGAATGAGTTTTTTAAAATTTTTCATAACTATAATAACTAAATACCAGCGTCATCTTGATAGATAACCTTACGTTTCCAGAATTTTCTTTCAAGGGCCCCCAAGAAAGATAAAAATTCTTTGTTTTTTATAAAAATAAGGAAAAGTACCCCCATTAAAATTCCTATTATTCCTGTAAAAAAACCGTGAGCAAATACTCCAAGAGTTTTTGATGAATTAAAGAGGGCGTCAGTTAAATTTAAAACAAGATACGTAACTCCACCAATAATAAGGGAAGAAAGGAGAGATTCTCTCAGAGTTTTTTTAATTCCGTAATTTTTAAAGAAAATAAAATCCTTCCTAAAAGACTTCCAGAGCCAATAAAGATTAATAAACATTCCAACCGAAAACGCAAGAGAGAGCATGACCACAGAAGATCCAGCGACCCCTTCTATTCTCAAAAGTTTTTCAATAAAAATTTGAAAAGGGGTAAGAGCGTTAAATATTCGAACAAAAATAAAAGCAAGAATAACCGTTATTACTGATGAACTAAGCGTAATCCAAAGAGGTTTCCAAGTTTTTCCTGAGGCATAATAGGCACGTATTAAAAGTAATATGATACTTTGTGCTGCAACAGAGAGGATAAAAAGAGCAAGAGATGCAGCAGTAAGTCGAGTATCTGCCCAAGTAAAATTTCCCGCTCCGAGGATTACTCGAACAATTTGAGCTCGTAAAACAACAAAAAGCGTGATAATAGGAAGTGACCAAAAGATAATCTGTCTAATGGGAATCATCACATGGGAAATAAATTTTTCGTAATTCTGGTTATTAAAAAAATCAACAAGAACAGGAAAGGCTGCAACAGAATAAGATACTCCAATAATTGATAGTGGAACCGATTGAAGATTATAGGAGAGGTTAAAAATAGAAATTGCTCCAGAACTCACAAGCGATGCAAGTGATACAAAAACCAAAAAAACAATTTTAGACATTGATAGGGTCAGCGTCCGAGGGAGCGAATGATAAATAACTTCTTTGATATCTCCCCACGAAATAGTAAAAGAAAACTTTGGCAAAAGGTTTTGTTTGAGAACAACAGGGAGTTGAATAAAGACATGAAGAAATGCTCCCAAAATAACCCCATACGCAAGTCCTGTGATGCCAAATAAGGGATAGAAAAAGAGAATCCCAACGATAATCCCAAGGTTATAAAAAACAGGAGAAAGAGCATAAACAAAAAACTTTTTAAAGGATTGGGTAATCGTCGCAAAAAGATTTGATATTCCAAGAAGAAGTGGAGAAAGAAGCATAATGCGTGATAAAAGGATTACTTCTTTCAAAGTCTCCCCATCGAAGCCAGGAAAAAGCTTTTCAGTGATAATAGGAAGGAGAACAAAAAGTATCGCTGATGCAATAATAATAAAAACAAAGAAAATGGTAAAAATGTCATCCAAAAATTTCTTCCCTTCTTTGTAGGAATCATCAAGTTTCTTTTTGAGAAAAGGCATCAAAATTGCAACAGAGATGAATGATGCTCCAAGAGTAAAAAGAAGATCAGGAATCCTAAAAGAAGCATAATAAATATCAAGAGCTTCTCCTGCCCCTATGTTTCCTGCGAGGAGTCGATCTCGAAAAATACCCAATATTTGAGAGAGAAAAGTAAAAATCCCCAAAACAATAGCTGCCTCAGAAATGATACTGAATTCTTTATTGAAAAGTCGTTTAATTTTTTCCATAAAATCTGAGTACAGTTTACACGAGTTTTGTTATCTTATCAAAAAACTACCTCTTGGGCAGTTTTTAGTTAAAAAGAATGTACAAACTTTTAAAAAGATTATTGAATTGTGGAATTTTGAGAGTTTGTCCGCAAGGTTCAATTTTCTCACCTTCTTGTTGTACAAAAAGAAATGCCTCTCCGTGCTGGATAATAACATCATCCAAAGTTATTTTTTCGGGATTAAAATATTCGAAGGTGGTACCTTCTTGAGAAGAGTCTGTGACAGAACATCTTTCGGTATCTCCCTGCAAGAGTTGAGAGACTGAATAAATTCCGAGAGTAAAATAAGGACTCTCTTTTATGCTCTGCTCTGCTACTTTTTTAAGATTTTTTGAAAGAGAAGATTTCTGTGAGCTCTGTAATTTCTCTTCTTTCATAGAAAGGAATTGATTATTGGAATCAAGGTTTGAAAAAGAAGGTACAGAAAAATCTTGATTCAAAGTTCCATTTGAATCAAAGAGGGGCTCTTTGTCGTGTTTTTGTTCCCCACGACTTGAAAAAAATACAGCAACGAGAACACCAACAGCAATAATAATAGTAATAATTTCTGACAATTTCATAGTACTAAATAACTATATTAAATATTTTATCCTCTTTGTAAATGATTTTCTTGATTTCTTTTCCTGAAACCCATTTTTTGACCTCGTCTTGTGTAAGTACAAGATCAGTAATTTCTTTTTCAGAAATTCCTTTTTTAACCTTAATAAAGGCACGATTCTTCCCATTGATTTGGATAGGGAGAGTTTTTTCATCGTCCGCAAGAAATCTTTCATTGTATTGCGGAAACGATGATTGGTGAATAGAGGTATCTTCAAAACTATTCCATAATTCTTCAGTAATATGCGGTGCTATTGGTGCTAATAGCTGCAAAAAGATCTTATACTCCCCTTCCCCTATTTTTTCAAGTTTTTCAGCTTGGTTTAATAAGGTCATTAATTGTGAAATTGCTGTATTGAATTTAAGTCTTTCAAGGTCTTCGGAAACTTTTTTAATTGTTTGATGAAGAGATTTAACGAAGAGTTCTTCTGATGGTTCCTTTGAAACTTTTTCTCTAAGTCTCCACACCCGTTCAAGAAATCGTTTGACCCCAACAACGCCATTTGGATCCCAGGGGTAATTTCCAGGCTCATTAAAAGGACCAATGAAGGCAAGATACATTCGAACGGCGTCTGCACCGACAAAAGACACAACTTCATCTGGGTCGATAACGTTTCCTTTTGATTTTGACATTTTTTGCCCGTCAGGGCCGAGGATAAGTCCGCGATTAGAGCGACCTTCATAAGCTTCAGAATGAGGAACGAGTCCTAGGGAGTGAAGTGCTTTTACCCAAAATCGTGAGTAGAGTAAGTGCATGGTAGTGTGTTCTGAACCTCCAAAGTACAGAGATATTGGCATCCATTGCTTTATAAAATCTTCTTTTGCAAAGATATCTTGGTTTTTATTATCAAGGTAACGATAAAAATACCACGATGAATCAACAAAAGTATCCATAGTATCAACTTCTGGAGTCCAGCCTTTCCCAAAAATATTTTCTGTTCGTTCTCGAAGCTCCTGCGAACGAGCAAGAGGCGCTGTTCCATCGGGAGTATAATCAACATCCGTTGGAAGTTGCCATGGTAAATGCTCAAGGGGAATGGAGTGAGGGAGTCCTTCGGGATCATACACAATAGGGATAGGCGTTCCCCAGTATCGCTGTCTTGACACTCCCCAATCTCGTAATCGATATGTTTTCGTAAGAGTTCCTCCTACTGCTTTGGTAATTTTTACTCGTGCCTCCTCTGAACTCAGTCCATTAAATTCACCTGAATGAATAAGTCGCCCTTCAAAAGAACATGCGACTCTCTTCCCTTTTGGAAGAAGTCCGTCCTTATCGTGTTCAATAATATCGTAAAAAGCATGCCACTCGGCATTTATTTGTTTTTGACCTTTTTCTTCATGAGCTCCTGCTTCTAAAATAGAGACATTTTCTCCTGAGGTTATAAGGGGGCGTGAATGACCTATTTCTCCCGCAGATGGAAGAATAACAAACTGAAAAGGGAGGTCGTGAGTAAGGGCAAATTCCGCATCTCTCTCATCATGAGCAGGAACAGCCATAACTGCTCCTGTTCCAAATCCTGCGAGTACATAGTCAGCAATCCATACTTCAATAGGTTTTTTTGTTGCAGGATTAATTGCAGTAATGCCTTCCAAGCGTACTCCGGTTTTTTCCTTTGTTTGCTGACGATCGCGCTCCGATTTTTTTGCAACGGATTGAACATAATTCTCAACTTCCGCCCAATTTGTAATCTGTTCTTTCCATTTTTGGATTTTTTTATGTTCAGGAGCGAGAACAATATACGTCACACCAAACAAAGTATCAGCACGAGTTGTAAAGACTTCAAGATTCTCATTTTTTTGAATTTCAAAAGGAATAAGACTTCCCTCCTTACGTCCGATCCACTCTCGTTGAGCTTGTTTGATTGATTCGTCCCAATTAAGTTTCTCAAGATCATCAATTAAAGGATCTGCAAATTTGGTGATACGGAGCATCCATTGAGCCATATCCTTTTGTATAACCTCACTACCGCAGCGTTCACATTTTCCAGCAATGACCTGTTCGTTTGCAAGAATTGTTTTACACTGTTCGCACCAATTAACCTTGGTAATATCCCGATAGACAAGATCGTTTTCAAAAAACTGAGTAAACATCCATTGTGTCCAGCGATAAAACTCAGGTTCCGAGGTGATGATTTCTCGTGACCAATCAAAGCTCGCCCCCATACTCTTGAGCTGATTGCGCATATAATCAATGTTCCCGTACGTCCATTCTTTTGGGTCGAGCCCGCGTTTGATTGCCGCATTCTCAGCAGGTAAACCAAAAGAATCAAAACCAATTGGATACAGAACGTTGTATCCTTGCATCCGTTTTAATCGTGCATAGATATCAGGCATAGCAAAGGCATACCAATGCCCAACATGAAGATTCCCTGACGGATATGGGAACTCAGAAAGAAGATACATATTTTCTGCACCGTCTTTACTTTCTGGTGTTGTATAGATACCTTGTTTCTCCCATGTATCTTGCCATTTCTTTTCTATTTCTTTCGGATTATATTCGTGTGACATAGTTTTTATAGTACAATAAATAGAAATTTTTTCAAAAAGAAAAGCCCACAAATGAGGGCTTTAATGTTCTTTGTTTTGTTCTTAACTTATCTCCTAAGGAGAAACTTTGGAAAGCTTAATCCCAAAATCGAGATGAGTGCTGCAATCTCACAAATAAGTAAGAATATTACAAAGAGATCCTTTTCTTCTTGTGTCTTAAGAGAAATTATCCCAAAAGAATAAGTCCCCAATAATGCAACAAAAACAAAAAGTGTAATCATAAGAGAGATAAACCAAAAATTTTTCATTTGTAGATGTATTTTGATATCAATAAAACAAATTATAGATATTTTGTCAATACTTATATCTCTCAATAAATTTAAAAAAAATATGCTAAGCTTCTTTTATGGATGATTCTATTACTCTCAAAATCTCCGCTATGAGCCCTTCTGGACACGGAATTGGAATTGCCTCTGATGGAATAAAGTACTACGTTCTGGGTGCATTTATTGGAGATATCCTTGAAGTTTCTCCTTACAAAAACTCAGAAGGAATTCATTATGCAGAAATTCTTAAATTACTCTCCCCTTCTTCAGACAGATCTTTTGTTCCAAAAAAAGCTCCTTTCTATAATCCCCATGCTCCATGGAGATATCTAATAGATACAAAAGAAATGGAGTACAAACAAAACATCATTGAAAATCTTTTTATTGGAGGAAAACAAGACCAAGAAATATTCTCACCAGAGAAAACAACATATTATCGAAATAAATCAGCATTTGCTTTTGTTGAACAAAAAGGTCGGTTAGCGTTTGCATCTTTTCAGCGTGGAAAATCTGGAGGAAAAAAAATTCCACAATTGGAGAATATTTTAAATCACGAAGTAATAACGAACCTTGCTCAAAAATTTTTAACATTTTTTAATCAACACAAGATTCCAAAAGACGAGCTTAAATACCTTATCCTTCGTTATTCATATACGACACAAACTTGTGTTGCTCATATTCTCGTAAACAAGAATTCACGCAAAAAATTATCTTTCAAAAAATCTGATCTTGAAAGATCGCTTAAACAAAACAAAGAAATATCTGGGATTCTTGTTTCTTTTTCACTCCCTGAAACGCGATCTACTACAACTGAAAAAGATCTTTTTCAGATAGGGAATATTGATAGTAAAGAAATATTGTTGGGCAAAAATTATCACTATCACCCAAGCCAGTTTTTTCAAGTCTACCCAGCAGCTTTTGCAGAAATCCTCAAAGACATAGAAAACTATCTAAAGACCGTTCCAGAAATATCATCTTATGAACTTCTCGATCTCTTTTCTGGTGTTGGTGTTATCGGAATTCATCTAGCTCACCTTGTTCAAAAGGTTATTTCAATTGAACACAGTCCTCTATCTCAGATTTACACGGAAAGAAATACAAAGGAAAATAACATACATAATTTTGAATTTCATGAACTTGATGCAGAGCAGGCACTTTCTCATATAAAAAGAAAACAAATTCTCGTTGTTGATCCTCCTCGGAGCGGGTTGAGTAAAAAACTTTGCAAAGAGATATTTGCAAAAAGCCCAGAATATTTTGTGTATATTTCTTGTAACCCGATAACCCAAGCGCGGGATTTGGCGATGATTACTTCATACCAAAAAGTTTTTTCTCGAGCATATAACCTCTTTCCTCAAACTCAACATATTGAACATCTTGTGATCCTCAAAAGAAAATCGTGATACAAGAAAAGCCCTAGTAACTCTTGAGAGTCCTTTAGGGCTTTTTAAAAATCGTTTTGGGATCTAATCATAATCTGCCATAACCATAATGTATTTCTTGATACTATTTTAACAAAAATATAAAAAGAAACAAAGACTTGAAACAAAACAAGAAAGAACATAATAAAAGCCCAGGCAAAACTCATACGAATTTTCCTGGGCATTTCCCGTAATAACTTTAATTTGAGGTGCCGCCACCTCCGCAGCAGCCACCTCCAGATAATTTATTTCTCATAATATTAAAATTTCTTAACTTTAATATACCAAGAATATAAAAAGGTGCAAGGTTTTTTTAAAAAATGTATACTATCTTTATGAAAAAGAGCGATGAGCGACTAGAAAAACTCTATGAATCTATTCGTGTTAAAACAACCTTAAAAGAGAAAAAACAAATTGAAAAAGCTTTTTTCTTTTCTCAAAAAGCTCATGAGGGGCAAACGAGAGCAAATGGTGACCCTTATTTTTCTCATGTCTATGCAACAGCATTGAATCTTGCTGATTTTGGACTCGACGCTACAACAATTATTGCAGGGCTCCTCCATGACACCATCGAAGATACTTCTGTTTCACCAGAAGACGTTCAAAAAGAATTTGGAGAAGAAATTCTCTTTCTTGTTAACGGAGTGACAAAGCTTGGAACACTGCGCTATCACGGAAAAGAACGCCACGTTGAATCTCTTCGAAAATTTTTCATCGCAACAGCAAAAGATTTTCGTATTGTTGTTATCAAACTTGCAGACAGACTTCACAATATTCAGACCTTACAGTTTGTCAGACAAGACAAACAAAAAAGAATAGCCGTAGAAACGATTGAGATTTATGCCCCGCTTGCTTATCGACTCGGAATGGGACATGTCGTTGGTATGCTTCAAGATGCTGCTTTTCCTTTTGCATATCCAGAAGAAGCAAAAATGATTGATGACCTTCTCAAACAAAAGAAAAAGCTCAGTGAAAAGTATCTTGAAAAAGTTTGGAGATCTCTCAAGTCTGAAATGGCAAAACACCAAATCAAAGACATTACTACCCACCAGAGGGTAAAGGGTCGCTATAGCCTCTGGAAAAAACTCCAAAAGAAAAAAATGGATATCGAACAGGTATATGACATTGTTGCTCTTAGAGTTATTGTCCCTACTGTCGATGATTGTTACAGAGTTCTTGGAATTATTCACTCAATGTGGAGACCTCTCCCGGGAAGAATAAAAGACTACATCGCGCTCCCTAAAATAAACGGTTATCAATCTCTTCATACAACGATTTTTACAGGAGATGGGGGTATTGCTGAAATTCAAATTAGAACCCCAGAGATGCATGCCTTTGCCGAATATGGACTTGCGGCGCACTATCTTTATAAAACAGGAAGAAAAAAGAGCGCCGATGCACGATCTCTTGATTGGCTTCAACAACTCAAAGAACTCCAAGAAAATGAAAAGTCAGCAACATTCTTAAAAAATTTAAAAACTGATTTTTTCCAAGACAGGATCTTCGTCTTTACTCCCTTGGGAGATGTTATTAATCTTCCTCAAGGAGCCTCTGCTCTTGATTTTGCTTATTCAATTCACACCGAAATTGGAAATACTGCTCAAGCAGCTATTATCAATGGAAAAAATTCAGCACTCAAAACTCAACTTGAAAATGGAGATATCGTTGAGATCCAAACCAACAAAAAAACAACACCTTCTTCAAAATGGCTCCCTTATGTAAAAACAACCCTCGCAAGAAAACACATAGAGAAATATACCAAAGAAAATAGTCTTTGGAATAAATTCTTTAAAAACTAAAACACCTCAGAAAGGTGTTTTCGTTTATTTTAATCAGCCAAACAATCTTTTGAAAAATCCTTTTTTCTTTGGTTCTACATAATCACCATGAGCATAATTATTTTGATGATATTGATTCTCATCGTAATAGGATCTTGTCTGGTAATGTACGTTTCTTAATTCCTGTCCAGGTTCTCCCTGTGGTCTTCCATAAAAATCATCATGAGAAAATTCTTGAGCATAGCTAGGTGCTTCGTATGAGTGAGGATCATTTACCTCTTCAAAAGAATGATGCTGGGCTTGAACAAACACCTCTTCTTTTACATCCACTTCTTTTTGAGTGTTTATTTCTTCTTTGGGTTCATTAAAGTGTTCTTCCTTTTCAACTCTCAATGGGCTTGATGATTCGAGCGCCTCTACACTAGGAATATCACCCCCTTGTCTCTCAGAATATCTCTCTTTTGGGTTTAGGTAATTAAATGAGCTTAAGTTTTTATTTCTCAAGGAAGCAAGAATTCCTTCAATATCGTTGAGTGTCGAGTAATTAATAAGAATCTGTCCTCCGTTTTCTTTTGCCTCAATGTGAACACGAGTTCCAAGATTTTCAGAAAGTTCCTTTTCATAATTACGTATTTTAGGGTCAGTAATAAACTCTTTTTTACGTACCCTATCTTGAGCAATTTTTCGAGCAACCTTTTCGGCATCACGAACAGAGATTTTTTTGAGAACAATCTCTCTAAAAAGAGTACTCTGTTCGTCAGGACGGTCAGAAAGCATCAAAAGAGGTCGTGTGTGCCCTTCTGTGATCTTATTTGAAAGTAACCCCTGTTTGATATCTTCAGGCAATGAGAGCAAGCGGAGGCTGTTTGAAACATATACACGACTTTTTCCCATTCGTTTCCCAATTTCCACATGAGTTAAATTAAATTCTTTGTGGAGTTGTTCAAAAGCAAGTGCCCTGTCGATGGGATTAAGATCCTCTCGCTGGAGGTTTTCGATAATAGCAAGCTCGAGCTTTACCTTGTTGTCAGGTTCTACTCGAATGATAACAGGTACTTGTTGAAGCCGAGCGATTTTTGATGCGCGAAGACGACGCTCTCCAGCAATAAGTTCGTAGAAAACATCCATACCAGCACCATCTGGACGGATAATTTCTTGGCGCGTAACAACAAGTGGTTGAAGGACCCCGTACTGCTTGATAGAATCAGCGAGATCTTCTAGTGCATTGGCATCAAAGTCACGTCGTGGCTGGAAAGGGTTCGGAAGAATTTTATCTATTTCAACCCAAAAAATAGAATTGTTTTGATACTCTGACATACAATACCTATAATATCACATCGCTTATGAATAAGAAATTTATCATCTTGCAAAAAGCACAACTTTTCAGTAGTATCATAAGGTGTAAGCCGGAGTGGCGGAATTGGTAGACGCGTACGACTCAAAATCGTATATCTTTGGGTGTGTGGGTTCAAGTCCCACCTCCGGCACGAGTATTAAAACCCAGAAAATTTGTTTTGGGTTTTAATATACGAGTAGCAAAAAGGTTGTGGGGCTTGAAAAAAGCGAAGCGGTATACAAGACGATCCACCAGCTGGCGGAGAGTGCTTGTCGCGAGCGGCGGGGCCCTACGAATGGGGTCGCAGTGAGTGCAGAGCACGAAACGAGACCCATGAGGGTGACCAAGTCCCACCTCCGGCACACAGCAAAACAAAAAACACTCATTTTTGAGTGTTTTTTGTTTATTCGTTTTCTCCTTCTTTATCTTCTGAAGTAACTTCCTCATGCGCTCGAACCTCTCCTCCTGAGACAATATCATTATAGAGATAGGTAGAAGCAATTGAGATGAATGGAATAACAACGATCATACCAACGAGGGTGAGTGCTCCAATAATTGAAATAATTCCAATAAGGATCAAGAAGAAGAATATTCTCCAACGATTTCCTTTAGTTAATTTCCAAGATTTTGAAAAAGATTCCATAACTTTTGCTTTTTCATCAGCAACAAGATATTGCGTCATGTAGAGTCCGGACATCAAAATGAGTCCTGGAATAATCAAAGCAATAAACCCAAATCCAATAATAATTGCATAAACAATTCCTACAATCAAGAATGAAAAATAAAGTTTCAGACTAATATTTTCAAAAAGGTTTCTTAGGGCAATCTTCTTCCCTCGAATACGATTAAGAATCATTCTAATAAGACCGAGACTAAGAAATACTGAAAGAAGTCCTCCAATCAATTTGATAAAGAATTCAGATGCTGTGTAAAAACTTGAAGAATCAAATTTTAATTCTGTTAAAAATGCAACAATTGAAATGATAAGCCCTGCTGATAAAAAGATTTTCCAATCTTGAGTAAAAGTATCCCAAGAACGTCGAAAGATATTATTAATACTTATTTTTTTCATACTTTATTATTATACTTTATTCTTTTAAAAAACAAAACTATTTTTCTCGAACAATAGGAAACAAAATCACATCCCTCAAATTCCTCTGCTCTGTCAAAATAGCAACGATACGATCAATTCCCATCCCAAAACCAGTCATCGGCGGCATCCCATGCTCCATGGCGGTGAGGAAACGCTCATCAACTTCCATAGCTTCATCATCTCCACCTTCTTTGAGAGATGCCTGGTGTTCGAGTAGCTCTCTTTGCCTCAAGGGATTAACAAGCTCAGCATACTGATTAGTAATTTCTGCCCCCGCAATAATCAACTGAGCAACACGAGCTGTTCCATCTGGATTTTGTTGTGCGAGGGGTTTGAGATCTCCAGGATAATCAATAACAAAAGTCGGATGAATAATATGATTACGCGAAGATTTTTTATAAATAAAATCAAGAAGATTTGCTTTACCCGTTTTATTGATTTCAGATATGTCCATGCCGTACTCTCGCGCCTTCTCTTTTATCTCATCGAGACTTGCACTAAAGATATCAAGATGGGCATTTTCAAGAACAAGACTTGCAAAAGTTTTCCGTTCCCATGTTTTATCAAAATCAACTTCAACATCATTACCATCTTTATCTTGAACAATGAATACTGATTTCCCAACAATATCTTTCGCAAGGTGTTTTAAGAGTTCTTCGGTCCATGCCATATTGGTTTCAAGTGATTCGTAGGCGGCATACCATTCAATCATAGTAAACTCCTGAATATGAGTCGGGTCTGATCCTTCGTTTCTAAAGTTTTTAGCAATTTCATAAACTCGAGGATATCCTCCAGCCATTATCATCTTATGTTCAAGCTCAAGAGAGATTCGCAAAACCATATCCATATCGAGATCGTTATGATGAGTGTTAAAGGTTTTTGCCATTGCCCCTCCTGCTTGGTTTTGCAAAATAGGTGTTTCAATTTCAAGAAAACCTCGTGAGTCAAAGAATTTTCGTATTGCAGAAATAATTTTTGAGCGAGTTCTAAACCTCTCAAAAGATTCTGGATTGCTCAAAAGATCCAAATAGCGTTTTCGATAAATCTCATCAATGTCTTGAAGACCTGAGTGTTTATCTGGGAGAGGAAGAAGGGCTTTCCCCGCCATCTTCCAATCATCTGCAAGAAGACTCTGTGCCCCTCGCTGAGTTACAAAGAGCTCCCCAGAAAACCAAAGAAAATCTCCAATATCAACCGTATCAAGGAAAAGATTAAAAAGGTTCTCATCAAGAGAGTCTTTTTTGAGAACCACCTGAAAAGATCCCGTTCCATCATTAAGAGTAATAAAGTTTATCGCGCCAGCACTCCGAAGAGAAAGAACTCGCCCAGCAACACTGGTATGAGACCCTTCTTGGAAATTTTTAAGAACTTCTTCAAGACTTTGCTTGCGAGTTACTTCAGAAGGAAAAGCAGGCATGCCATGAGCTTCGAGTTTTTGTAATTTTTCATTTCGTACTGAACGTAGTTCTTCAAGAGATGCCATATAGATTACAGTATAAAGCAAAGACCTTAATATTCAAGGTTTTTTTATTTTACATCTTTAATATTGTAAATTGTTTCCCCTTTTGGAGAACTTACAGTGATCTTATCTCCTTGTTTCTTTCCCATCAATGCTGCCCCCAAAGGAGATTCAAAACTAATCTTTCCAAGAGAAAAATCAGATTCTTCGTTCCCAACAATTTGATATTCACAAATATCTTTAGCCCCCTTTTTTAGCAAAAAAACAGTAGAACCGAGGTCAATAAACCCGTCATTTTTTTTGGTAATGGTTACTGCTGATTTCAAAATACTTTCAATCTGAGTAATTCGCGCTTCGTTCTTTCCCTGCTCTTCTTTGGCGTCATGATATTCTGCGTTTTCAGAAAGATCTCCCAAAGACTTTGCAAAAGCAAGTCGATCAATAATCTCCTTTCTTTTGTCTGATTTCAAATACTCAAGCTCTTTCTCCAGCTCTTTCTTTTTTTCTTTTGTCAAAAAATCCTGTTGACGCATATTGAGCCTAAGTATAGACATTTTAGCTGTTATTGCAAGCAACTATTCTCCTGTTAGACTTTCAAAAAATTCAGGATAATGTTCTTTAGTTTGGTCAAGAAAATATCTCATCGCCTGGGCCGCTGATCCAGTACTTGAATCAGGAGCTCGTTCCATAACAAGAGCAAAAGCGTATTGAGGATTTTTATAAGGGAAAAATCCAATGATCCATGAATTATAAAATTCATTATTAACACCGACTTCAGCTGTTCCTGTTTTTGCAGCAATTTCAAGGTACGGAACATTTACAATTTTTGCAGTACCTTTGGTAACCGTGTCTCTTAATCCCGCTTGAATAACGTCAAAGTCCTCACGAGTAATATTTTCAGAGATTTTTATTTTTTCTATTTTTTCATTTTTTACAAGAAGTGGCTTGAGCAAAAAACCATCATTTGCAAGTCCTGCAATTGCTCGTGCCATTTGAATCGGCGTCACCTGAAATCCAAACTGCCCAATAGAGGTAATGTAAGTATCTCCGATTCGCCAAGTCCCATCTTCAAAAGTTTTTTGTTTCCATTCAGGATTTGGAATGACCCCCTTAAGTTCATTTCCAAAATCAATTCCTGTTGGTTCGGCAATACCAAACATTCGTGTATATTTTTCAATATTCTCGATTCCTAAACCTTTTCGTGTTGAATCTCCACCCCCAAGAATATAAAAGAAAGTGTTAACCGAATCAGCAAGAGCAAAACGAACATCGGTAAGCCCGTGCCCCGTTCTCCTCCAGTCTCGAAAGATTGAGGGATTTTTTGGATCAAAACGATTTGGCACCTCTATCTTCCCGGTGCTGAGAATTTTGGTATCTTTTGTGATAATTCCTTCGTGAAGCCCCGCAAGAGCGAGAAAAGGCTTTACCGTTGACCCAGGTGAATAGAGTCCCGATAGTGCCCGATTAAGAAAAGGCTTTCTTGGATCGGCAAAGAGCGCACGAATAGCATCGAGATCTTGTCCATCGGCAAGAAGTTGAGAATCAAATTCTGGATAGCTTGTCATAGCAAGAAGCTCCCCGCTATTAATATCCATAATAATTCCTGCACCTCCTTGGAAATGGGATTTTTCTGCCTGAGATTGAATCCCTTCATATAAATAGTGTTGAATAAAGGTATCCAATGTAAGAGTAAGGTTCTGCCCGTTAATGGGTGAGACGGTAAGATTATCGCTCAGTTGATTCCCCAGAGCGTCCATTTCGAGAATTTTTGCTCCATTTTCTCCGGCAAGAAGCGTATCGTATTTTCTCTCAATTCCTGTAAGCCCTGTTATCTCGGTTCTCCAATAAAAACCATTACTATCCTTTTGGGGGTAATTCACGTACCCAAGAATATGTCCGTGTCCCGAGAGTTCGGTATATTCACGAAGAGAGAAGTCTTTTTCAGACAACGGAAGATTCCAAGCAAGTTCCTTTCCATTTCGATCGTAAATAATTCCTCTTTCGGCAAAAAGCGGAGCGGATCGTAAACGATTTCTTTCGGATCTTTGAAAATAATTATCTCCAGAAATAACTTGGAGTGAAAACAATTGTCCTGTTAGAACAAAAAGAGCGACAAGAATAACAATACCAAGAATAGCAAGGGAGCGAATGGGAATAGGCTTTTCAATAACCCCTTCAAATTGCTGTTGATCAAGATCTGATATATTAACGTCATCAATAAAAATCTCATCTGGATTTATTTCATAATCTCTATATTTCTTTTTAAAACGCCAGAATCGCATGTCTTATTTTATATATTTTTTGAGAAAAAAAGAAAACACAACAAAAACAACCCCCGCTACAAGTGTATATAAAGGAATTGATATTCCATGAAGGGTAAAAGAACCCCAGGTCAGAAGATCGTAGAGAGCTCCAAAAAAAATAATTTCAAAATAGTTATTATATTTATAGAGAATAAGAAAAATACTTCCCAGTATTACAAGTGGGAAAAATCCCCAAATAATAAAAGCAAAAAATAATAAAAAAAAGAAAAGACGAGACATAGTATTAAAGACAGGTGACAGATAAAGAAAAGTTAAAAATCATTTTAACTACAGAGAAACAAATTCTGGATGGATAAGTTCATGGACTTCTTTCACAAGTTTCTTTGCTGTTCTCTCAGAAACTCCATAATCTTTTTCAAAATCTTTTGCTTCAAGATAATAAAGGTCTTGCACAAGAACCACATCATTGAGTGCGAGTTTTTTAAGTAATGATTGTGTCATTGAAGGAACAACGGTAACAGGATAAAGCTTTTTTTCGCGAACTATTTTTTTGAGATTAATAAATTTAGGATAATCCCACCCCATCAACTGTAGGTCTCGGTGCTCTATATAATTGAGCGAGTTCTGAGTGAACTGAGTGTTCGTAACCATCCACATATAATACTCCCGAGTATCCCCATTGAGCTGAGCTTTTTTTCGAATATCAACAAGGCGAGCATCAGCATACATAACCTTATCGATATGTGTTTTTGTACGAAAATCATTTTTGTATTTTGCTTCAACAAGGAAGACAACATTCCCTTTTTGAGCCATAACATCAATTTCATGTTCAACAGCCTCCCCATGGAGATACACATTTTTTTGAGAAAAATATCCCATCTTTCTAAAAAGCTCAGAAACAAAGTGCTCGAAAAGAAATCCTGAAGGCCCCAAGGAACTTAGACCTCTCTCAAGAGAGTATAAGGCTGCAAGTTCAGGATCAATAGGTTTTAAGTATTTTCGTGTAATATTAAAAATCTTCTCAGTTGATGTTCCTGAGCTTATTTTTTCTGAGACGATATCACAAACCTGTGTTGCGAGTGATGTTGGGGCTCCAGCAGCGACAATAGAGTTACAAAGCTTTTCTGCAGAAAAAGGTTCTTGTGATCCATTTTTTTTAATGATTTTTTTACTCATGATGATAAAAATAGCTTATGCTTCTATTCTATCAAAAAAAATCAATTTCTGATATACTAGCCAGCATGTCTGATAAAAATGAAAAAAAAGAATCTCTAGAAGAAATCATAGATTCGTGTGTTAATAATAGCTCAAACGCCCTTGAATCAAGACTCTGTATTATCAACAAAGAACTTAAAAGAGGGTTTGATTTACTCAGCAAGCATCCCAAGTCAGTAACCTTCTTTGGCTCAGCTCGATTAGCTCCAGAAACTGATCCATATAAAAAAGCAAAGAGTCTCTCTGAAAAAATTGCAAACGAGGGGTACTCTGTTATCACCGGAGGAGGGTTCGGCATTATGGCTGCGGCAAGCGAAGGTGCACATCAATCAAGCAAGGGAACATCAGTAGGAATCAATATCCAGCTTCCCTTCGAACAAACTATCAACCCCTTTCTTGATGAATCAATGGAATTCCATCATTTCTTCTCGCGAAAACTTATCCTCTCATACTCTGCCGAAACTTATATTTTCTTCCCTGGAGGCTTTGGAACCCTTGATGAACTTTTTGAAATTCTTACTCTCAAACAAACAGGTAAAATGCCCAATGTTCCTATTATCCTCTTTGGAAAAGAATTTTGGTCACCTCTTGAAGATTTCTTTAAAAAAGTTTTGCTCAAGAATGGTCAAAAGGTTATCTCTGACGAAGATGTTGATATCTATACGATAACCGATTCAGAAGAAGAGGTTCTCGAAATTGTCAAAAGCGCTCCTATACGAACCGAAGTTTCTACAACCATGGGACTTGGTTAATAAAAAACAAGTAAGATTTCTTACTTGTTTTTTAGCACATCTCTAATCTCAGAAAGAATATCAAGCTCACTTGGTCCCTTAGGTGCTTCTTCTGCTGGAGTTTCAAAACTTTGTTTGATCCGATTAACTGCTTTTACCACAAGGAAGAGCGCCCACGAGACAATTAAAAATGATATAAAAGCATTAATAAATGATCCATATGCAAGAACAGCAGCTCCTGCCTCTCGTGCCTTTTCAACCGAAGTAAAGACTTCTCCCGTTCCCTTGAGTATTACAAATAAATTTGAAAAATCAGGAACAGTGAGAATTCCCGAAACAATCGGCATCATAACATCGTCTACCAATGATTTAACGATAGTACCAAAAGCACCTCCGATAACAATTCCGACTGCCATGTCGATCATGTTACCCTTGACGGCAAATTGTTTAAACTCTTGTAAGATATTTTTCATACGGTATACATCTAAAACATTATCAATAAATAATTGATATAAGTATAACAAAAGTGTTCATAAGGAGTACTTGATTTTTGACCAAAAAGTGATATGGTTAAACAAAAATAAAAACGAATGGGAAGACCAAAAATTTTCCTCGACTTTGATGATACTCTTTTCGACACCAAAAGAGCAACGCTTTCATATTTTAAAGATAAATACGGAATCGAGCTCGATCCACATCGTTGGTACTGTGGAAACCAATTTTACGAAATAATAAACCAACAACTTGAAAAGAAAATCTCAGCCGACGTCTTTTGGAAAGATTTTGCAGATGAATTTCTTGCATCTGTCGAAAGACACAAACAAGTCGAGGCAATGCCCCAAATGGTTCCTGTCGTAAAGGAACTTGCAGAAAAATATGATCTTTATGTTGTAACTGCGCGACAAGAAGAAGGAAAAAAATCAATGTTCTATCTCTTTGAAAGAGATATCAAGGGGTGTATAAATTTTGCTCACTTTGCTTGGGCAAGAAGCCGCAAGGAAAAAGAGTATTTTTCAAAAAAAGACTTCATTCAATCACGTTGGGGAGAAAACGTCTGCTATATGGATGACAACCCCAATGAGATAAAAGAGATTGACCCTTTTCTTCCCTCATTTCTTTTTGACCCAAAAGGTTTCCATAAGGAAACTCCTTTTAAAAGAATTGAAAGCTGGGAAGAATTTGCTAACAAAATTTTATAAAAAAAGCCGTTCGTTTGAACGGCTTTTCTTTTTTAGTTATAAGTTCCTCAGAGAAAGAAAGAACCTACTCTCTCACCCAAAAAAGAGAATGCTTTTTTAAGGAGTATTGAAATTCCTAACAAAGCAAGCCCTGAGGTAAGAAGGGCGAGTGAATACAATAGGCCAAAGAATAATCCTAAGGACATTCCCCAAATGAAAAAATAAAAATTCATATTGAGGAGAAGAAGGAGCACTGCTTGCAAACTTCCTCTTTTAATTGTTCCTTTATACTCAGGATCGCTTCCAGCAAAAAATATTGCCAGTACCTCAAGCAAAATGACCAACTGAAGGAATAAAAAGAACACTCCATCTCCCGTTATTTTATACAAGATAACAACAGCGAGAAAACTTGCTCCCACAATAACAGGGTAGAGGAAGAAATGACCCATCAAGGTTACTTTCTTGATATTCTTTTTTCTCACTTTTCTTAAGATCTTAAAGATCAAAAGAAAGATCGAGAAAGAAAGAACGGGGACAAAAGAGTCAAGAATGGAAAATTGAAAATATCCAAAACTCACAAGCCCTTGGATATCCAAGGTTTTTTTCACGGGAGAAAAAAGCTCGAGATCCTTGCCTCTTTTCGTTAAGAAAAGAACCAAAGACACAAGGAGAGAGATTCCCCACACAAACCAAAAAAGAGATCTAAGTTTCTTCATTTTTTAATAATTATTTAACTAAATTATATTAATAAATAATTTATTGTCAATATCATAAAGAACTAAAAAAGAACCCTTTCGGATTCTTTTTTCAGTATTTTTTACTTAAAGATTTTTTCTTTTAAATCTTCATATGAGGATATCATGTCGTATTTGATATCACCTGTATTAAGTGACTCAAATTTATTATTAAAAATCGTGATCATATTATGTTTTTTTACTAATTTTGATAAACGTTTTCACAATATATGTAAATTGTACCAAAAAAGACAAAAAATAGAATTTTAAATTTATTTTTAAAACCTAAAAACACCCAATACTTCGTATTGGGTGTTTAAGGTCATATGACCCTCATGGGTCTCGTTTCGTACTCTGCACTCACTACGACCTCATTCGCTCGACCCCGCCGTCGCCTACGGACTTCGTCCGGCTTCGCAGGCGACTTTTTTCGAATCCTTTCTGATCAGGTAAAGCAAAAAGCATCTCCATACTTTTGTATGAAGATGCTCTGCTTTATGCTGCCAGACTAGGATTCGAACCTAGATAGTCGGCGCCAGAAGCCGAAGTCCTACCATTAGACGATCTGGCAATACAAAAACGTGTATTACACGTTTAGATATTTTCTTGTTGCAAAGTGTGAGGATATTACTCCTATAATAATTCCTACCACAATTGTCAAAACAAAGAAAGAAAAAATATTCGTCATAAAGTATCCAAAGAGGTTCATCCCCCCAAAGAAGGTCTCAGTATATGCTCCCAAACGTTGAGTTACAAAGAAGAGAATAATCATCGTCAGAACAGCTGAAATTGCACCGTAGAGAGCTCCTGCCATAATAAAGGGTCCTCGAATATATCGTGGCTCAGCACCAACAAGACGCTTGATGATAATCTCCTTCTTTGATGAGTAGATAGCGATTCGAATGGTGCTCATAATGACAAGGAGAGCAATCACCCCAAAGAAGACAATAATAAAGGATCCTACATTGTGAGCAGTATGACTAAACTGATTAAGCCTATCAATAATCGTTTTGTTGTCGTAATAGTTAATCCTTTCTACAAAGCTTGTATTTGACACTGCTGGGTCAGCCTCGATGGTTTCAACGATACTTTCGTACCTTGTTGAGTCATAAGCTCGTATATTAAGGGCTGCTCCAAGAGGATTTGTTCCAAGCTCTTCAAGTGATTGTATAATAAGAGGATCTCCCTCATGTCGGTTCTTGAAATTAGCATATGCTTCTTCTCGTGAGATATACTGTACTTCTCGTATTTCTGAGGTTTTTTCAAGTCGATCAGCAAGAGCAATAATATCTTCTTCAGGAACTTCTGGATAAAAATATACATTGACATCGACTCTGTCTTCAAGTTGTTTTAAAGAAAAATCCAAAACACCATTGAGAAATACCAATGAACTCAAAACAATCAAGGTCATTGTCATCACCACAACCGTAGAAATAGAGACAACCTTATTTCGCCAAAAGGCAACAAACCCTTCTCGTGTTATTCTTTTGAAATCTAATTTTAATGACATATCTTTATTCTTTAGTATGGTAAGTTCCCTTCTCTTGATCTCGAGTGATTCGACCTTCTTCAAGTTTAACGACTCTCTTCTTGAGTGCGTCAACGATATCTTTGTCGTGAGTTGCCATGATAACCGTTGTTCCTAGTTCGTTGATTTTCTTGAGAATGCTAAGAACTTCTTTTGAACCTTCTGGATCAAGCGATCCTGTTGGTTCATCGGCAATGAGAATATCTGGCTGATTAATGATAGCTCGCGCAATAGTAAGTCGTTGTTGTTCCCCTCCTGAGAGTTGATGTGGAAAATGAAACATTTTTTGAGAAAGCCCAACAAGCTCAAGCGCATAAGGAACGTCTTCATGAATATCTTTATCACTTTTTCCTACCATTTCCATGGCAAAAGCCACGTTCTCAAAAACTGTTTTGTTTTCGAGGAGTTTATAATCCTGGAAAATAACCCCTATTTTTTGTCGATATTTGGGGATATCATGCTTTTTGAGGTTATGAATATTTACTTCATTAAAGTAAACAGTCCCAGAACTTGGTTTTTCTTCGGCTAAAAGGAGTCGGATGAGAGTTGTCTTCCCCGCTCCCGATGGCCCGATGAGAGTAACGAACTCTCCTTTGTTAATTTTTAAATCAATGTCATACACAGAAACATTTTTCTCTTGGTATGTCTTTGAAACTTTATCGAATATTATCATCACAAGTGTTATTTTATCACAAAGAACAAAGAGGCCAAATTTTTAAGACTCTTTTATAAAAATATCAATATCACCAGCAAGGACACCCTTAACATCATCGGTTTCAATTTCTTTCTGGTGGTCTTTTACTTTTTGATAAGGGTCGAGAATATATGATCTCATTTGATTTCCCCACTCAATAGAGACTTTGTCAGAAAGAGTCATCCCTTTTGATTTTTTCTCTTCGTCTTCAAGAAATTTCTTATAAAGTTTTGCCCTCATGATTTCAAGAGCTCGGTCTCGATTTCTTTCTTGAGTTCTTCCTTCGGAGATAAAAACTGAAAAACCTGTTTTAGGATGAACAACTCTCACCGCCGTCTCTCTTTTGTTAACGTTTTGTCCCCCAGCACCTCCAGAACGAGCAAAGCTTATTTCAAGTTCTGATTCATCAAGAGAAAAATCGTTCTTTTCAAGCTCTGGTAATACTTCTACCAAGGCGAAACTCGTTTGCCTTTTTCCTTGTTTATTAAAAGGTGATTTTCGCACAAGGCGATGTACCCCTGATTCTCCCTTGAGGTTTTTATACACATTTTTTCCTGAAACAAAAAAAGAACAACTTCTCATTCCCCTAAGATCATTATGTGAGATATCAAGAATCTGGAGATCCCATCCTCTTTTTTGGATAAAGGCTTGATACATCTCAAAAAGCATTCGAACAAAATCCTCAGCGTCATCTCCTCCTGCTCCTGCAAAAATCGAAATACTTGTATTTCCAGAATCATACTTATTTTTTCCGAGAAGTTGTTTCTTTAGTTCTGCTATTTCTGAAATAATTAATTGAGCTCTTGTTTTGTCGTTCCAAAAAGACGGGGAAAGCATCTCTTTTTCATATTCTTCTATTTTGAGCTGTATTTCTTTTAGAGAGTCTTCCATAGATGTTCAATGTACCAAAGAAGCTAAAAAAATTCAACGAAAGTATGCTATACTAGCACTTGTCGGATTTATAAAAGACAAAAATAATATTAATTATGACATTACAAAATAAAATTAACCTTTCTTTAGGGATTTCAGCAATTGCACTGATAGTAGCTATTCTCTCTCTTTTTTTGGGAGGAAAAGCCCCTTCTCAAGCGGCAGGAACTCCAGCTGAATTTCTTAAAAATGTTGCGAAAGAGGCAGGTTTAAAATCAAAAGCTTTTGATCAATGTTTAGAAAGTTCTGAAACAAGAGATTTAGTCAATCGAGACATTGCTGAGGCTGAAAGGATTGCAGAAAGTGCAAATCTTCCAGGTCTCGGAACCCCTCTCAACATTCTTGTTTCAAAAAACCAAGTTCTTATTGTGAGCGGTGCCTATCCTGAAGAGATTTTTGATACTCTTATTAATCAAATAAAAACAGTAGGAACTGTTGATAAGGAAACTCTTGATTCGTTTATGATTACAGAAGCTGGTTACAGTCTCACTCAAGAAATTCGAGCTTTTGATGAATCTTCTGATCATTATCGTGGAAACACAAATGCAGAAATTACCATCTACGAATATTCAGACCTCCAATGTCCATACTGTCGACAACTTCATCCAACACTCAAAAATATTTCAGAAAAATATGATGATGTATTATGGGTTTATCGACACCTTCCTCTCAATATTCACCCACAAGCAATGCCTGCAGCTCTTGCAGCAAAATGTGTAGCTGAAGAAAAAGGAAATGACGCCTTCTGGCAATTCGCTGATGAAGTATTCGAAAATCAAGACCGACTTAATTAGTCAAAAATAAAAAACCTTTTAAGGGGTTTTTTATTTAACACACTTCTGGTTTCTCTATTTGTCGAATAAGATAGATGTTAGACATGACGAGAAGAACAAGTCCAAACAAAGATATCAAAAAAGCATGGCTCTGTAGGGGAAGAAAAAGAAATCGTAGTCCAAGAAAACTAAGAAGTGGTGCGAGAACAAGAGCTCCACACGACAGACATCCTACTCCAAAAACTCCAAAGAAAATACCAACAAAGCTCCCCCAAAAACCTTTCGATCGAAGAAGGGGTTTTTTCTTTTTAAATAAACGAATAAAAAACAAAATATTCAAAGAGAGCAATATTGGGAAAAGAATCAAAACAAATTTTTCTGGAAACGAGAGAAGGAGAAATGAGTCGAAGATATATTTTTTAGTTAAAAGAATTTTTGCCCATAGGGAAAGACTTGAAATATGAAAAATAGCCTTGATGATGTGGGCATAGCTAAAATAACGAATCCCTACAAAGATAATGAGAGAAAGGAAAAATTCCCAAAATATGTTTTGGGGGCGTGAGAAAAAACGAAGAAAAAATTTCATATATCTATAATAACACCTTGAAAATTATTTTTTAGTTTTCTTGTTCTTTGATCGTTCTGATTCGGTAAGATATTCCTTTCGTATTCGAATATCTTGCGGAGTAACTTCTATATACTCATCTTCTTTCATAATACCCATTGCAAGCTCAAGATTAAGGGTAAAAGGAGGGGTAAGTTTAATACTTTCATCACTTCCTGATGCCCGCATATTGGTCAACTGTTTCCCCTTGGTTGGATTAACGAGAAGTTCATCTCCCTTATTACTGTTTCCAATAACCATTCCTTCATACACCTCATCAGCCGGTTTAATATACAAGGTTCCTCTCTCCTGTAGGTTTGCAAGAGAAAAGCCAAGGGCTTTTCCTGTTGCCATAGATACCATTGATCCAAGCTCTGTTTTTACAATATTTCCAGCATACGGTTTAAAATCTTCAAAAACTGAGGTGATAATTCCTTCTCCTCGTGTATCAATAATAAACTCATTACGATACCCAAGAAGTCCTCGTGTAGGAATTGAAAATATAAGGGAGGTCTGTCCATTATCAGTTTTCATATTTACCATTGTTGCCTTTCTCTTCCCCAGTTTCTCAATAACAATTCCACTGAACTCGTCAGGAACAAAAATAGAAACTTCTTCATATGGCTCATAGTCATGTCCGTCAATTTTTTTAACGATAACTTCAGGTTGTGAAATCGCAAGCTCAAAACCTTCTCGTCTCATATTTTCTACCAAAACAGCAAGGTGAAGTTCCCCTCGCCCATAGACCTTATATTTTGCAGAATCTGTTGTTTCAATTTTAAGCCCCACGTTTACCTCAAGTTCCTTCTCAAGACGCTCTAGTATTTGTCGTGAGGTTAAAAATTTTCCAACACGCCCCGAGAAAGGAGAATCATTTACAAAAATATTAAAAGAAATAGTCGGCTCATCAATAGAGATATGCGGCAAAAGCTCTCCTTCAGCGCTTGAAAGAATAGTTTGTCCAATAAAAATATCTGGAAGCCCAGCAATCATAACAATATCACCAGCGATTGCTTCTTTTTGTAGCTCACGATTGAATCCCAAAAAATTAAACAATTTGGTAACCTTACCCGAAAATTGTTGATCTTCGGTTTTGAGGAAAATCTGTTGTCCTTCTTTGAGCACTCCATTATAAATACGTGCGATTCCCATTCTTCCCAAAAAGTTATCATATGCGAGATTAAAAACCTGTGCCTGAAGAGGTTGCGCATTTAAATCTTCTCCTGATACCGAAGGAACTTCCTCGAGAATCAGATCAAGAAGAGGTTCTAGGTTTATTCGTTCGTCATCGAGATTTCTCATGGCAACACCGTCTCTCCCAATGGCATAAATAACCTTAAAATCCAATTGCTCATCAGAAGCACCAAGATCAAGAAAGAGTTCGTAAATATCTTCCTCAGCTGCCGCTGGGTTTGCTGCAGGTTTATCTATCTTGTTCAAAATAACAATTGGTTTTAATCCCAACTCTAATGATTTCTTGAGAACAAATTTTGTTTGTGGCATTGGTCCTTCAGCAGCATCAACAACGAGGAGCACTGAATCAATTGATCGCAAAACACGCTCAACCTCAGAACCAAAATCTGCATGGCCAGGAGTATCAAGAATATTAATCTTGGTTCCCTTATAGAGAAGTGCCGTATTTTTTGAATAGATGGTAATCCCTCGTTCTTGTTCAATTTCGTTTGAATCAATTGAAGTATCACCAGTGACAGCACCCGTTTGTCTTAACAACGCATCAGTAAGGGTCGTTTTCCCGTGATCGACATGGGCAATAATAGCTATATTTCGTATTTCCATAACTTGAAAAGCCTATCACAAAAAAAAGACAAAAGAAACAAAAAAACCCGCAAAGGGTTTATTCATTACTACAGGTTACTTTGTTGAGGAAGAACTCTTCGGTATCAAAAATAATCTTTTGAATGTCTTGATACATCAAAATATCTCCTTCTTGTTCCATTGGGGTATCAACTGATTGATATCCAATATAGAGTTTGTCTCCATCTATTTTATACACTCGCTGTTCCTTCCATGTTTTTTCTCCGACAACAACAGAAGCGATGGTATTAACAAAAGTATTATCAGTAACTCCAACGAGAGTTGCTCGGCTATCAGAACCTTGAGCTGGAGCAATAACATGAGTTCCTGTAAGTTGTCCATCATCAGCAATTGAGAACTCAACGTTTTCTTTATTAAAGAGTTCTTGTCCATCTTCTCCTGTTATAGGAGCTTTGTATTCAAAACAAAGATGTGAGGCTCCATTCATATCAAGCGAAGCTGTTCCTGATTTTTTCTTTTGCCCAAGAAAAATAATAACAAGAACTGCAAGAATAATAATTAAACCTATCGTATATAAAGTATTTTTTTTCATAACCTCTCTATCATACTATAGCGCTCAAAATAAAAAAAGCCTTAGGCCTTTTTTATTTTTTCTTGAAAATTACCTGTCCTGAATCAAGAGGAAGCTCGAGAACAAGACTCTCAGCATTTGGCTGGAAGATAGATTGTACTCTCTGAAGAAGAGAAGTAAATTCTGCTTCTTGAGATCCTTCACAATATTTCAAAGTTGAAGCAAATCCATCTCCAAAAGTAATAGTTCCATTGGTTACCGTATATGATCCAGTAAAACCGTTACAATCAGTGGTTCCGTTTACTGTTCCGTCTTCGTTAAGAGTAAGAACAAATTTATCACTCTTTGGTTGAGGAGCGGCACCACCTTCATCGGTTGGGTATACTGTTTCAGCCCACTCCCATGAACCAAGGTATGATTTTGAATTCTCTTCTTGTGGAAGAACTTCTTCGGCTTGCTCTTCTTCAAGAGATTGAGAATCAATTCCCTCAAAGACAATGGCATCATTTACATAAACAGTTGCTTCGTCTCCCTTATTCCAGAAAACAAAACTCTCATCATCATTAGCATATCGAGCTCCAGACCCAGAAATAACCTGATTGAGAGTCATCACTTCCCCGTTGAAGTTTATAGTAACTTTTCCATCAGTATATTCAGCTGGGATTTCTTGCCCATTGGCATCGGTATAAAGAGCTGTTGCGATAACTTCATCTGAAGATGTGTCAACTGGCGCATTTTTAGTAAATGAAGAAATAACAAGTACAAGAGCGGCAATAACAATTAGTAATAGTAAGTATTTATAAGTATTTTTCATAATTAACAATTAAAAATAATTAAAAAATTATTTCTTTTTTGTCATTGTTTTTTTCTTTGCGGCTGGTTTTTTCTTAGCAACTACTTTTTTAGCTGCTGGTTTTTTAGCAGCTGGTTTTTTCTTAGCAACTACTTTTTTAGCAGCTGGTTTTTTCTTAGCTACAGTTTTCTTTGCTGCTGGTTTTTTCTTAGCTACAGTTTTCTTAGCTGCTGGTTTTTTCTTAGCTACAGTTTTCTTAGCTGCTGGTTTCTTTTTAGCAACTACTTTTTTAGCTGCTGGTTTTTTCTTAGCTACAGTTTTCTTTGCTGCTGGTTTTTTAGCAGCTGGTTTTTTAGCTGCAGTTTTTTTAGCAGCTGGTTTTTTAGCTTGTGCCATAAAATAAAAATATAAACAAAAAATAAATTAGGTGTAAAAAATTTTTTACCACTCGAGTGTATACGTGACGTGTGGTACTTTTATTATAGCAAGAAAAAAAATACAATGCACTAGTTTTTTAAAAAAAATTTTAAAAAATAAAAAAAATAAAAAAAATAAAATAAAAAAACGAGAAGAATTTTTCTTCTCATCTTTTTACGCGTTCCTGATAACCACCAGGCATGGAGTAAGTCGAACTTACTGCTCTTAGTATACCATAATTTAAAAAGGGACAAATTTTTTTTCTCTTTTTTATGAAACTTTTGTTCGTTCTTTTTTATTTACTCTCATCGATGAAATATACGCGAACAAAACAAAAGCAATTCCTATCGTCCCCGTCACTACCTCTGGAACTTCATGAATCAAAGAAACAAACATAGAGAGAGCAAGAGCAAAAATAGCCCAATGAGCTCCGTGTTCAAGATATCTCAAGACACTCAAAGTTTTTTCTTTCACCATATAAAGAGTCAGTGATCTCACAAAGACGGCCCCCACCCCAAGACCGATGACAATAACCAAAACTGAGTTTGTGAGAGCAAAAGCTCCAATAACCCCATCCAAAGAAAATGAGGCATCCAAAATTTCAAGATAGATAAACGCTGCAAGTCCCATACTTCCAGCTTTTGAGGTATCGAGTGACATCATGCTGGTAATACCATGCATAACAATAAAGAGAACCATCCCCAAAACACCAGAAACCAAAACTGTAAACTGTTCAAACTGAGGAACCAAATATGACATCCCAACGAGCCCTACTAAAACAATAATAATTTCAAGAGATTCAATGTACCCCCAGTGCGAAAGTTTCTTCTCAAGCCATACAAACCAATGAACCTTTTTACTTCGGTCAAAGAAATATTTAAGCGCCACCATGAGAAGAAAGGCAGCCCCAAAAGAATGAATGGCAAATTTCGTAGAATCCAAAAGTGTTCCATACTGAGAAGCATCAAAGATTGCCATACTTGCAACTCCCCACGGAGAGATTCCCGCAACAATACTTACGATAACAATAGGGAGAACAAAACGTGTTCCAAAAACAGCGATGGCAATACCCCAAGTGATAAAACGTTTTTTCCACTTCTCGGTCATTTGCTCGAGAACTTTGGCATTCACTACTGCGTTGTCAAAAGATAGCGTAATCTCAAGAAGCATTAACAAAAACCCAATCCAAAGAGCAGTGAGCCCTCCAATGTAATACAAGAGGATGAGCCCAACAACAGCAATCAGAATATCCCATCCGAAAAATCTCATTATTTTTTTATTCATACCTCAATACTATAGCACAAAAAACTCCTCAAAGACTACGGGTGCTTTTCTTTAAAAAAAATACTGGTAAGTTTGATATATGAAAATATTTAAACATTACCTTTTAAAATATAAAAAAGTTTTAGCCCTCGCTCTTTTAAGTGCAGGAATAAACCAAATTTTTTCTTTATTAAATCCACAAATATTTAGAATTATTCTCGATAATTATGCAGCAAAAATTCTTGAATACAGCCAACACGACTTTATCAAAGGTGTTGGTTTTCTCCTTCTCGCATATATTGGGATTGCCCTCATCTCTCGAACAGCAAAAGCTTTCCAAGATTATTTTGTAAATGTTGTTTCTGAACAAGTAGGAACTTCTCTTTATGGAACGGCGGTTCAACATATCTTTAAACTTCCCTTCTCAATTTTTGAAGACGAACAGTCAGGATCTATTCTCCAAAAAATGCAACGAGCACGTGACGCAGCAAAAAAATACATTCGAAGCCTTGTTAACATAGGATTCTTTTCTTTGGTAGGAATTATTTTTGTTGTTGTATACTCGTTCTCTGTTCATTGGCTTGTGGGGACCGTATTTCTTCTTTCAATCCCTCTTGTGGGAGGAATTATTTTTATAACAGGTCGCCAAATCAAACGTGCCCAAAGAGCTATCATTAAACATTCTGCCGAGCTTGCTGCCTCAACAACCGAAACCTTGCAGAATGTCGGGCTCGTAAAATCTCTTGGCCTTGAAAATGAAGAAATCGAACGTCTCAATACGGTGAATGACGAGATTCTCAAGCTCGAACTGAAAAAAGTTATTATCTTAAGGAAACTGAGCTTTATCCAAGGAACCATTGTTAACGTCATAACGACCCTTGTCATTTTCATTTCAATGATTCTTATCTTCAAGGGAGTCATTAGTGTCGGAGAATTCTTGGCTCTGTGGGTGTATAGTCTTTTTGTTTTTGGGCCTCTTGGTCAAATCGCCGATCTCGTTCAGGGTCACCAAGAAACTCAAGCAAGCCTTCTCGAACTCAACGAAATTCTTTCAAAAGAGGTTGAAGAACATGATGATGCTCATGGAACAAAGATTCAACATATTGAATCAATACAATTCAATGATGTTTCATTCTCCTATCATGGAAACCCGGAAGCCTCTATTAATAATATTTCTCTTTCCTTCCGTGAGGGAGATACGATTGCTTTTGCGGGGCCTTCAGGTTCAGGAAAATCAACTTTGATAAAACTTCTCCTCGGGCTCTACAACCCTATTCAGGGTTCGGTTCTCATTAACAATATACCCATTCAAGGTCTCAACCTTTCTTCTCTCCGGAAAAAAGTAGGTTACGTTCCTCAAGAGAGTCAGGTTTTTGCAGGAACTATTCGCGAGAATCTTCTTTTTGCGGCTGGAGACGCAAGCGACGATGACTGTATGCGTGCCTTGAAACAAGCCCAAATAGAAAGTCTCGTCCTCCGCTCAGAAAAGGGTCTCGATACAGTTATTGGAGAAAATGGTATTAAACTCTCAGGAGGAGAAAAGCAACGTCTTTCTATAGCACGAGCGCTCATTCGTAATCCAGAAATTCTTATCTTTGATGAAGCGACCTCAAGCCTCGATTCAATTACCGAAAAAGAAATCTCTTCAACTATCGAAGAAATACGACGACTCCATCCCAAACTCATTATGGTTATGATTGCCCACCGACTCTCAACCATAGAAAAAGCTGACCATATTTATGTCCTCAGAAAAGGTTCTCTCGTAGAACACGGAGAACACGACAAACTCATTGACCACAATAGACTTTATAAAAACCTTTGGCTCGAACAACAAGGAGCTCATTAAAAAATAAAAAGAAAAAACCCATCTGTGCAGAGACGGGTTTTGTTTTTCCGCGAAACCTTTCATCGCCAAGACTGATCGCTCACCTTCTGACAGCATGAAGGCACTGGGCTTGGGACAAAAAGGTGGCCTTGTTCCCGAGTAGACTTATCACTCACCTTTTGAAAACAAAAGGTACTGGGCTCATACGGGGGCACTTCTGAATCTTGTATAGAGACAAGCTTAAGGTCAAATTCTTCAAGGTCTTCCCCAAAGAACTAGTACGGGCGGTGGAATGGTATCAATATATATGAATATCGTAGGTATTTTCCTCATTATAAATAAAAATGTGCTTATGGGCAAGTTATGAAAGAATTTCTTCTGTTAAAGATAAAAACCGCATATGCGGTTTTTATTTTCCAGATTTTATTCTGTTATCTTCCTTGCAAAGCATTTGGCAATTTTCAGCAACAGTTCTTCCTCCTTCGTCCAAGGCTTGATATGATCAGCCCCCATCTCTCCTATCGAAAATTCTTTTTCAGAAAAGAACCAAAAATATAATTTTAATTATTTTATTTTAAAATATTTTTACTAATTCTCAATATAAAAAATTACTCAAATATAGGAATAGATAAATCTATATCTTGTATTTTTTTAAACTTATATTTCCCATCTGTAAATATTTCTAAACGAAACATTCCGTTAAGAAATTTTCTATACGGGCGATCAGTATATGACATTAGCCTTAAATAAAATGAATCATCAGTTTTTCCATCAAATAATATAAAATAAAAATGAGAAAAATTAACTCTATTCTCTGGAAAAATACCTTTTAGGAATTCATGAGAATCAAACCTTTCTGAATCCATATCATTTATGATAACCAATGATTTATCATATCTATATCCAACACCTTGCTTGTGATTAATTTTATTATTTACAGTATAATCACGTTTTTCAAAATAATTACTTCCTTTAGAAAATTCACATAAATAAGTTGTTTCTATTTTTTCCAAACTATTTATAAATTTATCCGTTTGATGTTCATATTGTAAATCCAAAACATAACCATCATCACTGACTCCATCATCTTTACCACGAATTACCCAACCACCACTAGATTCAATAAATTTTCTGAATGCACCTATTACACTTAATACATAAAATTCTGCAAAAGAAATATTAAAATGATAGTCTAATTTTCCAGTTTTCTTTAATCTTTCAGGGTTATTCCTTAAGTCAAGAATACAATGTCTAAAAAAAGTTTCATCTATTATAATCTCCTTTTCTGTTATTTTATTTCCCATACACCATCAATCTCCTTCATGATCCGATCTGTTTCTGAGAGGACTTTGATAATTTTTTGATAATGTTCAATGTCTTCGTTGGTGAGGGTTCTTCCCTTTCGGTCCTTGAGCCATTTTTGCGCTGGTTGATAACCTCCGATATAGGAATTCCAAGCAAGCTCTGGTACATTACCAAAATACTGACTTTCGTTGATAAAGACCTTTCCGTCTTTATAAGAAATTTTGTCTACACTATCAGTTCCTGATTCTGGGAAGGTTGTTATAAAATCATAAACCTTTTTATCTTCCATAAGATGCAAAGTTCTCAATTCCTCGCCAAGTTTTACCAAATGCCAAAAAGTTTCTTTGTTCTCTGGATATGGCACGCGTGGAAAATCTATTTTGAGAAATTCTTTATATTTCTCACGATATGTTGGAGAGTGTAAGACTGCATAAATATAATCCAAAATATTTTCTGGCGTTGTTTCTCCTACAAGCTCGTTTATTTGTTTCCAAATCTCTTTATCAAGGTTTGGGATTTTTTCGTTTTGATCGGTATAGAGGTAAAGTGGATAAAAATAAGTTTGAGCAGAAAGATAATTCAAATCCATTATTTTGTTTGTAATAAAAACCTCATTCCAATCTCCACTGGTAGCCCTCTTTGAAATTAAACTAACATTAGTCTTTCCAACAATATGTTTATTTGTTTTTTCTCTTGGATATGCTAAAAATCCTTTTGAGTTTTCTGTATAGAAAGTATATCTATCGTCTAATGGTCTATATGATATATCTTCAAAACTTCCATTCCTAAAAACATCTTCCTTTGCCCAAGAAATTTTCCAATCTCTACCGTCATTTGGTAAATCAAACTTAGTTCTGATTTCCTCTATATCCATTTCTTTTATAGAGGAAATAATATTTTCTATTTCATTTTTGGAAAACTGTATTGTTAAATTATCTCTTTTTGTTTGTATCCCTGAATTATATTCATGAAATATTTCAACAATATTAAACCCTTTCTCGTATTTTTCTATCATTCCAAAATCTTTGGGAACAAAGAAATAATACGGTTCAGAATAATTTAAGTTTTCCCACTTAATCTGTTCTATATTATTTTTATTAAGAAAATCATATTTATCTTTTCTTTCTCCATATACATCGTAGTGAAAAACCTCTCCCAATTCGGATTCTTTTTTCTTGTTTGTTTTTACAAAAATATTTATAGAAACACCTTGCATAATATCAAAGACATTTTGATCCTTACTTCCATCTGGTGCAGTTTCTTTTTTACGAGCATTTCCGTGTAAATCAAGAATGTAAATCTTATCAAAAGACTTCAAAAGTGATTCTCGCATTTTTCGATGAGTAATTCCATCAATAAAACTATTGTTTGAAATATATGCAACAATTCCCTCTTGGTTTTTATCAACCATCCACTGAGCAAAACGAATAAACTTGATATAGTCATCATCAATATTTATTTTCTTTTCGTTTAAGCCTTTTTTATAATTTTCTATTTTTTCTTGAATCCACTCACCCTTATTGCTTGAACTTATTGAATACGGTGGATTTCCTATCACACACATGATTGGATATTCTTTTTTGATTCTTGAAGCTGATTTTGATTCTTCGGCAATACTATCAAGAACTCCAAAGAGTGTATTTTGGTTTGCATAATCTACGGGAGCTTCAAGTGTGTTGGTGAGATACACCCCGAGTCGTTCGTTGAGATCCTTTGCTCCAAAATCTTGCAAAGTCATACCGAGTTTGAGGTGCGCAATGGTGTATGACGCCATCATAAGCTCAAATCCATGGAGTCGTGGGAGAAGATCGTTTTTGACATAGGCGTCCCAGCGACCTTCCTGTCCGATAAAACTTTTATGGATATGGTGAATCACTTCGTTCAAGAAGGTTCCTGTTCCTGTTGCAACGTCAAGGACTTGGACCTTGTGATATTCTTTTTTTATTTTTTGATCTTTGCCTGTTTTGGGGTTTAGTTCTTTTTGTTCTCTTTCAATTTTTTCGGTATCGGCAAGCCCCTTCATAAGTGCAAAATCATTTTTGAGAATACTGTCTACGGCACGCACAATAAACTGCACCACTGGTTGCGGTGTATAGAATACTCCCATGTCCATTTTCTTTTTGGCGTCATATTCCTTCAAGAAGTCTTCATAGAAATGAATGATAGGATCTTTTTCTTGTTTTTCTTTTTGATAAAAATCAACAAGGAGTTTGTGAATATCAGCATGAGCAAAAACTTCACAAAGTTCATCAACAATAAATTTTAGTCGGTCAGGAAAAGCGTTTCCTGCAATATGATCAAAAAACGAACGAAGGAACGGATTGGTTTTTGGAACGAGTTCTCGCGCTTCAGCACGAGAAAAATCTTCAGGCGTTGTATCTTCATATCGTGCTGCGAATAATCCATAAACTAATGTTTGCGCATACATATCAGCAAAGTCTTCGTGACTGAGGCCGTGAATGAGATTTTCGCTGATGTAATGTTCCATATTAACGAGTCCGTCGTAGGTATCTTTACCTGATTCAAGCATTTCAGAAACATTGTCGCGAATACGACGAGCTTTTCCTCCCATAATCTGTGCAAGGTGAATACCTCGTTTGATTTCTTCTTTGTGTTTTTGTGGAAAATCAAAAATAGCCTTTGCTAAGGTTTCGATATTTCCTTTATCAGCAAGCGACAGATTTTTTTTATCAATATCTGCAAGAGTAATGGTATCTACTTTTTCACCATTTCTAAAAAACCGAAAATCAACATAATCAGAAATAATGAGATTGTCATACCCAAAATAACGTTCTGCTTGATTTGATTTTTCTATTTTATCAAGATCTTCACCAACTTTTTTTACTTCAATATACAAGACAGGAACTTTGTTCTTGATAATTACAAAGTCAGGCTTGTTTCCATCTATCGCCTTTTGGTCTTGCTGGGTAAAATACCCTTGAGAAGCAGGGAAAATTTCTTTAAGAAAATTCTCAAAAGTCGTTCGGTAAGAGTGCTCTGAACTGTTTATATCTTTATAATATTTTCCAATTTCTGACAGATAATTATTCATTATTCTCATAGTATACCAAAAAACCTCAAATTAAATGAGGAATTTAAGGGGTATTGTTTGTTGTGAGCTTCTCAAGAATATCTTTGATAACAACAGAATACTCCTGTCCTACTCGCACTCGAAAGAACGGAACGCCAACACTATCTAAAATATCATTTTTAATTTTATCGTATCTTGATTGTTGTTCTTGTTTATGACCAAAACCGTCAAGCTCAATAACACAAACGATTTTACTAGTATTTTTACCAAGGAGAACAAAATCTAAATGTTTGGATTTTATATAATTTCTTTTGATATTATTTTCCCGATAGCCAAGTTGTCCTGTAGTGGTGACCACATCTTCAAGTCGTACTTTTGAAAGAATATTAAAAGAATTTTCTGCTTGTCTAATAAGTTCTTCATAAAAAGGTTTTTCAGTATAAGTGAAAAAATAATCTCGTAATTTAAAATAAGATCCAATATTTTTTTGTCCTTCTGTCCTTCGTCCCAAATTATAAGAAGAAGAATTCAAAAAACTTCTCAAGGCAAGAACAATAAAAAAGAAAGAAATACCAAAGAAACAAAAAATAATAAAAACAAAAAATACCATACCAAAAGTATAACATTTTTATATAGAGAGAATTAAACCCTCTTTTTTCGAATCCTTTCTGATCAGGTAAAGCAAAAAGCATCTCCATACTTTTGTATGGAGATGCTCTGCTTTATGCTGCCAGACTAGGATTCGAACCTAGATAGCCAGGACCAAAACCTGGAGTCCTACCATTAGACGATCTGGCAATAAATTTAAAATATATGTGTAACTGTTTTTGTGAGAGAATATCAGGTTTTGAGCAAAACCTAGCCTATCACCTGTTCGCACGCTCACAGCGGTGATTTCCGAGTAAACTCGGAACCGGATACTTTCCTTTTCAAAAGCAAAGTATTCCTACCATTAGACGATCTGGCAATAAAATTAAAATATATATTTGTAAATATTTTTTGTGAAAGAATATCAGGTTTTGAGCAAAACCTAGCCTATCACCTGTTCGCACGCTCACAACGGTGATTTCCGAGTAAACTCGGAACCGGGTACTTTCCTTTTCAAAAGCAAAGTATTCCTACCATTAGACGATCTGGCAATAAGTTTAAAACAAAATTCCTTGAACAAAAAACAAGGTTGTGCATGACAACCTTGTTACTCATTATTATCAATAATCTCTAAAATTGCAAGTTCAATAGGTGCGTACTTGAGGAACGCTGACGAGATTTTTCCATAGGTTTCGAGAATTTTTGAAAGAAGCGCTGAGTGAATATTGTTTTTGTCTTTTGCAAGACTTTCAAGAAAAAGATACTGGTCTTCACCGAGGTCTTCTTTGATTTCTGCAGCTCGTTTTGGGGAAAATCGTATTTGAAGAACAGAACGAATATTCCGAGTAAGGAGTTCAAGAAAAATAACAGGATCAGTATTGTTTGCTTCAGCTTCGTGAATAATTTCGAGAGCCTTCTCAGCATTTCGCTCATTAATAGCGGTGAGAAGCTCGTGTATCATGGTCTGTCGTGGCGCTCCGGTAACGCTTTCAACTTCTTCTCGAGTGAGCTCCTTGTCAGCGCTGTATGACATAAGTTTCTGCAAAACTCCCTGTGTATCACGATAGGACCCGTTTCCGAGAATCGCAACGAGATCAAGAGCTCCTTCATCAATATGATAACCCTCTCTCTCGACAACTTTTGAAATCATTTCTTTGAGAAGTTTCTGTGTTGGTGCTCGAAAATTAAAAATCTGACACCGAGAAGCAATCGTAATAGGAATTTTATCAAGTTCTGTTGTCGCAAGGATAAAGACAACATGAGCAGGTGGCTCTTCAAGCGTCTTGAGAAAAGCATTAAAGGCTTCCTTGGTAAGCATATGAGCTTCGTCGAGAATATAAACTTTCTTTTCGCTATCAAAAGGCAGCGAAAGAACTGATTCTCGGAGGGCCCGAACATCTTCAATCTTACGATTTGAAGCTGCGTCCATTTCAACAATATCATTTGAAGAACAACCCAAAGCACGAGCGAAGATTCTCGCTGTTGTCGTCTTTCCCGTTCCTCGTGGACCCGAAAAGATATATGCGTGTCCCGTTGTCCCCTGCTCGAGAGACCCTTTGAGAACTTTTATGATATGTTCCTGCCCAAAAATTTCTTCAAAACTCTCTGGGCGATATTTTTGATACAAAACTTGTTTATCCATAGCAAAAGTATACACAATAATAAAAGGAAGCCCTAACAAGGGATTTGTTCGTCGAGAATATCGGGATGTTCTTTTTGAAATGCTGCACAAATATCTTCAATTTCCTTGAGGGTGTGTGCATCCATGAGGGCAATTCTCAATTCTTTTGAATCTGTAAAACCGCTCACGTAGGCTTTGTAGTGTTTTTTCATGATCGCAAAATTCTTATGGTCTCCAAGCTCTTCCAAAAAGAGTTTTGTGTGTTCGAGAAGTACCTCAAGTTTGTCTTTGACACTTACCGTATTTTTATCATGATCAAAAAACCAAGGATTTCCAAAAATTCCTCTCCCTATCATAATTCCATCAAGCTTATAATTCTCGGCAAAGCGATACGCTTGATCCAAAGAAACAACATCTCCGTTCCCAAGAATTTTTGTTGTCTTACCTGATGCACGGACGATCTCTCCTGCTCGTGCAATCCAGTCCCAATTTGCTGGAACCTTGCTCATAACCTTACGAGTACGCCCATGGAGAATAATGGCTGCAATATCACATTCAAGGAGTGCAGGAATCCATTCTTCAATTTGGTTTTCTGTCCAGCCGACACGTGTCTTTACCGAGATGGGGATTTTGCCATCAACACCTCTTTTTGCTGCGTAGATGACTTCTTGAGCTTGTTTGGGATTCTTAATAAGCGCAGAACCAGCTCCTTGTTTACAGATATTTTTTTCTGGGCACCCCATGTTGATATCAACACCATCAAAACCCAGCGAAAGACACAATCGTGCAGCCTTCTCTACGGTATCAGGGTTACTCGAAAAAATCTGAGCAACAATCGGATGCTCGTGGGACGAGAACCGTAAATCCTTGATAAGTTTTTCTCTCCCCTGTTCGTGATCAAGCCCATCAGCCGAAACAAACTCGGTATAAAAAACATGAGGACCCCCATTAGTTTCCCCATGTCGTGAATACTTTGCAATAATTTTACGAAAGGCACTGTCCGTCACGTCCGCCATAGGGGCAAGAACAAGAAAAGGGTTTGGGAGCTTCTCCCAAAAGCCCATTATTATTTTTTCATTATTATTCTTCATGGTCGTTATGAAAAGACTGTGGTGAGAACGTATAAAAAATTCTTCCATCAACACGAAGGTCAAGTGATTCAAGGTTTTGCGGCTGCTCTCGAAAATCTTTTTCAAATCCTGGTGTTCCAAATGCTATACCAATATTTCGAAAGAGTGTAGCATAATCATCACTCTGATTAAAAAAGAGTTTTGGAAATGGTCGTTCGTAGAGCGTTGTATCAATCGAAGAAATTTCCATACTCACATCATCAAACTCCTCAAAGAAAATTCTAAAAACATGAATTCCATATTCAGACTGTATTGCCTCCAAAAACGTCAAAAAATCTTCTAGTGGGACATTCTTGCTGTATGAAAAAACATTTTCTCCAAGGAAATAATTTTGCCCTTCTCTTTGCGGAAGGAAGAAAAATTTTAAGAAAATATCTCCTGAAAAATACGGAGCTCGTGCATAAAGAATTCCATCATTATCAGCAAAATAGCATTCTTCATCAAGAGCTTGTTCATACTCTTTATTCACACACCAAAGCGAGTGGGCAAAACGCTCATCAAGAGTAATCACAAGTCTTTTTGTTTCAACTAAACCTGCATCGACTTTGAGTATCTTAGGAAATTTTGTCCTAAGTCTATTTTCAAGTTGCGCGGAAGAAAAAAGCAGAAAATTTCTTTTTGGTAAAAGCCAGAGATACTTTTCAGAGAGAAATTCATTAATATCAAGCAAAAGCTCTTCTTCTCCAAGTGTTTGCTCTCCACTTATTTCAATCTCTTTAATGAGAAAATAATCATTATTCATAATAATAACGAAAGAAACGAGAATAATAATCAAAGCCCCCCAAAAAAACACCGTTCGTTTGTTGGAGCGTTTCTTTTCTCTCAGAGTTTTTCGATTATTAATATCTCGATACATATGAGCTAGCTCTATAGTAGCAAAAATTTCTCTTTTATAAAAAATAAAAAGCGAATTTTTTAAATCCGCTTTTTGGCTTGGTTTTTTCTTACTTAGAGAGTGAGGTCAAACTCCTTAAGATAAAGACGTCTGATTTTGGTATCGAAGCTTCCTTTTGACGAAGCATCTTCCACTTCAACCTCATCAAGATCAAAGGCTTTCTTGATAGCTTCAATGATTAGAGGCTTCATATCAGCCCAATCAACAAAAGGGGCTTTCACAATCGTAATAGTGAGAATTTTCTCCCTACGTATCCAAACCCTGATAACTCCTTGGATGGATTCTATTGGATGGATAATCTCCAAAGCTTGTTTGTCTCTGAATGAATCATAAAGACGTCCTCGCATAAAGGAGCGATGAGTAGTCTCTTTAAGGATGTGAAATGAAAGATAGTCCTCATTGGGGTGTTCTTCGATTACTATCTTGGGGGGTCTTTTGACGTCTTCTGTTTTTAGAGAAAAGAATATTGAAAAAAAATTAAATACTTTTTTCATTTTTTATTGTTTGTTTAAGATAAATATGCCAAATTATACATAATTGTCAAATACCCAAAAATAAAAAGCCTGTGTGGCTTATTATTTTCCAATATACTTTTTTCCTCCCATAAATGGTTGTAGCACCTCAGGAATACGTATCGTTCCATCGGCTTCCTGGAAGTTTTCAACCAAAGAAACTAAAATTCTTGGGGTAGGAATTGCAGTACAATTCAATGAATGAGCAAAACGGAGCTTCCCTTCTTGATCTCGATAACGGATATTAAATCGTCGTGTCTGAAAATCATGAAAATATGAAGCCGAAGAAATCTCTCGATATTTTTCCTCAAGAGGAACCCACAATTCGATATCGTATTTTTTAACTTGCCCTTGTCCAAGATCTCCTCCGCAGTTAAGAACAGTTTGGTACGGGATGCCGAGTGATTCAATAAACTCCTCGGTATTACGGTTAATCCATTCGTGATATTCAACTGATTTTTCGTGAGAGGCTTCACAAAGAACAACTTGCTCCCATTTATAAAACTCATGAACTCGGATAAGTCCTCGCGTATCTTTTCCGTGGCTTCCTGCCTCGCGTCGATAACAAGGAGAGAAAGCAAGATAGCGGAGAGGAAAGGCTGTCTCTTCGAGAACCTCATGGCTGTGATATCCCATAACGGGAACCTCAGCTGTTCCAGCAAGGTAGTCATTGTCTTGAGTCTTATAAACATCATCTGCATCGTTAGGAAGATGCCCTGTTCCATAAAGGTTTTCTTCTCGTACAATAATAGGAGGCATCATTGGTTGGAAACCTTTTCCACCAAAAAAGGAAAGCGCATATTGCCAAATAGCAAAAGAAAGAAGGACCGCATCGTTTTTGAGATAGTAACCACGAAATCCATGAACCTTTGACCCTCGTTCAAAATCAACAAGATCAAGTTTTTGCATAATATCAATATGGCTCTGAGGTTCAAAAGAAAAATTTGGTTTTTCTCCCCAGGTTTTTATCTGAACATTATCAAAATCTCCATCCCCATCAGGGACACTCACATCAGGAATGTTCGGAACGCGTAACATAAGCTCATACCATTTTGAATAGAGCTTGTTATATTCTTGTTCTTTTTCTTTGAGACCTTCCTTGAGCAATCTCATGTTTTTTATGGACTGTTCTTTCTCGGCTGGATCAGTGAGTTTTTGGATAATCCCTGACTGAACGTTTTGTTCGTTCCGAAGCCCTTCGATCTCTTGCAAGAGTGCAACTCGCTCATCATCGAGACGAATGAGCTTATCAATATCAATCGTAATGTGCTTTTTGATCGCTGCGGATTTTACCACATCACGATGATCTCGAATAAATTTTATATCTAACATATATGTACAAGCCAGTGGCAAAAGAAAATCGCCACTAAAAACTACAAGTTATTATCCTTGAATATTTCAAGAATACCATCTGATAATTTTCAGGGACGATGTATCCGAGCAGCCGTGTTGCTGTAGGATAAAACCGCGGTGCCACCCTTGTTCTCAATAATGATTGAGCTCTTTTCTTTTTTGTTATACCTCCACGGCGCTACTCGCTTCATAGGTATATATTTATTGTAAGTAAGAAATATTTATTTTCAAGAAAAAGTGCCAAGATAAAAAACTTGACATAACAACTTAAAAGAATCAGAATTTATATAAAGAAACAATAATAATGAAAAAGTTTTTGAGTATCGTTCTTACTCTCTTTTATATGGGATGTGCGATAGTGTCGTATTCGGTCCATCTCCACCTAGAGAGTTCGTTCCCGACATTTTCGTATCTTATATTTATCTTGGGAGAGATGCCAATTTTGATCTTTCTGCTTCTTTGTCTTTTGAGCTTGGGAGTAGGAGGAATGCACCATTCTTTTTTTATGGAGGAAAAAAAATTCATTCCAATAGCAATACTCTTTTCCTTTGTACCAATCTTGGGAGTTCTTGCTGTCTGGAAATTTAAAACAAACCCCTTTTCTTTTTAAGAAAGGGGGTATTTTGTTATACTAAAGTCATGGAACAAATTCCCCTTCCCTATCTCCTCAAACAAATTCCCGATGCTCCAAAGCAACTTTTTATTCGAGGAAATTTTCCTTCTGGGGAAAATACTGTTTTTATTACCATTGTTGGTTCTCGAAAATTCACTCCTTATGGTCGCCAAGCATGTGAATATCTTGTTCGGGGACTTCGTGGCTATCCTGTTGTTATTGTTTCAGGACTTGCTTTGGGTATTGATACGCTCGCACATGAAACAGCCATTGAAAACAATATCACAACCATCGCAATCCCTGGATCAGGATTGAATGACGCTGCGCTTTATCCTGCAACAAACCGCGGTCTTGCAGAAAAAATCATTCAATCAGGAGGATGTCTTCTTTCAGAATTTGAGCCAAACTTTAAAGCAACCAACTGGAGTTTTCCAAGAAGGAATCGCATCATGGCAGGAATCTCTCATGCTCTTGTTGTAATCGAAGCAGAAAATATCTCAGGAACACGTATCACCGCACGACTTGGGACAGAATATAATCGTGAGGTTTTTGCTGTACCGGGATCTATTTTTTCAGCTCAGTCTGAAGGAACCAATGAGCTTATACGAGAAGGAGCAACACCTCTTACCTCAGCGCAAGATATTATTGATTTCTTTGGTTTTGAAAAGGCTGAAGGCAATGAACAATTTATCGCACTAGGACCCGATGAAGCCAAAATAATGGAGCAACTCACTGAGCCACTCTCTCGTAATCAGCTTGCTGAAAAGCTCGGTATGAGTATCGTCACCCTCAATATTCTCCTCTCATCAATGGAGATAAAAGGTCTTATAAAAGAAAATCTTGGAAAAATATATAGAATCTAATTATTTGCAAAAAAAATAAAACTATGTAATGAATACTATATTATTATGAAACTACTCATCGTTGAATCCCCATCCAAAGCAAAAACTTTGGAAAAATATCTCGGGAAAGACTATCAGGTAAAATCATCTGTCGGACACATTCGAGACCTCCCCAAAACCAACAAAGATGCCATTGATATCCAAAATGGTTTTACTCCACGATACGAAATCTCACAAGGAAAAACAAAAGTCATCCGTGAGCTCATCAGCTCTGCAAAGAAAGCTGATGAAATCTTTTTGGCTTCCGACCCGGACCGAGAAGGTGAAGCTATCGCTTGGCACATCAATGAAATTCTCAAAGACGAACTTGGATCAAAACTCCCCCCTACAAAAAGAATTACCTTCAATGAAATTACCAAATCTGCTGTACTTGATTCTCTTGAACATCCACGAGAAATTAATCAGAATCTCAAGGAAGCTCAAGAGGCACGAAGGGTACTTGACCGTATTGTTGGATACGATTTGTCAGGACTTATTTGGAAAAAAGTACGTTACGGATTATCAGCAGGACGAGTGCAGTCCCCTGCTCTGCGTATCTTGATGGAACGAGAACGAGAAATTCGTTCTTTTAATCCAGAAGCCTATTATGTTATTGAGGGAATTTTTCAGTCAAAGAATCTGAACCTTCCTCTTGTTTGTTCAAAAGAGATTAAAAATATCGATGAAGCGCTCGAGATTGTAACTCGCGCTGAAGAAGGCCTGTGGTCAGTTACTGATATCAAAGAAACAAAAAGTGTCCGAAGACCAAAACCTCCTTTTACAACTTCTACCCTTCAACAAACAGCTTCATCTCGGCTTGGTTTTTCTCCCTCACGAACAATGCGTGTAGCACAAAAACTCTATGAATCAGGATACATCACCTATATGCGTACTGATAGCTTGAGTTTTTCAAAACAGGCTCTTGCAGGAATTGCTTCCTATGTTGAACAAACATACGGAAAGGAAAATCTCAACCTTACCCAATACAAAACACAGTCAAAAAATGCACAAGAAGCTCACGAGGCGATTCGTCCGACTAAATTCGACAGTCATATATATGGAACTACCGCTGATGAACGAGCCCTCTATGAACTTATTTTAAAAAGAGCTGTTTCGTCACAAATGAAAGCAGCTGATATCATGAGAACAAAACTCGTTGCTAATATTGACGAAGAAACTGGAAAATCAACAATTCCTGACTTTATCAGTAATGGGTCCCGCATCTTGAGTCTTGGGTGGCTCTTGTGTGATACACGAGCTCGTGGTGAGGATATCGAATTACCAAAAGTAAGTAAAGGAGATAGTCTTTCTTTACTTGAAATAACCAATACCGAAAAATTCACCACTCCTCCCAATCGATACTCTGAAGCAGGTCTCATCAAAGAACTCGAAAAACGAGGTATCGGACGTCCGTCAACATATGCCTCAATCATTAAGACAATTATCGATCGTGAGTATGTGGTTAAAGAAGGACGAACACTTATCCCAACTGACACGGGAGATATTGTTTCGAGTTTCCTTGAAGATCACTTTGATACCTATATTGGAGATGACTTTACCGCCGAAATGGAGAATAACCTCGATGCTATCGCCCAGGGCGAAAAAGCATACGAAAAAGTTTTATCTGATTTCTACAAACCCTTTGAACAAGCAGTACACAGCAAGGAGGATATTCCAAAACTAACGAACCTTGGTATGGCTCCAAAAGAATTCTCCTGCCCTAAATGTGGTGCAGCGATGATGTATAAGCTTGGGCGAACGGGAAAATTTATGTCCTGTACTCGTTATCCTGATTGTGATGGGGCGCTTACCGTTGATGGAAAAGAAATTGGAAATAATACTCCAATAGGAAAACATCCTGATACGGGAGAAAATATTTATGTTCTTGAGGGGCGCTTTGGACCCTATGTACAAATGGGAGAAACACCTATCGTTCCTAAACTCACTTCTTATCCAAAAGGGCACAAAAAAACTGAAGAAGAAAAGGAAAAGATGCGAGCTGAAAAAGAAGCTATCAAACAAGCTAAAGAGCTCCCTCAACCACGAAGAGCGAGTCTTACACCAGGACTCAAAGCCGAGGATGTCACTCTTGAAAAAGCAATTGAGCTCCTCATTCTTCCGCGTCTTCTTGGAACTGACCCAGACACAGGAGAAGATGTTGTTGCAAATATTGGACGCTTTGGTCCTTATGTTGGAGCAGGAAGAAACTTTAGATCAATCAAAAGAACAAGCGGGCTCGATCCTTACACCATAAGTTTTGAAGAAGCCCTTGCTCTTCTCAGAGAACCGAAGGCACTTCCCAAAGGAGTAAAACTTTTTAAGAATCTTGGAAAGCATCCAAAAACAGGAAAGGATATTATGATTTTGGAGTCTAAATCAGGTCACTATATGCAAAAAGGACTCAAGAGGATTTACCTTGATAAAAAAGTAGATCTTGAAAATATCACCCTTGAGCAAGCTCTTCAAATCTTAGACAAAAAATAACAACGGCGTTTTGCTGTTTTTATTTTGCAAAAAAACAAAAAACTCTTGCATTTTTTCTTGAATCTATTATACTTGTGCTATTATTACCTACGTCAAGTAGGACTCTATTATTTTTTAAAAAATTATTCCTCGCGAGAATTCTCTTGCAACAATTGTTTGTATATATCGATCGAGAGAGTAATAAAAACTACTTAGGTGGGTAATGAAAATTTCCTTTTATAAAAGAAAATTATTTCACTTTAAATAACTATTTATGAATTTAGAAAAAAATACAGATACAAAGAAAAGTTCTTCGACCGTACGAAGAAGTTTTCGAAATGATATAAAAAAACAAAATAAAAAAACATCATTTCTAAACCAAAAAACAACAACAAAAGATTCTCACAAAAGTTCCCTTTTTAAAATAAAGAAAAATAAAGGAAACAAGGTCAATCACAAAGAAAATACTCAAAAGAAAAATAATCTTCCCGAAGTGCAAGGAGATGCAATACGCATTATTCCCCTCGGAGGAGTTGAGCAAGTTGGACAAAATATGAACGTTATCGAAACCAAAGATGATATCTTTGTTGTCGATATTGGTATCCAGTTCTCAAGCGAAATTGAAACACCAGGAGTTGATTACATTATTCCTAATACTCAATACCTCGTAGAGAAAAAAGATAAAATACGTGGAGTATTTGTCACTCACGGCCATCTTGATCACATCGGGGCCTTCCCTTACATCATTGATCAGCTTGGATATCCAAAGATCTATTGTGGACTTCTCACCAAATGGATGATAGAAAAAAGAAACGAAGAATTTCCTCATCTTGAAAAACTTGATTACGAAATCGTAGAACCGGGTCAAACCGTAACCGTAGGTAATGGTATGAAAGTAAAAATCTTTGAGGTCACTCACTCGATTCCTGACGCTATTGGTTTCTCCTTTGAAACGTCACAAGGAAACATTATTCTTGCAGGAGATACCAAACTCGATCACCGAGAAGGAGTGGTTTCTGAAAAAGAGAAACAAAACTACGGAAAACTTTCACGACCTGGACAAGAAAACCTTCTTTTCCTCTCTGACTCAACAAATGCTGAGCAACCTGGATGGTCAAAAAACGAAGACGATATTATCGTTAATATTATTAATCTTATTAGGGACGCAAAAGGTCGGGTTTTTCTTGGAACTTTTGCATCACAAATAAGCCGAATCACTTCAATTATTGATGGAGCTCACGCTCATGGGAAAAAAGTAGTCCTCGAAGGACGATCCATGAAGCAAAATATTGCAATTTGTATCGAATCTGGACGTTATGTTCCTCCAAAGGGAGTACTCATCAGTGTTGAAGAGTCACAGACACTTCCTCCTGATAAGGTTGTTTGCCTTCTCACAGGATCTCAAGGGGAAGAATTTGCTGCTCTTATGAGAATTTCCTCAAAAAAGCATCCTAAATTGCGCTTTAATGAACGCGACACCGTGATTCTTTCTTCTTCAGTAATTCCTGGGAACGAAATGCCCGTGAGAAAACTCAAGGACAATCTCTCTCGTCACGGGCTCCGAATTGTTCAATACAATACAAATGATATCCATGCTTCTGGGCACGGGAACCAAGACGAGCTTCTTTGGATTCAGAAAACTATTGGAGCAAAATTCTTTATGCCAATTCACGGATATCACTCAATGCTAAGGGCTCATGCCCAAGCTGTAATTGAACGGAATAATTTCAAAAAAGAAAATATTATTATTCCCGATAACGGATCGCTTATTGATATCCACAAAAACGGCTTTACCGTTCATAAACAAAAAGCACCAAACAGTGCAACTGTTGTGGAAGGATTCCGTGTTGGAGATATCCAAGACGTTGTTGTACGAGACCGAAAGACACTAACCAAAGAAGGAATCTTTGTGGTGATTACCAGCATTGATCCACGGACTGGAAAAATGCGAAAATCTCCTGATATTATTTCAAGAGGTTTCGTATATCTCAGAGATTCTCAGGAGCTCATACAAGGAGCTCGGTCCTTGGTCAAACAAAGCATCATTAAAAATTCAAAAGGAAAAAATCCAATCGACTTTGAGTTTATCAAAAAGAAACTTGTTGACGATCTTGGAAGATACCTTGTACAAAACACTGGAAAAAGACCTATTATCATTCCCGTTGTTCTCGGTATATAAAAACAAGCACGCGTCTGTGCTTGTTTTTATATTACTTATATTCGAAACTCAATAACGTCTCCATCTTTAACAACATAATCCTTTCCTTCCGTGCGAAGAAGCCCTTTGGCCCGTGCTTCTCCAAAAGAACCAGCATCAAGAAGCTCTTGCCATCCAATAATATCTGCACGGATGAATTTGGTTAAGAAATCACTATGAATGGCAGAACCCGCAACAGGAGCGGTTGAATCACGTTTAATGGTCCATGCGCGTGTTTCTTTTTCTCCGGTTGTAAAATAAGTAATCAATCCCAAAAGTTTATATGCCTTTTGAATAAGCTCATCAATCCCATCATCATGAGAATCGAGCTCTGCTGTAAAAAGCTCTTTTTCATCTTTTGAAAATTCAGAAAGATCTTCCTGTGTTTTTGCATCAATAACAACATACTCTGCTGAATATTTTTCAATTTCCTCAAGAATTTTTTGAAAAGTACTTGGGTCTGATTCATCAAGATTTTTTCCTCCTGACTTTTTATTGAGCCCATACATAACTGGTTTCATAGTAAGAAGATGGAGGGTCTTGATAACCACGAGCTCTTCTTCACTGAGCTTGAAGTATTGGGCAAGTTTTTCAGACGAAAGCCAATCATACATTTTTGCACAAACAGCATCTTCAAAAATAGCTTGTTTGTCTCCTCTTTTTACGTCACGAAGAATTTTTTCTCGCCTATTTTGTACCGTCTCCATATCGGCGAGAATAAGCTCCATATTAATAACTTTGATATCTCGTAAAGGATCGATGGAACCATACAAGTGCGTTTGTTCTGTTCCCGATTCATCTTGAATATCAAAAATACGCACCATATGCAAGATAGCATCAACCTCACGAATATGGGCCAAAAATTTATTTCCAAGCCCTTCCCCCTTTGATGCCCCTTCAACGAGACCCGCAATATCAACAAACTCAACAACCGCAGGAATGGTTTTTTGTGTATGAGAAAAAAGAGAAAGTTTTTCTAATCTTTCGTCTGGGACAGAAACAATCCCCACAGAAGGATCGATTGTACAAAAAGGATAATTTTCTGCAGGAACACATTTTCGAGTTAATGCATTAAAAAGAGTTGATTTCCCGACGTTGGGGAGCCCAACAATTCCAATAGAGAGTGACATATTATTTTTTCTTCTGCTGCCACGCCATCATCATTTTTTGGAGTTCTGCTTGGTTTTCTCGAATGGTTTGCATCATTGCATGCTGTTCATTAAGTCCGTTTTTTTTCTTTTGTGACACCTGTTCCTCTATTTTCTTGAAAAACTCAGGATTTTCGCTAACAAGAGCCATAACCATTTCTTGTTGTTCTTTTGGCAGTCCTTTCATTTTTGACTGAACAAGTTTCTTTATAAAAAAATCTTTAATACCCATAATAATAAACAAAATAAATCAAATAATATGAATAATCATAGCAAAAATAAAGTCTTTTTCAATGAAAATATGAATTTTAAGCTTTTTATGTAATAATAAACAGATACAAACGTCATATCTTATGAAGGACCGTAGTACAATAGAAAAACAGTTTTTATCTCTCTATGATAAATATTCAGACGATATTTTTCGATTTTGCCTTGTTAAAACGAAAGATAGAGCACTTTCACTTGATATCACACAAGAAACTTTTACAAAGTTTTGGGAACTTCTTCTCAAGGGCTCTGGTTCCAAAATAGAGCAAAAAAGAGCCTATCTTTATAAGATAGCTCGGAATCTTATCATTGATCAGTCCAGAAAAAAATCTTCGTACCTCGTTGAAGACTTTACCGAGAGTATATATGAATCACTGTTGCAAGAAGATCCTTATGAAAGGCTCCAAAACAAAATCGACGGAGAAAAAGCTCTTCTTCTTTTAAATGAGCTTCCTGATTCAACCAAAGATCTTATAACCCTAAGGTACGTAGAGGGACTCTCTATTCAAGAAATAGCAAAGATCACAAAGAAAGAGCCTCAAACTGTTTCAGTCTACATCCATCGCGGAATAAAAAAAATGCGAGAAATTTTAAAAGAACATGAACAAAGATAATATAAAAAACTTAATACGATCATTACGATCTATCCAGATGACATCTGATGAAAAAACTCTCTTGCGAAAAAATCTTATGTCCTCTCTTGGAATAGAATCAAAAATGAGCACCTATTACAAAAAAGCATTTTTCTTGACCAAAAATGGTCTTGTTGCTGCTTTTGTTTTTGTTCTAGCTCTTGGTTCATTAACTCACTCTGCAGCTGGAAAAACTCTTCCTGGGGATGATTTATACCCCATCAAGATAATGTATGAGGAATTGCGATCTGCTACTACCCTTAACTCAGAAAAGAAGATAAGTTACGAAATAGAACGCACCGAAAAAAGAATGCAGGAGGCTTCAAAGCTTGTAAAAGAAAATAAGCTTGATGAAAAAAAGAAAGAAATGGTAACAAACTCAATCAAAAAACAAACTGAGAAAATTAAAAATAAAATCAAAGAAGTGACTGATTCTGATCCAACAAAGGCTCTCTCTTTGAGTGAAGGACTCTCCACAACAATTGCAAATAATATAGAAACTCTAAAAAAAGTTTCTGAAAAAGATACTCTCACAGAACCTGATCAAAATGCTTCCAATGCCGAAGAAAGTTCCATTCTCCCCCTAAATGAACTTGATATTTCTCTTGAGGCGGTGGATATTACCTCAGAACCTCAAAGAGCAGAAATCTCTTCAGAAGAAATTTCTCTCAACCAAAAGAAAAAAGAGCTTCTTCTTGATTCTCTCGTTGAATCTATGGAAAACGAAATTTCTAGTCTCAACGAACAAAAAAAGGTAATTCAAAACGAAATAGAGAACAAAAACACCAAAGATACACTGACACAAACAGAGCCAGCGGCAACTGAGCTTCCAAAAAAAGTTCTTACACCAGAAGAAGAGGCTCAACAAAAAATACGTGATCTTTCTGCAAAAATAGAAGTTCTCAAAAAGACAGCGGAAGAAAAACAAATTCTTGGTGAGGATTTTCTCAAAAAAGAAGCTCTTCTCAGAGCGGGATTTGATGCCTCTGTAAAAACAAAAGACTGGAAACAAGCCCTTGAAAAGATAGTAGAAATCTACAATAACTACGAAAAGCTCGCAAACCCAGAAGTAAAACAAGAAAAAAATACTGAGAATGTTCGTCTCAATAATCTTAATACTGAAAGTATTAAGATTCAATAAAAAACACGCATTTCTTACGTGTTTTTTATTCCAAAAGTTCAATATCTCCAACGACGGTGTCTTCTTGCTCTTCTAGGGGTTTTTCCTCGCGGAAACGACGACGCAAGATAACCCTCACAATAACAATAATAATGGCAAGAATCGCTGCGTAAACGGTATATATTTTGAGTTTCTGACTTGTCTCCGAGATGTCTTCTGGGTGAGAAACGGCTTGATCTTCTCCTCGGTAAAAATCTACTCTGATTTTATCAGGATTTTGCATAAGATAAGCATCGGTGGCATCAATGGGACCTTCGTCATCCTCAGGTTCTCCCAAAGGATCGGAAGAAAATCCCCCTCCTACTGTGTTTGTAGCAAAAGCTGGTTCACCTTGTTGAGAAAAAGGGAGGAAGGTACTTATTGTTATTCCCTGGTTTGACACGAGATTAATATACCTTTCCCGAGATAAAAGAATTTTATGTACTCGAAAAGGGATCACAAGAACCCCTGAAGGCTCAAGGTAAGTATTTCTTGGAAAAATGAAATTTTTATCTCCTGAAAAAAGCTTCCATCCACCTAAATTTATTTTTGTATTTGTGCTATTACTTATGTGAATATTTGTCTCGATATCAACATTTGATATTTCAATAGAAGAATCTGATACTTTAATTTTCTTGGCGAGCTGTGTTATTGGCTTCTCTCCTGCTTCAAAGGCGAGCTTACTTGAATAATATTCAAGAATTATTTCATAATTTCCAGGATACGAATAAGAATAGGCAAAATTTAAAGGGTCGCTACTCTCAATAAAAGACCCGTCTCCCATATTAAGAAAATAATACCCATTAAGGATTTTCTTTTTCCCATCTTTTGTGTGGGTAGCAAAAGCCTCAAGGGGAAAAGAAGATCTTGCTGTAAAAAACTGAGGAATATCAAGAGTTGGGGCAAAGGTTTCAACACTTTTCTTTGGTGTCTCTGTTTTTGGATCTTCTTCCTCTACATCCCCACCCTCGTCTCCAGGAGAAACAACTTCCCCAGCGTTTTCTTCTCCAGGAGTTGGGTATGCTTGCCCCCAATCATCATTAATGAGTTGTAAACTCATACCGTTTCCACCTGCACCCCACTCAGAGCTATACAAAATACTGAAAACAACCTCTTTCTCCTTATTTGAGAGAGCAAGTTCTTCTCCTGTGTTATTGAGAGAAAAGGAGCTCTTGATGAGAAACTGACTATAAGAATATTCTTGCTGGAAAGTTGGTACGTCTTGAACAACAACGGCTCGTTCTCCTGGCTCAAGAGATTGAAAATCTTGTGGACTAAGCTTGTGGTGGACTTGATTCTCAAGGAAATGCCAATCTGCAACAACGACGGCTTCACTTCCCGTATTCATAATCTCAATCCATTCTCTTTTGGTATCAGCTCCTTCTGGGTCATACATAATCTCAGTGATAACAAGATTGGCAAAACAAAACTGAGAATATCCAAGAACTGAAAATAAAATTATCGCTCTTGTAAGGGTGGACATGTTATTTATATATTAAATATATTTTTTAAAATATCTTCAGGAACTTCTTTCTTTGAGGCACCTTCTCCTTCATAATCTAAAGTCTGTGGTTTTTCTTGCTTCTGTGTATCGTCTTTCTTTGTTTCTTTTTGATTATCATTTGTTGAAGAGAGAGGGCGAGGTGTTTTTTCTTCTTTTGAGGCAAGAGCTTTTTTAAGAGCGTCCTGGAGAGAGTTTTTAGTTTCTGTCGAGGAAGAGCGTGTTTGGATCTTCTTTTCTTTTGAATTACTTTCAGAAGCTTTTGTTCCCGAAGAAATTATTACAGATTCTTTTTTATAGGGCTTTTTATTTTCAATCTTCTTTTCTGAATCATCCTTTTTACGATGAGATCCTCCAATTTTATCCAAGAGATTATTTAACTTAGGAGAAACAATTTGCTTCATTTCTTCTTCTGTTTTTCTGGGAGAATCTTTTTCTGGAAAAGTCTTATCACCCACCGCTCTCTTAACAATATTTTTTTTGATAGGTTCAAACCATTTTTCAATACGTGCCTCAACAAGAGCTCGTGGCTGAGCAAAATTCCTTTGTGAGCTTTTAATAATCTCCTCCTTTAGAGAAGGTCCTTCTTTGGGGACAGGAGGCATCGTTCGTGCTGAAAAAGGTCGTGAACCGATACCGTCAATCATAAGAGAGAGATAGATTTGATATTTTCCCAAGTTAACAATATCTTCAACCGAAAAAGTAGGTGCGAATTGCTTTTCAAGAAATTCTGCATCGGTAGGCCCTACTCGAAAAGTAATCATTGTTCCGACGTTACCAAAAATCGCCGCTGAAACATTTTCATCCATCTGAGCAATATACTGATGGGCTACCGTAAGGTTAAGTTTATATTTTCGTGCCTCTGAAAGAATGTCAGCAAAAGATTCATTGGCAAAGTTCTGAAACTCATCAACAAATAAGAAAAAGTTAGGGAGCTGAAAAAGGTTCTTCGCACCAACGTCTGCACGACTCATTGCCGCCAAATAGAGCTTTGTAATGAGCATTCCCCCAAGAAGATGCTGGTTGGTCTCTCCAATAAGCCCCTTTGAAAGATTAACGAGTAAAATCTTCTTCTCATCCATAATAGCCCGAAAATCAAGTGTTGATTTTTCTTGTCCTATAATATTTCGAATCAAAGGGTTGGTGGTGAATTGTCCTATCTTGTTTTGGATTGCCGCACCCGCTTCTCGTGCATATCGTACATCCCATTTGTTATATTCATCAACCCAGAAAGACCTCACTGAAACATCAGTGATATGGTTGATAACATCATCACGATAATCTTTTTCTGAAAGCATTCGATTGACCCCAAGGAGTGTTGCATTAGGGTATTCAAGAAGTGCTAAAAGTGTATTGGAAAGAATATACTCCATTCTTCCAGAAAAAACATCAGGCCAAATTTTCTTGAAGGCAGCCATAAGCCCAGATACAACGACGTGTCTCTTGTCTGCTTCAACAGACTCAAGAACATTAAAGGAAATAGGAAATTCCGTATCGACTGGTGCAAAATAAATAACATCTTTTATACGGTGCTCCGGAATATAATCAAGAAGATTATCAATACCCGAACCATGCGGATCAACAAAACACATCCCCTCACCATTAAGGATATCTTGAGCAGCCATATTTTCGAGAAGTGTCGACTTTCCCATTCCTGTTTTCCCGATAACGTAAACGTGACGTGACCGGTCTGTTTTTTTAATTCCAAACCGTGACCTTTGGTTTCTAAAATCAGTTTCGCCAAAATAGGTAATCGTATTAGAGCTTTCCATGATATAAATTATATCATATTATTTTTGTCTTCATCCACAAGCTTTCCACGACTTATATTTGCAGTTTAAAAAAGAATCGTTAAAATCTAGTCTAGATGAATCAAAAAAACCAAAAACTTAAAGTCCCTCCGCAAAATATCGACGCTGAGAAAGCTACTCTTGGGTCAATCATGCTTAAACCCGTTATTTTACAAGAAATTATGTCTATTTTAAACGAAGACGATTTCTATGTTCAAAAACACCGAGTTATTTTTCGAATAATGAGCGATCTTTCTCGTACTGGAGATCCTATTGACCTTATTTCTGTTTCAGAGAAAATGCTCAATCTTAACCTTGTTGAACAAGCAGGAGGGGTGAGTTATTTGAACGAGCTTGCAAACACGGTACCCTCCTCTGCACATATTGAATATTACGCAAAAATAGTTTCAGAAAAATCAACACTCAGAAAACTCATAGAGGCTGGTGGAGATATCACTGAAATGGGATACCAAGAAGAAAAAAATATCGAAGCCGTTATCGACACTGCCGAACGAAGAATCTTTGAAATTACTTCAAATATCCAAAGTACCAAAAAGTTTACCAGTATCAAAGAGATTATTCCAAAATCTTGGGAAAAACTTGAAAAACTCTCCCAAGGAGATGGGGCTCTTCGAGGAATACCTACTGGTTTCAAAAAACTTGATGCTATTCTTTCTGGTTTTCAAAATTCAGATCTCATTATTCTAGCAGCACGGCCTTCTGTCGGAAAAACATCCTTTGCTCTTGATATTGCGCGTAAAGTTGCTGTAGACAAAAATGTCCCTATTGGATTCTTTTCTCTTGAAATGAATGCGGAACAATTGACTGACCGTATGCTTTCAGCAGAGTCACAAGTTGACTCATGGAGAATACGAACAGGAAAAGGTCTCACTGAAGATGACTTTACTCGTGTTGGACAAGCTATGGAGACACTTTCAAAGGCTCCCATTTACATTGATGATAAGCCGGGAAATTCTATTTTGCAGATGAGATCAACAGCACGGAGACTCAAGGCAGAGCATGGCCTTGGACTCATCATTGTTGATTACCTTCAGCTTATGACAACACAAAAGAACTACGATTCTATGGTAAACCAAGTAACGGAAATCTCACGATCTCTCAAATCTCTTGCGCGAGAATTAGAAGTCCCTGTCATCGCACTCTCTCAGCTTTCTCGAGCGGTTGAGCAACGAGGTGGTCGTCCACGACTATCAGACCTGCGTGATTCAGGGTCTATTGAACAAGATGCCGATGTTGTAATGTTTCTCCACAGAGAAAGAAATGAAGATGGTGCTGGAAAGGCTCAGATGACCGACGTTCTTATAGAGAAACATCGAAATGGTGCAACAGGACAGTGTCAACTCTTCTTTGACGACGCAAGAACAAGTTTCCTTGATGTTGAAAGTAGCTATGGTGAAGGACAGAGTCGAAGTATCGACGAGGAATTCTAATCCTTGAAACTTTATCAAATAAATTTATACTAGGGAGATATGGATGGGGCTATTGAAAAACTCGCTGCTCTTTTTGAAGAGTTTCCTGGTATTGGAAGAAGACAATCAAAACGATTTGTCTATTTTCTTTTACACAAAAACAAAGCCTTTTCCAAAGATCTCACAGAAAAAATCGAAGCGCTCAAACAAGAAGTCAGTCAGTGCGAAGAATGTTTTCGTTTTTTCCCAAAAGAAAAAGACCACGTTCTTTGTTCAACCTGTCGAGAAAGAAGTTCCAGTACCCAAGTACTCATCGTTGAAAAAGATAGTGACTTTAACACCATTGAAAAAGCAGGAATTTATAAAGGGAAATATTTTATCTTAGGAGGTTTTATCTTTGATAACGAAAAAAAGAAATCTTTTGCCCGAGTCGATCAGTTAATTCAATCTGTTGAACAAAAACTCCAAAATAAGAAACTTGACGAACTTATCTTTGCACTCTCTTTAAGTCCTGAAGGAGAATACACAAGAATCCGACTTCAAAATATTTTACGAGAAAAATTTCCAGAACTCTCCTTCTCAACTCTTGGTCGAGGACTTTCAAGTGGTGTTGAATTAGAGTACTCAGATTCTGAAACACTCAAGTATGCTTTTCAATCCCGTCTCCCCCAATAAAAAAACCACCCCCTGGTGGTTTTTTCTTCAAGCTCCCTTCAGTTGTTCCGTCCTGTGGCCTTGTGCCGCACTGAATTCAGGTGCATCACACAGGTCTTTGCTCTCGGTTAAGGTAT
>JAQVEZ010000002.1 GCA_028697455.1 Minisyncoccota bacterium
TATCTCTTTACTCTATTTCACAGAACGGAACAACCGATTGGATCTTGGTTGTTCCATTTGCTTGGACATCATTCATTTGTTACAGAACTGTATGGGTATTATACATATATTTGGGATGGGGGCAAGCCTGAAGTATTGGAAAATAGATTAAATTATGAGATACTAAAAACATTATGGAAGGTACATTTGAAAACGCTCCTGTTTTTTCTTGGGAGTCTCGAGAATTCGACTTTAAAAAGAAGAAAAATGACTGGTTTTGGATACTGGGATTAATTGCTCTCGCTCTGGTTATCATTGCTATTCTTCTTAAAAACTATCTTTTTATTTTTTTTGTGGTTATTGGGGCCTTCCTTATGGGTGTTCTCGGGAATACAAAAACCGACGATACAAAAGTAATCATTGGTGAAAAAGGAATCCAAATTGACGGCGACTTTTTCCTCTATGACAAGATCCTTGGATTTTGGCTCGCTCGGAATACGTTGGGAGAAATCAAACTTCTTATCCAAACCAACGAACGAATTAACCCTGTACACTCTGTTCTCGTTTCAGACTCTGTTGAGCTCGAGGAACTTTATGAATTTCTTCTTCATCACATAGAGGAACGAGAGCTCGTAGAGCCAATGGCAAATCGCATCATAAACAGAATACAATTCTAAGTAATCTTAACAAAAACCGGGGCTTGTGATAGCATCGGTTTTGTATTACTCTTTTCTTCTTTAAGAAAAGAGTAATACTCTCATAGTTTAATGGATAGAACATCCTGGATTATGAGCGCGGTGCCGACGTTTCGTCGGTGGTGAAGTAATATTTAATTCAAAAGAAGATAATGCTCTCATAGTTTAATGGATAGAACATCCTGGATTATGAGCGCGGTGCCGACGTTTCGTCGGTGCTGAGGTAATATTTAATTCAAAAGAAGATAATGCTCTCATAGTTTAATGGATAGAACATCGGTTTGCGGTACCGACGATCCAAGTTCGATTCTTGGTGAGAGCACAAAAGAAATTCAAGATAAAGATAAAATAAAAAAATCGCTTAGGCGATTTCTTTTACTATTTTCGAAGCTTGGGATTTTTTTCGTGATCCGGTGTTGAATTTGATAACCCCTCTCTTTACTGCTTTATCAATAGCTTGGTATACAGTAGGGATCATCGCTTGTGCTTCTTTTTTATTTCCAGTAGCAACAAGCTCCTTGAGGCTCTTGATAGATTCTCTCATTGCTCGTCTTCGTCGATCGTTAAAGATACGTCGTTTTGCGGTTTGTCGTACTGATTTTTTTTGTGCTTTTATAATTGGCATAATATCTATTGGAAGTTACCAAAAGGTAACTTAATGAATGCTATATTAACAAAATATCTATTTTTGGCAAGTCTTTCTGGAAAAAAGGGGGAAATAGTGTATACTAGAATCAAATATCATAAAATCATGAATGATCTGAAAAAACGTCTTTCTCAGATCATAACCGAGAAAGACAAAATCTATGTTATTGTGGATTTTTATAGAATAATACGAGAACTTAAAAGAAGGCGTAAGAAAGAAATCAAAATACTTCTTGCAAGTATTCCTTGGCCAAAAATTGAGAAGGCTCCTCGATATTTCAAAGAAAAGATACACAAACAAAATGTTCTTTTGCAAGGACGTTTCAGGACACTATCTGTAGGCTCATGGATAGGGAGAAAAAGAATTCTCGACAAGGAAGAATGGGATATTTTGAATACCCGTTGCTCGGAACTTATTGGGGATTTCCCAACAAAAATTTTAGAACTCTTAAAATAAAAGCACCCGATGTTGTTGGGTGCTTTTGATGTTAAGAAAGTAAATTTTCTTTTCTAAGAAAATCGAAGAAATTTTTTAGAATACGGAATTAAGAGCTGAAAATGTAATTCTTCTGATATAATATTTAAGACAAACAAATATAATTTTAATAAAAACTAACCTTTACATTTTAGAAAGAATGCATCTTTAAATAAACACCATAAATATGAATAAAATAAAAAAATGTAAGCAATGTCAGACAGACATTCCCCTAGAAGCCAAGAAGTGTCCTCGGTGCCAAAGCGACCAAAGAAATTGGTTCCAACGACACCCCTCAAAAACTATTGCCCTAATATTTATTGCCTTATCTCTCACGTTAGTAACATTGATGACATTTATCTCATATTCTATAGAAAAAGTAATCCCACAGAATGAAATAGACACTCTCAAGGGTGACTTGTGGAAGTGGGCTGAGGGGAGATGGGACAATCTCCAAATTGAGCAAAATAAAGGAACTCTAGTTATTCGGGTATATGCGAAGAGTGAAGCCAATGAAGTTGCCTTGAGTAATTATTGTAGGGTTATCAAAGAAAGTGCCCAAAAAAATATTTCTGATTACAACGAAAGGAGATCTAGTGAGAAAATTATTTCAATTTTACAAAATGGAAAGTTTGGAAAATCTTGCTTTTAAAAAAAACTCCCATAATACGAAGGATTTTAACGATAAGATAATATCATCAAAACAAAAAAACGCTTTCGCGCTTTTTTCTTTTACTCGTGGGCGATAAGGGACTCGAACCCCTGACCTTCTCGGTGTAAACGAGCTGCTCTACCAACTGAGCTAATCGCCCTTTGTGTCTCTGACACGAAACTTCTGTCCTCCCACCAAGAATCGAACTTGGATCTAGGGATTAGAAGTCCCTTGTTCTATCCGTTGAACTATAGGAGGAAATTCCATATAGAAAAGATCGGAACAGAGACTAATATAGCACAAGGAGTTCTGTGGGTCAATTACTCTCTCCAAAATCTCAATGCCTGTGCTATTGCGGCATGATACAGATAGGTATCTTCTTTGTGAATATCCAAAACCTCCTGAAAAGGAAATGTTTCTTGGTAGAGAACATGGAATTCTGTTATAGGGACACCGAGTGTTTTAAACAAAACATCTACAAAACCACGGAGGGGTCTATCCGTAAAAACGAGCTGGAGAGTAGTGCTCTTTGTTATTTTTCTCTTTGAAAGGTAATCAAGGAGCGGACCAAGAGATCGAATGAGTTTTCGATATACTTTTTCATCAAGGTGCGCCCTAAGAACACCGTATTCCTGGAGAATCTTCTCTGCATCTTCTTGAGAAAAATGAGGAAATTGAACAATATCAGAAACAAGGTGGTTATATGATATCTGAAAATTTTGTTGTTTTTTGAGAAATTGTGCAGAAAAATCAGCAACACGAGTACTTTTTTGCCCAACAAGAATAAGGGTCTCTTTCTCTTCTTTAGGCATAAGATGGCGGAAAGAAAGTGTCTCAGAGATGATTGATCCTAACTCAAAGCTTGCTTTCTGAAAAACATATGAGAGATCGGTATAGATCTGATGAGGAATTCCAAAAAAGAAAACAAGTCTTCCTGTTTTTGTTTCTCGAGAGTCGATATCAAATTCAAAAACATGAGTCTGAAGAGTGCTTTCCTGTGAGGTATAGAGAGCAGAGAGTATTGCTCGTTTGTTTTTTTTCTTGTTGTCCCGTAAACCAGAAATCCTCTTTTCAAAAAATGTAAAAAGCTCATCTGGTAAAATAACATCGATAGTTTTGTTCTGAATAAAAGGGGCAAAACCAGAAAGAATTTTTATAAACTCCTCGGGGCGTAAAATTTCGCCACGAGAAATAATTCCTTCAGCAAGAGGAATTTTTTCAAATTGAGAAATAAAAAATTTCTTTGAGCGAGCATCCTGCTCAACAGAAAGAAGGGTGAGCTCTTGATCGCTCAATTGAAAAATAGTTTTGCTCTGATTTATTTTTTTTCCTCGAGACATATCCTTTTTAATTATATCAAAAAATAAAAAATACCTAAAGCTTTTTGATGCTTTTAGGTATTATCGAACTTTTGCTCCTGCCGCTATCTCGCCATCTGCTGAAAGCAAGACAGGATTTCCATCAACCCCATCAACGGCAACGAGCATCCCCTCACTCATAACACCTCTTATTTCTCGAGGTTCGAGGTTCAGTACATAAAGAGCGTATTTTCCTTCGAGCGATTTAAAATCTGGAAAATATTCTCGTATTCCTGAAACAATTTGTCTCATGTTTCTTCCTCGATACTCTTCTTTGTCAAAAGGAAGTGGCGGTAATTCACAGCCGCAAACATGATCACAGGTCTCACCGTCTCTATGATCTTTGGTACAAGCCTTTGCTCCATCGCACTCACCAGAACAAACAATAGGAAGCTCCCCAAAATCAATTTCACAACGAAGCAGTTTGTCGGTGCCCTCAACCGGTTCAACAAATTGGATTCGACCCATTCGCATATCTACTTTTTTAAAATCTTCATATGATATATATTTCATAACCACAGTTTAAAAGAAGAAATATATTCTGCAAGTGATTATTTTTTGTAAGCTTGTTTGTCGAGAAATCTCTGCAAAATAATAGCAGCAGCATTATCGTCTATGGGGGAACGTCTTTTTTCATTTTCTTTTTCTGACCATTTTGGATTTGCGATATTGTCCTTTCCAAAAAAATCTGACCGAGCTGAAAAAGAACTCAGCCATTCTTTTTCTAGATAAAGGGGAATCGCAAACTGCCCTTCCAAAAGAGCCATGAGCTCTCGAATGTCATTCATAAGCACATTATCTGTTCCATCAAGCTGAACCGATTCTCCGACAACAATAGCTCCAACCTGCTCTCGTTCAACCAAAGAGGATATATAGGCGAGAAACTCTCTATTGTTAGGAACAATCTCATACGGAAAAGCCAAAACTCCTCGCTCATCTGAAAGAGCTATGCCTATTTTCTTTGTTCCATAATCAATCCCAAGGTATTTCATACTCTCTCATTCTAGCAAAATACCGCAATTTAAACACTTTTTCTTGTAAAAATATGAAGAAATGCTAGTATATCCCTTGGAAGCGTGGCAGAGTGGTTGATTGCAACGGTCTTGAAAACCGTCATACGGTAAAACGTATCGTGGGTTCGAATCCCACCGCTTCCGCCAAAGTGTAAGAATAGACAGTCGACAGAGACCTTGTAGGGCAGCAAAAAACACAGCAATATCGCTGTGTTTTTTGATTGAATTTCAGTAGATTTAAAAAATTACTGTTTGAGAATTTTTTGTTTCCAATACTTACCAACGACAACTCCTATGAGTGTACCAATAATAGCACCAGCAACAAACTCCGAAAACCAGTGCACCGTGAAAGAAACAGCAATACCAACATAGAAAGCATAAAGAATAGAAAACCACTTTAATCCTGGTTTCTTTTTACCAAGAAGAACTATGAAAGCTGTCGTAAGGGCAAATGCCACTGTAGTATGTGAAGATGGCCACCCCCAAAAAATACCATGCTCCCAAAAACCAAAATTCCAATTGCGACTTGAGTCCACAACAAGATTCATCAAATCTGGCTGTACTCTTCCAGTGATAGATTTGTAAAGAACCGAAACAAACCACCCCAACGAGGCAGCCTGTGTGAGTGCCCAACCATAAAGCTCTCTTATTATATTACGCTTTCTTCTTACTGAAAAAATAAGCCAAAGAGGGAGAATCATTGGGAGAAAAAATCCAATAACAACCGCTGGAGAAAAAATAATATCCAACAAGTCACTCCTCATAAAGAGAAAGTACTGCCAATCAAAACCTGAGTAAACAATTCCAAAGGTAAGAAGGATAGCAAGGATGTGCCAAAAAAGATTCTTACTAGAGAAAACTTGAAAGAAATTTCTAAAAAAAGATGTAACAAAAAATTTTAAAGATGTATAAAAACTTTTCATATAATTATTCGTAACGAAGAGCTTCTATAGGATTAAGCTTTGCTGCTCGGCGAGCTGGATAATACCCAAACCCAATACCGATAATCGCAGAAACACCGAGTGCAAGAATAATTGAAAATAAGCTCACACTTGTCGTCAAAATACCCGAGAGCGTGATGAGCTGAGCAACCCCTACCCCTAGAATAATCCCAAAAATACCTCCAATACAAGTAATGAGAACCGATTCCAGCAAGAACTGGTTACTAATATCTTTACTTCTTGCTCCAATAGCTTTTCGTAAACCTATTTCACGCGTACGCTCACGAACTGTTGTGAGCATCATATTCATAATTCCAATACCTCCAACAAGGAGAGAAATCCCCGCAACAGACCCCAAGAGAAGAGAGAAAATTCCTGTAACACTTGCAGCCGCTTCTGAAAGATCCGCCATGTTAAAAGTACTAAAATCGGCAAGTTCAGGATCTCTATTGCGAATAGCATGGCGCTCAAGAAGGAGTTCTTCTATTTCTTTTTCTACTTGTTTTAAATCTTCTGTTTCAACCGTTGTTACTGAAATACTCGACAAAGAGTCGCCTCCTGAAAGATACTGTGCTGCTGTGGACAGGGGAATAATAATCATATCATCAGGATTTGAAAACCCTGATCCACCTTTTGATTTTGTTACCCCAATAACAGTATAAGTATTCGCATTAATACGAACTTTTTGCCCAACGGGATTACTATCGATTCCAAAGAGACTATCTCGAACGGTAGGGCCAAGAACAGCAACCTTACTAAAATTTCGATTCTGTCCTTCAGTAATAAAAATACCAATTTCCATATCAATAGATTTTATCTTTTGATATTCAGGGACAATACCAGTAATAGTAGTATTTATGTTTTGAGCCCCAGCAACAACCTGAGATCTTGTTGTAAGCTCTGGGGATACTTCATCAACAAGTAAAATTTTATCTCGTATTGCATTAGCATCGGCAATGGTTAAAGGTTTTCCTCCCGTACCCGTTCCACTAGGACCGCCTCTACTTGTTCCAGGGATGACGGTTAGCAGATTTGAACCAAGAGAATTTATACTTGATTGAATTTCATTCTGAGCACCTTTTCCAATAGCAAGCATGATGATAACCGAAGCAATACCAATAACAATTCCAAGAACTGTTAAAAAGGTTCGAGATTTGTTTGCAAAAAGTGCAGTATTTGTTTCTTGAACAAGGTCTTGTATTTTCATAGATTAATTTTCTGAAATAACTCCGTCTTTGATAATAATACAGCGGTCAGCATAAGCAGCAACGTCATGTTCATGGGTAATCAAAATAATTGTTCTCCCTTCCTTGCGATTCAATTCCTGAAAAGTTTTCAAAACAATATCACTCGTTTTACTATCAAGGTTTCCTGTTGGCTCATCAGCAAGAATAAGAACTGGGTTGTTCACAAGAGCACGTGCGATAGCAACACGCTGTATTTGCCCCCCAGAAAGATGGCTCGATAAATTATGCCAACGGTTCTCTGGGAAGCCAGCAGCACTCAAAGCTTTTTTTGCTCTTTCCTCTCTTTCTTTTGTGGAAAGATGTTCACTTTTATTATAAATAAAAGGCATCATCACATTTCTCAAAACACTTGTTCGAGGGAGTAAGTTAAATGACTGAAAAACAAATCCGATTTTTTGAGCTCGAATGCGTGCCTGCTCATCATCCGATAAGGAAGAAACATTCTTCCCGTCGAGGATATAGTCTCCCTCTGTGGGAGTATCAAGGAGCCCAAGAATATTCATAAGTGTTGATTTTCCAGACCCCGAAGGTCCCATGATGGCAACGAATTCTCCTTCTTGTATATCAAAAGATATTCCATGCAATACCTTGGTTGTAAGATCTCCAGAAGAATAATCTTTTTTAATATTTTTAAGGCTAATCATATTCATATCTTAGTTCCCGAAACCAAACCCTCTTGATCCAGCAGCAGTTTTGTTTTTTTCAATCTGACGAACCATGACCTTCTCTCCTCCAACAAGACCAGAAAAGACCTCGGACTCAGTATCGTTTGATTCTCCTAATGTGATATAAACCCTATCATTTATTCCCGTCTCTGTATTTTCTACTTCCACATATGATAAATCACCTTCACTTTTTATAGCTCCATTTGGAACGGTGAGAACGTTTTCTCTTTCTGAGATAATAATATTTGCAGTAACATTCATACCTGAGCGAATTCGCTCATCTAATTCTTCAAAAATAATTTTTACCTTAAAGCTCACCACATTTGAACTTTCAGATCCTATAGGATCTATTTCACTTACAAATCCTAACAAGGTAACATCCTGAAGGGCATCAAAACTCAATTCAACTTTTTGCCCAATTTCAACCTGAGTAATATCGACTTCATTAAGTGCTATTTGGGCTGAATAGGTTTCAGTACTCAAAACCCCAATGGCCGTGTTATTTCCGATCCAGTCATATTGAACAGCATTCATTGCTCCGACAGTACCAGCAAAAGGAGCTTTAATAGAATACTTCGCTAGCTCCGTTTGAGCTTCTCTCACAGCAAGTTGTCGGTCTCTTAGATCAAGAAGACTTGAACCAGAAGAAATATCCTCTAGATCTTGCCCGGCATCATTTAGGGAACGCTGCGCCTTTGTAATGGTGTCTTGGGCATTGTTAATTGATTTCATAACCTGGTTTGCTGCGGATATCTGCTGAATAACGAGTGCGTAAGCTTCATCAGCCTTATTTACTTGATATGTATTGTTCCAGTCGACACGATCACGAGAATACACAACTGCATCCTGTGCTAATTTGGCAGCATCAACAAGGGCACTTGCTGTTTCTTTTGCGAGAGATAGGGTTTCATCAATATCTGTCTGAGAAGAATTTTGTGTTAATAATGCATATTTATCCTGGAAGACATCCTCAAACATATTATAAGCTTTCCACCACTGTTCTTCAGCAGTTCGCTTATATTTTGCTTCGAGATCGCGCGAGGTGTAACCCTGACAAGTTGTGACAAAACCACCATTACAGCTAAAAAGACTCTCTATCGAAGAAAGAATATCAGACAGAGAAGTTGCTGATGACATAAGTATTATTTTCCCCTCATCATAAGCATTTTCTAAACTATCCTGCCCTGTAGAGAAAGAACTGTTTGTTTTTCTTTCTTTTTCTGCCATGAGGGATTGTTGCCGCTCAAGTGCTATTTGAGCTCTTTGTAAATTTTGATAAGCTTTTGTCCCGTCGAGCCGTACTAATATTTGACCTTTTTTTACTTCATCTCCAGAAGAAACAAGTACTTCAGTTATTTGGCCTGCAACACTTGAACGGAGAGTCACTTGGGATTCTGTGCTCACTGATCCCGAACCTTCAACAGAGGTGAAAAGGTTTTTTCTCTCTACCTCTACAAATTCAAATTCTGCAGAAGTTTTTTTAGAGAAGACAAGAATTAAAACAATAGTAATTCCAACAACGACTGCAAGGGAGAGCAACTTATGTTGGAAAATAAATTTCTTTAAATGTTTAAGTATAGATTTTAGAAAATTCATATGTTTTTGTTGTGGTTAAATCTTTCAACTATCTTTTTGGTGATACTAATATATTGTTTAAGCTCGTCTTTTGTTAAGACACCCAGAAATTCTGATATATGCTTATTGTGTCGAGCTTCAATTCTTTTAAGGTGCTTTTCGATCTCCTTCGAAAGAGAGAGGGAGACCATTCTTCTATCTTTGGTATTTTCAACCCGCATAACGTACCCTTCAACAACAAGAGTGTCCACCATCTGAGTTGCAGCACTACTCGTTATTCCGTAAGTTCTTGCGATATCCTTGATTCCTATCCCATCTCTCGTTCGAATAAGCATAAGTGTGGACAGCTGAGAGGGGGTAAGCTGAGGCATTTTCTCATCTTTGAAGGGTTTTATGATCGCAAGGTGTTTTAGCGATTGAATACTTTTAATAAATTCTTTAGTTTCCCTTTCAAGTGAATTCATATATTTTATATTTAATAAGTAACTAAATATATAAGTATCTTACACAATAAAAAACAAAAGTAAACAAAAAACAACACTCATAATGCTGTTTTTTATTTAACCTCAATAAGTTTAAAAACATAGCTAGAAAACAACCTCAAAAACCTTCTGCTTTGAAGTTTCTCCAGAGATAAAAGTAATGCAAGAAGGAGCGACCTTAAGGTACTTTGAAAGAAGTTTAATAATTTGCTTGTTTGCTTTTCCTTCAACAGGAGGAGTCGTTACATAAACAATAAAAGTATTCTCATCTTTTTGAATAATCTTTTGTTCCTTGGCATGAGTTTTTGCCTCAACAACAATTCTCATAAAACTAATATAGTTTTCGTGCGACAATACGAGACCCTCCCGAGGTTTTTTTGATACTTGGTTCTGGGACCTCACCTCTTTCAACCCCACGCCTTATTCCCTGGAATTTTCTTCCTCGTGATGAAGAGGAGAAGCTTCTCTTGTGAGAAATTGGTTTCTTTTCTTGTTTATCTTTTCCCTGGTATGACGCAAGGATGAGCTCTGCTTCTTCTTTGGTTTTTCCTATTGAGTCATTTTTATTGAGTGTTTCTTCCACAAAAGCAATCAGACGGGGAACGAGCTCTTCTTCGGGGTAATACTCACAAAGAGACCCAACAATCTCAGTGTGTGTTTTCCCATACGGAACCTTTTCAAGCTGAGAGATAATATCTTTTGTTCTTCCTTCTTTCCGTTTTGATTTTTGAGGGAGAGTGTAACATTCAAGCTGTGACCCCGTATCTTCTTTGATACGCAAAAGTTCAGAAGCCTCAGCTGGAGTAACCAACATCATAGCTGTTCCATCTTTTTGAGCTCTTCCTGTTCGCCCAATTCGGTGAACATATGATTCTGGGTCAAGAGGGATGTGGTAATTAAAGACGTGAGAAATATTTTTGATATCAAGACCTCTTGCAGCAACATCAGTTGCTACAAGGATATTGTATTCTCCTTTGCGAAAACCAGTAATAACTTTTCTTCGGTCATATTGCTCCATATCTCCATGAAGAGCTTCTACTTTGAATTTTTTCTTTTTCAAAAAATCTGCAAGTCGATCGGTTTCTTTTTTAGTTCTACAAAAAATAACTGCCTTTTTAGGTCGTGAAAAATCAAGAAGTTGCAACAACGCCTCATCCCTTTCTCCTTCTTCAACCATATAAAAATACTGCTTGATATTATTGTTGGTAACTGCTTCTTCGCTCTCTACCTTTATAAAAAGTGGTTTTTTCATAAGTGTATCCGCAAGGTCTTTTATCTCATCAGGAATAGTCGCTGAGAACATGAGTGTCTGTTCTCGAGTTTTGAAGAATTGAAAAATTCTACGAACATCTTCAAGAAACCCCATGTTCAGCATTTCATCAGCCTCATCAACCACAACAAAACGTGGAGAAATTGTTATTTTCCCCCTCTCCAGTAAGTCCAAAAGCCGTCCTGGTGTTGCCACCACAACTCCTGATTTTTGGATATGTTCTATTTGTTTTCGGTAGGACATTCCTCCAAAAACAGCCGTTGTTCGTATTTTCAAAAGCCGTGAAAATTTATAAATTTCATCAGATATTTGAGATGCGAGTTCACGTGTAGGAACAATGATAAGAGCCTCAACTCCTTGTTCTCCCTTTTTCATTTTTTCCAAAAGAGGAAGGGCAAAAGCTGCTGTTTTTCCTGTTCCTGTGTGGGCCTGACCCACTACATCATTCCCTTTTAAAATAAGAGGGATCGAAAGCTCCTGAATTGGTGAAGGTGTTTTAAAGCCAGCCTCAAAAACAGCCCTTTCCAAAGAAGGAGAAAATTTAAAATCTTTAAATGTCATATAGAGTAACCCATCTTCTGGGTTTTAATTATCTTGTAAGGCACTTAGTAAAAATAAAGCTCATCTCCTCCTCGAGATGAAAAGTTAAGTACCGCTACCCAAAGAGTATAGCATGCGAAACGGGAAACTTCAATATGCCAAAATAAAAACCCTTTTAGGGTTTTTATTTAAAGCGTTTTGTTTTTCGGCGTTCGAGAATTGCTTGGTTTGAATATTTCTTTGAACGACGAGTTTTAACTCCGTAAGCCTGTTTTCCGTGACGTGTTTTTGGTCCCCGACGAAGCCCAATTCCTTGAGCTCCTTCTCCTCCTCCATGTGGGTGATCAACAGGGTTCATGGCAGACCCACGAACGGTAGGTCTGATTCCTCTCCATCGAGATCGTCCTGCCTTTCCGCCTTTGACCAATTTGTGATCAGAGTTTGATACTTCACCAACTGAGGCAAAAGCATGGTCAGGGATTTTTCGAATTTCTCCTGATGGGAGTTTAATGTGAGTATATCCTCCGTCATGAGCAGTAACTTGCGCGTAAGCTCCTGCTGAACGAACGAGTTTCGCTCCTCCAAAAGGTTTTAATTCAATATTATAAATAAAGGTACCTACAGGAATTTTAGACAAAGGAAGTCTATTCCCTGGTGTAAGTTTTGCGTTTTCTGATACAAGAAAAGTATCACCAACTTTCACACCTTTAGGCATCAAAACATATCGTCGTTCTCCGTCTGAAAAACAAACAAGAGAAATGAACGCAGATCGGTTAGGATCATACTCGATTGTTTCGATTTTTGCTGGGATATCGTATTTATTATAGAGAAAATCTATCTTTCGATATCGTCGCTTGTTTCCCCCTCCTTTGTGTCGAGTTGTAATTCTTCCTTGATTATTTCTTCCTACTGATCGTCTCTTCCCAGAGGTAAGGGATTTGTGAGGAGTACTTTCGGTAAGAACCTCACGGTAATTAATGGTTACCATATTCCTGCGAGAAGCAGTTGTTGGTTTGTGTTTTTTCATATCTTCGTGATTCAATACTTATCAGCTATTGAGAGCTTTAGTTAATTCTTATTAAATAAGATCTATTGTTTCTCCTTTTTTAAGGGTAACAATAGCTTTTTTGTTTCCTTTTTTGTGAACTTTTCTTCCTCGAACAAGCTCTTTTCGTGCTGCTTGTCGGATAATATTAACGGCAACGGGAGTAACTTTGTACTGATCCTTTACCGCTTTTTTAATCTGATTTTTGTTAGACTTTTGCTCAACATCAAAGATGTATTGATGATGTTCAGTCAAAAATGCAGCCTTCTCGGTTACTCGTGGTTTTTTGATAACCCAAGAAAGGTCTCCTTGACCCCCTTTTTCTTCTTTCGAATCTTTTTTAAACAATGCCATAGTACTCTATTTTTCTGTAAGTTTTGTTTGTAAAAATTCGACCGATTTTTCTGGATCAGCGATAATAAGATATCGATGATTCAAAACATCAACGGGGTTAAGATTTTCCACTGAAGAAAGAGAAACGTGGTAGAGATTTTTAACTCCTTGTTTCAAATTTTCTTCAACTACTGAACTAGTCAAGAAAACATTATTATGTTTTTTGGTGTTGAGGGTTTCAAAACCAGGGACGGTTGCAAATTTATCAAAGATAGTTTGCATCTCTTTTGTTTTTCCATTTACGTCAGTAAATGAATCTACAAAGAGCACTTGCCCATCTCGAAGTTTCTGAGAAAGAGAAACAAGTAATGCCTTCTTTCTCATTTTTTTGTTGATTTTTTGAGTAAAGTCTCTTTCGTTCCGAGGACCAAAAGTTACTCCCCCACCAACCCAAATAGGAGATCTTCGTGATCCATGTCGTGCTTGACCTGTTCCTTTTTGTCTCCAAGGTTTTTTTCCACCACCACTTACTTCACTACGATCTTTTGTATGAGCTGTGTTTGAACGCTTGTTTGCTTGCATTCCTACAACAACCTGGTGAACAAGATCGCCATTCCACTCAAGTCCAAAGATATCTTCAGGAAGATCTATGTCTCGAGATTTTTTTCCAGAATGATCATAAACTGATATTTTCATAGATTTCTTTGGTTAGCGTGTAATAATTTCAAGAAGTGTTCCTGGTCGTCCAGGAAGAGCTCCTTTAACGAGTAATTGGTTGTTCTTTTCGTCAACGACAATAACCTCAAGGTTTTTAATAGTAACTCTGTCGGTTCCCATTCGTCCCGCCATACGAGTTCCCTTAAGTACTCGCTGAACTCCTCCAGCTCCAATAGAACCTGGTTTTCGAGTATCGTGTCGGTGTCCGTGCGATGTTGGTGCTCCTCCAAAGTTATGTCTTTTGACAACTCCTTGAAAACCTTTTCCTTTTGAAATACCGGAAACGGCAACCTTATCGCCCGAAGCAAAAAGATTCACATTGAGAACATCTCCTTTTTTGAGGTCGCTTGTTTCTCCTTTTTTAAGACGAAACTCACGAACGAATCGGAATAATCCCATATCGCCAAAATGCCCTTTTTGTGCCTTGTTTATATTTTTTTCATTTCGTTGCCCCGAAGCAATCTGAACAGCATTGTACCCATCAGTCTCCTCTGTTTTAACTTGAGTAACCGTAGCTTCAGGAACTGAAATAATTGTTACAGGGACCACAACACCATCTTCTGAAAAGACCTGTGTCATATACCCCTTAATTCCAAGAATATATTTCATAAATATCAAATGTTCTTACCGTGAAAGGCATTGGAACAGTGTGTAATACAAAACACAATCGTGTACCCAGCTCCTGTGAAAAATTTTTTCAGAAGAGCGGGACACACATTGTGTCTCGTTGCTTATAATTTTTTAGATCATCTTTACATCGATATCAACCCCAGAAGGAAGGTTCATGTTTGTAAGAGCCTCCACTACTTTTGGATTAGGGTTAAGAATATCAATGAGTCGTTTGTGAACTCGGGTTTCAAATTGTTCTCGAGCGTCTTTATACACAAAAGATGAACGATTTACCGTATATTTTTTAATTTCAGTTGGAAGTGGAATTGGTCCTCGTGTTTCAGCTTCATACTGAGAAGCAGTATCCATAATCTGCTTTACTGACTGATCAAGGATTTTGCTCTCGTAAGCGCGAACACGAATACGCAAGGTTCCACTACCACTGGTACTTTTTTGAGTTGCCATATGCCTAGATACGTGCGAAAGGCCCTAGAATTTAGGCAATAATTTTAGTAACAACTCCAGCACCAACAGTTCGACCTCCTTCTCGAACTGCAAAACGGTGATTGTCGCTCAATGCCACTGGCACTTGAAGCTTAACCTTTAGAGTTACGGTATCTCCAGGCATAACCATTTCTACTCCCTCTGGAAGTTCAATTTCTCCAGTAACATCAGTTGTTCGGATGTAGAACTGAGGTTTATAACCTTTGAAGAAAGGTGTGTGTCGTCCTCCTTCTTCTTTTTTAAGGATATAAATCTCTGCTTCAAACTCGGTATGAGGGGTAATAGATCCTGGTTTTGCAAGAACTTGTCCTCGAGTGATATCTTCTTTCTTGATTCCTCGAAGAAGAATTCCAGCGTTGTCTCCCGCAAGACCTTCTTGAAGTTGCTTGTTAAACATTTCAACTCCAGTAACGGTTGATTTTACGGTTGGTTTGATTCCAACGATCTCAATTTCCTCTCCAACTTTTACTTTTCCTTGCTCGATTTTACCAGTAACAACAGTTCCTCGTCCTTCAATAGAGAAGATATCTTCAACAGGCATAAGGAATGGTTTATCAAGTTCTCGAACTGGGTCTGGGAAGTAAGTATCCATTGCGTCAACGAGCTCAAGAATTTTCTTTACCCATTCATCGTCAGCTGAAGTTGCTTCAAGGGCTTTCAAAGCTGATCCTTTAATAACAGGAGCGTTGTCTCCATCAAAATCTTGTTTTGAAAGAAGCTCTCGCATTTCCATTTCTACAAGGTCAACCATTTCTTCTTCTCCAGCCATCATGTCCATCTTGTTGATGAAAACAATAATGTTTGGAACTCCAACTTGTCGTGCAAGAAGAATGTGTTCTCGTGTCTGTGGCATTGGCCCGTCAGTTGCAGCTACCACGATGATAGCTCCGTCCATCTGAGCAGCTCCGGTAATCATGTTCTTGATGTAATCCGCGTGACCTGGAGCATCAATGTGAGCATAGTGTCTTGTATCAGACTCGTACTCGTTGTGTGAAAGAGAAATGGTAATTCCTCGTTCTTTTTCTTCAGGGGCGTTGTCGATCCCTGAAACATCTTTCATTTTTACTGTCTTTCCTGCTAAGTTAAGCGAATGCAAAATTGCAGCAGTAGTAGTAGTTTTTCCATGGTCAACGTGACCAATGGTTCCAACGTTCATATGAACCTTGTCTCGACTAAATTCTGACATGTGTTTGTGTTTAAAAAATTAAAAATACATTATGCGACGGCTACCCCAAAGGCGCGTTGAGTATGTGTTGCATCTCATAAGAGGTATCTGCTGTGAATAATTGTAATATTTTCTCAGGTAAAATACTCAAGAAAATGCACACAACAACACAAGTTGTGACAGCTCACATATTAACTTTCTAACTTTTTTTGTCAAGAGAAAAAATTTAAAAAAGCTTGAAAAATAAGGCTTTTAAAGGACATCAATATGTCCTTTAGAGACCCTTAGGGAATTAGAGGCATAAGAAAAGGACTTAATCACAGGTGACCAAGTCCTTTAAGGATTTTATACCCTCCTATTACGATCGCGGATACCGCGATGATCAGAAGGAGGGATGGGAAAATCGTCACCAAAATACCAACAACGAGGGCCAGAACCACGTAGAACGTAATTCTTGAGTTCCCCCTCATGATCTGAAGCGACTCGTTCCCAAGGATTGTGAGAAACCTCAAAATCCACGTAAGCAGGGAATCCATAACCTGCTTACCGATACTTTTTTTCTGTGCCATTTTTAAAAATTTTCCTAAATATAGCAAAAAAATATCATTTTGTCAAGATTTCGTGTCCATCTTCAGTTATAAGGACTGTGTGCTCCACATGAGCAGAAAGGCTCCCGTCTGAGGTTTTTACTGTGTATCCATCATCATAAAAATCTACAGCAGACTTCCCCAGCGTAAACATAGGCTCGATAGCAATAACCATTCCGGGTTTCAAAACAGCTCCTTTCCCAGGTTTTCCAAAATTAGGAACAAAAGGCTCTTCATGAAGAGCAATTCCTACTCCGTGTCCTGCAAGTTCTTTGACGTTACCGTATCTTCCTGAGTTAAAAGACTCAACAGCAAAACCAATGTCACCTGTCGTATTCCCAGGAAGAGCTGCCTCGATACCTCGAGAGAGCGCTTCATAGGTATCAGCGATAAGTTCTTGAACCTTGGGAGAAACCTTCCCAACAGCAATTGTTCGAGCAGCATCAGTAAAAAGTCCTTTGTAATTAAGACCGAGGTCAATACTTACGATATCTCCCTCTTTGATGATTTCCTCTCGGTTTGGAATTCCATGAACTACCGTATCATTAAGAGAAATGCAGGTGCTTGCGGGAAATTTTGGTGTAAAACGATCAGGACGATATCCAAGAAAAGCAGGTAAAGCTCCTGCTTCTCGAATCTTTTTTTCTGCGATCTGGTCGAGCTCCCACGTGCTCATGCCTGGGGTAACAAGCTCTTCAAGTTCATCGAGAATACGAGCATGAATTTTCCCAGCTTCTCTCAAGAGAGCTATTTGTTCTGCTGTTTTTATCGTTATCATAAATTATATATACCACAGATTGCCAAAAATCATTATCAAAAAAAACTCTATGCGAGTTTTTCTTTAAAATAGCTCACTAGATCGTCAAAAGAAACTCTCTCTTGCTCTCCAGTATTTCTATCACGTACAGAAATCTTATTATCCTCAAAAGAGTCATAATCAACAACAACACAGAAAGGCGTTCCAATTTCATCCTGTCGTCGATAACGCTTTCCAACATTTCCATTATCATCCCAAGTAACGTTTCCAAATTCAGATTTTAAAAGTCCAAACACTTCTCTTGCTTTCTCTACAATATGGTCTTTGTTCTTTACCAGAGGAGAAACAGCGATTTTATACGGGGCAATTTGTGGAGGGAGAGCAAGATACGAACGCTCTGCCCCATCACCAAGCGTATCTTCTTTATATGCAGAAAGAAGGACAGCAAGAATTGTTCTATCAAGTCCCATGGAAGGCTCAACAACATGAGGAGTATAGCTCTCTCCAGAAAGAGGATCTTGGTAATGAAGTTTTGTTTTTGAGAACTCTTCGTGTTTCTTAAGATCATAGTCTGTTCGATAAGCAAGTCCGTAGAGTTCCTTTGTTCCAAAAGGATATTCAAACTCAAAATCGATCGTTCTCTTTGAATAATGGGCTCGGTCTTGTTCTGAGATTTCTACTTCATGGATTTTTGACATATCAATCCCAACAAGCTCCAGCCATTCAAGCATTTCTTCTCTCCAATATTCAAAAATCTTTTCCCATTCAGATGGATGAATAAAATACTCAATCTCCATTTGTTCAAGTTCACGAAGGCGAAAAATAAAATTTCGTGGGGTAATTTCGTTTCGATAGGCTTTTCCAATCTGAGCAACTCCAAAAGGAATTTTGGGGTGCATTGAATCAACAATGTTTTTATAGTTGATAAAAATCCCCTGAGCTGTTTCAGGACGAAGATACGCCTGTGACGAAGAATCTGAAGAAGATCCCAAAGAGGTTTTGAGCATGAGATTAAACTCTCGCACTTCTCCGAGAGGGTTTTTTTCTGGGGAAAGAATCTTATGTTCTTTGATAAGCTCTGTCATTTCTTCAAGGGTCTTTCCTTCTACATTAATGCCATTTTCTTCAAGGATATGATCAGCTCGATATTCTTTTCCCGAAACGAGGTCTTTGACGAGAGGATCAGAAAAACCTCCCACATGCCCTGATGCCGTCAATGCGTTCTCTCCCATAATGATTGCTGAATCAAGAAGAAACATATCTTCACGCTCTTCAACAAACTTTTTTATCCAGAGAGCTTTGATATTGTTTTTGAGAATACTCCCGAGTGGCCCATAATCATACACACCAGCAAGCCCTCCATACAATTCGTTGGCTCTGAAAATAAATCCTCGATTCTTGGAAAGCGTTACTACTTTCTCTATTAAAGCGTCATGTTCCATATGATAGTAGTGTAGCCTAAAGAGGAAAATTCGCAAAAAATCCAAAAGAAAAAACAGCCTTAGCTGTTTTGTCCCTGCATTGCAGAAAGGAGTTGTTGGTAGAGTCCCAGAAGTTCAGTATAGATATTCACCAAAGGGTTGTTATTTACAAATCCATTTTGAGGCCGACAGAAAGTCGTAACTCCCGCTGAACAGAATCGTGTTCCGAAGATGGATGAGGGTTTTGACAAGGAAGATACGGTTTCTGAAATTTTTGGAAAAGCAATGGTGGACGACTCTCCATTCTCACTGTCTCCAAGAAGTACAAAAGAGTCTTCTGCATAAATTAATTGCATTGGGTATACCCCAGAATTAGTACTTTTATTAAAACTTGGTGTAAAAAATTCCCACTGTTGTCCATCGTAAGAATATATCGGAATTCCTCCTAACGAGAGGTAGCTACTGTTTCCATATGCAAAATCGAAAGCTCCTGCAAAAGCAAGTGGGGTAAATCCAACCCTATGTTGTTCCCAGTGTAAACCATCTGAAGAAGACATTACATAAATAATATAAGCATTTTCATCTTCATCATAAATAGATCCACCAAGGAGAAATTTTCCATTAAGGTAACTCATACTTTTTCCTTGGAAATCATCGAGCCCTGTAATGTTATCTGGATAATTCCAATTTACCCCATTGTCAGTAGACATGATGATATTTGATTGAAAAAAGTCAGACCCAAAAGAGGTTGATAATGTAGACAAAAAAACAACATTTTCACTATCATCATACCCTACAGCTAGGGTTTTAGCTGAGCCAACTCCTGGTGTAGTAGCAGATGAAACCCAGATATTTCCATCAAACGAGTAAACAATGTAAGGTAGATTTGGATCAGAGATTCCTTGGGGATCGTTACCTCCAACAGCAACGAAGACTCCTTTAGAGTTTTTATTGTCATAAATATACGCAACTCGAGAAAGTTGAGCCCTTTGGTAACCAATCTCTTTTGGAGGAAGTGGTTGATTCGGTTGAACCCAAGTTACCCCACCATCAGTAGATAAATAGACAGCTGGGTTCTCCCAGCTTTCGTCAACTCCCACAGCAACAAATTTATTGTCCCCGTAAGCTATTGAAGAGAGTGTTGCAGGAATTTCTGTTTCTGATGGTTTCCAATCCTTTCCATTAGAAGAATACATTGGTATCCCCTCGCCAACAACAACATACACTCCACCCCCATAAGCAATAGTATTATAGTAATCAGGAATATCAAATTCCTCCCACTCAACAGGTTGAGCAGAAACGGTGTGTGGATTAATAAAACTTGTAAAACCTACTATAACAAATAACGATAGTAGTGATGTAAAAATATGTTTCTTCATACCTTTCTATTATATATTCTGCCCCCCCCCCCGAGTCAAACCTTTTATGAGAAATAAAAATAATCTGTGGATAAACCAAAAAACACTTTCATGCAAAAGTGTTTTTTTTGTTTATTGAACAACGCGTCCGTCAGCACCAGGAACAGAGCTTCCAACAATTCTATTGGTTGTTGCAAGTTTCGTATAACTCAAATCGCTCTTGGTAAAGGTATCAAAGCCAGAGAGAAAAATATCCCCCGTCAAATTTATTGGTGACCCGACTTGAGAACTTGATGGGGTTACTCTTAGTTGGACCGAAAGTTGTTCTGGGGTTTTATCCCCGACTCCCACTCCTGCAGGGAGTTTTGAGGGTTTCCAAATCATCTTTCTGGTAATTGAATCATAGCTTACATTATTTCTCTCTATTGAAGGCGCAATATTTCCAAGCCACACAACATTTGGAGGGAAGGTAGTATTCAATTCAACATTTTCAAGATTATTTGATGAGTTTGAAAGCTGGAAGGTAAGTGTGTAGGTCGTTGGCGTATCAACTCGCGGAGGTAGTGGTCCTGAGTTCTGGAAAGGTCCTTCGTAATACTGAACAACAGGAAGCACGCTCATATCAGAATTTGCCTTGACGGTATGCCGTGAAAGCGAGCTTGCTCGTTCGAGTTGTCCGTTCTTTTTTGTGGCAGAAACATCAACAGAAACATTGAGGCTTGGAGCACTTAAGACTCCCTGACTGGAAACGAGGTTTTGTCCCTTGAGGGTAACGCTTAATTCTTTTTGTTCTCCAGGAGAAAGTGATACTAATTCTCTTGAGGTGGTGTGGTCAAAAATAATTGCTTTTTTTGAAGAATCATAAAAACCATTTTGAAGACTTATCGTTTTGGGGTCATAAATTGTTCCATCCAGATTAATTTGAAGCCGCACGTTATCAAGAACTTCATCAAGCGTATTTTTGAGAAGTACTCTCAAAGAAATATCAGAACCTCCTCGAACAACACTTTCTCCGGAATTATCTCCGTTAACAAAGAGTGTTGTATCGATAAATGCTTTTTGAACAGTAATAACATGAACAAGCGAATTAAAGAGTGTTGCTATGCTGTTCTTATTCTCAGTACTTTGTTCTCCAAAAAGAACCTTAAATGATTGGGATTGATTTTCGAGAGCAGAAAGCGTTCCAACAACTTCAACATAAAGCCCTTCTTCTGGAATTCTTTCAAAATACCAAACATTGTCACTAAAGAATTGTTGAGTATTGGTATCGAGTAATTGAAATCCTGGTGGGTACTGAATCTCGAGCAAAAGTTTTTGAAGGTGCGTTGAGCTATTGGCTCGAATGGTAACTCCAAAAACTACATTTTGATTACGGACAACAATAGAAGGTGCTGAAACTGAAACTTCAGTTGGCGTTGAACGAATCGTTACAGAATGAGATATCTCCTTCTCAAAAATAGCACTTGATCCAGCAATACGATATTCCAAAATAGCTCGAACCGATCGTATGTCTCCGGCTTGCCCAAAAAGAGGAAACGAGAATTTCTCTCGAGCAAGTTCTCCCTCAGCCAAATCAGGAAGACTTCTTCGTTCAATCGTCATTTCTGCACCCTCAGAAGAGTCCTTTGGGTACATAAGGATAAGATCGGGGAGCTCGAGATTCTGTTGATTATGGTTTTGGATTTTTATCTCAAGGTTAACGGGTTCTCCCCCATCAACAAATGAATTCCCCTGTATTTCCATAGCAATCAAATCTTGAGAAACTCGTTTTTTACCCTGATACAAAGAAAAAGCAAAAAAGAGACTCGTAACAATAAAAAAACCAAGTGTGAGAAAAAAGACCTTTTTAAAAAAAGAGGTTGGGAGTTTGTATTTTTTCTCAAGACTTGAAAACTCTTTCTCTTCTTCGGGGATATCAAACTCAGATTTTATGTTTACATCTTTGTTGTGGATTTTTCTTCGTTCTCGAAAAGACCCTTTATAATCGGGATTATAAAGATTGCTTTCGAGCTCTTCGAGATATGATTTTTTCTTTGGGGGTGTGTCGTCCATATCTTGTATTATACCGAAGATATAAGCGTACGGGAAATTTACAATTGAGTTTGTTCGAGGGATTGATTGATCAAATCAACAAAAAACCTTCTTCTTTTTAAGATATCTTCATAGTATTTTTCTTGAAAAGGAAAATCACTTAAAAGAAAATCCTGCGTACTTCCTCCCCAATATCCGAGATGGGAGAGCAGTCTCACAACAATGAGAATCTCAAGGGCAGGGAGAAAACGTTTATCAGTATGCGGAAAGATAGAAAAAAGAGAGACAAGATCTTTCCAAATCTTATCCTCTGCTTCTTCTCCATGACAAAGTCTTAATATGAGTTTTGAGAATCTCTCCATGAAAGAAAAAAAATCTTCCGAAAGAGAAAAAACGCTCGTTTCTTCTTCGGCTCCTGTTATCTTCCAGAGACTTTTCCCGTGAACAAGATCAACGTCAACAAGAGAAAAGAGATTGAGATGGGAACGGAGTTTTGAACGTTCTTCACGAAGTGCCTGTCCTTTTGCATGAACGAGCCCAAATTTTTTGGTAAAAAGGTAAAGAATTTTACTCGACTCTTCGATATTAATAATCTTGAGAACAATAGCTTTTGTGTGTTGTATTTGGTGTTCCATAAAGCAAGGAGCTCCTAATCAAGGAAAAGAATTTTGAAATCAAAATCTCCAACCGTGAATTGTTCAATTTCTGGATGCTCTTCCTCTGAGTAATCAATTTCTCGAATTGCAGAAGTTTTTGCAAGCTCATTTTTAAAAGACTCTACAAAATTCTTTCCATCATGATCTGTTACAACAAGGAGTTTCTTCTCCTCTTGGGGGTTAAAGTTTTCTTTTTTTCGTAACTCTTGAATCTCACGAATAAAATCTCTCATATTTCCTTCCTTGATGAGCTCATCGTTGAGAGCGATATCGAGTGCCATTTCTCCAGAAAGAATATTTTTAACATTGAGCTCTTCTTGGATAAGAATTTTGTATTCTTCAAAATCATCTCCTTCGAGGTTTTTAGTATCAAAAGTAAACGACGCAAGAGGTTGTCGTACTTTAATTTTTGCTTCGGTTCGAAGGCGGAGCCCTTCTGAAATCTGTTCTCGTAAAAACTGCATAGTATTAATCAAAACAACTCCCTGATCAGAAAGTTCGTGCTGTGTCCACCGACTGAGGTGCACTGATTCTTCAAAAGAAGGCTCTTTTAATGCAAGCCATAACTCATCAGCAATAAAGGGAGTAAACGGTGCTATCATACGCGCTGTTTCGAGAAGGGCATATTTCAAAGATGCAAGGGCATTTTTTTTGTCAGCAAGACCATCTCCTTTAAATCGATCTCGAGAACGACGAAGGTACCATGTTGAAAAATCATCAACAAAGTCAAAAATGTATTTTGCTGCTTTGTCTATTTGATACGTATCAAGATTTCGACTTATTTCAATATTTGTTTCAGCAACTCTTGCAAAAATCCATCGATCGAGAACGTGTGTTGAGAGCGATGAGGCTTCATGATCAATCTCTCCTTGATAGAGTTGGTAGAAGCTTAAAATGTTTCTCAATCTCCCCAAAACTTTTGATTGAACTTCTTGAACTCCTTTTTCAGAAAATGGATGCTCTTCAGCTCGAACAAGAGGAGATGCCATAAGAAAAAGTCGCAAAGCATCTGCTCCCTGATTATTGAGAACAACATGAATGTCTGGATAGTTTTTTAAGGATTTTGACATTTTCTTTCCGTCTTCGGCGAGAACAAGTCCGTTTACCACGACATTTTTGAAAGGTGATTTTTCAAAAAGCGCTACTCCTAAAACAAGGAGAACGTAAAACCACCCTCGTGTCTGATCGAGACCTTCGGCAATAAAATCTGCTGGAAAATATTTCTCAAAAAAATCTTCTTGATTTTCAAAAGGATAATGCTTTTGAGCATAGGGCATTGATCCTGAGTCAAACCACACATCAAAAACATCCTCCACTCGCTTCATCACTTCTCTCGAAGCAGAAAGAACCTTCACTTCATCAATATAAGGTCGATGGAGATCAAGAACATAATTTTCGTTATGAGGAAATGGTTTAAATTCAAGTCTCATAAGCGAGGTATTATCTGGCGTTGGGTAAGAACGATAAAAATCAAGAGCTTTCTTTGGTTCTCCATAGTGTTGCAAACCAAACTGCATTGCCCTAAGAATTCCTCCGTGTGAAACAATAAGGATTTTTTTGTTTTGGTACCGAGATTCAATATCAAAAAGAAACTCCATTGATCTCTTGTAAACATCTGCAATTGATTCTGCATCTTCTTCAAGTTTATAGTGGAGAAATTCTTGAGCTGATTGTGACTCTTCATCACTGTGAGCTTCGTGCCAAAGACTCCCCTCGCGATTCTTTCCTGGAAAAATTTCTCCGAGGCGGTCATCCATAATAATAGCCGAAGCATCCAACCCCAAAGTCTCTCGAATAATTTCGGCTGTTTCTTGTGTTCTTTGAAAAGGTGAGCAAAAAATCATATCAATATCACCATAATGATCTTTTATATGAAGTGTTTCTCTGTGAGTATCATCTCTTCCTTTTTGAGTTAAGGGAGCTGCTACTGACTTGTCAGCATTTATTGTTCCCGAGATATTATTTTCAGATTCTCCGTGTCGAAGAGCAAGATAGGTATTCCCAGAATGAGCAATATTTTCAAGGAGGTGAGAAACAGAAGAAGCAACGAAAACAGTATCATCTTTATCTTTCCACACAGGGAGCGGATTTCCCCAAAAACGAGAGCGCGAAAGAGCCCATTCTCGAGCTCCTTCGAGCCATTTCCCAAAACGCCCTTCACCAATAAAATCAGGGGTCCATGAAATGTCTTTATTTGCCTCAATGAGTTTATCTTTTATTTTAGGAACATCCACGTACCAAGAAGTCGTTGCGTAGTTAATCAAAGGAGTACCACAACGCCAACAGTGAGGGTAGGAGTGTACTATTTTTTGTTTTGCAAACAAAAGTCCTTTTCCTGCAAGATATTTAATGATTTCAATATCTGCTGAAGAATAGTCATCTTTTTGTTTTACGAGCAGCCCCTGAAAACTTTTTCCATCTTGTGTTGTTGCAAAATCATCTCGAAAAATTCCATTTTTAGCGACATGCTGGACCATAGGGAGTTGGTATTTTTTACCAAGCTCAAGGTCGTCAGAACCAAAAGCTGGAGCAATATGAACAATTCCTGTTCCTTCTTCAATAGTAACAAAATCAGCTGAATAAACTTTCCAACCTTGTTCGTGGTTTTCAATATCTTTTTGGTTTTGATAAAAATCAAAAGGAGCTCGATACGATGTACCGAGAAGTGATTCTCCAGAAAAAGTTTCAACAAGAGTGTATTCTTTCCCTTCAAATATTTTTTCTACTTTTTCATGAGCGAGAATAAAAAAATTCTCTTCATGTTGAACTTTTGCATATTCAAAATCCTTACCAACGGCAAGGGCAACATTGCCCGGGAGTGTCCATGGTGTCGTGGTCCACGCCAAAAAATAAGTACGGGGTTCATCAACAAGTTCAAACTGAGCTGTTACTGAAATGTCAGTAACATCTTTATATCCTTGATTGACTTCAAAGTTTGCGAGAGTTGTCTCACAACGTGGACACAAATACATCGCCTTAAACCCTTCATACGCAAGCCCCTTCTTATGAAGCTCTGAAAAAATCCACCATCCTGTTTCCATATATGAGCTGTCCATCGAGGTGTAAGGATTTTCCATATCAACGAAGCGCCCAGATCGCGGAACATATTCTTTCCATTCTTTTTCGTAACGTAACACTGAATCACGAGCAGCTTTGTTGAATTTTTCAATACCATAGTCTTCGATATCTTTCTTGGTTTTGAGGTTTAATTCTTTTTCAATAAGATTTTCAATTGGAAGTCCGTGAGTATCCCAACCCCAACGTCTTTGAACATGATATCCTTGCATTGTTTTATAACGTGGAATCAAGTCTTTTACCGTTCCCGGTAGCAAATGTCCGTAGTGAGGAAGCCCTGTTGCAAAAGGAGGCCCATCATAAAAGACAAACTCTCCTTGAGGAGCTTCCTTTTCGAGAGTTTTTTGAAAAATATTTTGTTCCTTCCAAAAATCAAGAATCTTTTCTTCTTTGTGAGCAGTTGTTGACTTTTGTACTTCGTTTTCTGTGTTCATATATTTTGTATTGTATCACGATCTTATATAAAGAAAGGAGCACCTTTTTCGGGCGCTCCTTTTGTTATTATTATTCAACTACAAAGAAACCCGAATTACGCTGCGGAATATCCAATAATTGAAATAATAATGATTGGTGAATACATATCTACAGAATATCAGAAAAAGTACTCCTGTAAATATGTCGTGTTTTACATTTTTTCGAGCGTTTCAATCCCAAGTACTCCCAAAGCATTCTTGATTACCTCTGCCGTTGCCATAACAAGAACAAGCTTATAAGGACTTTCCTTATTTTCAGTATCAATAATTTTTTCTTGTCCGTACCATGTGTTAAAAATCTGCGCAAGCTCAGTCACGTAATTCACAACGAGGTGGGGTTGCAAACTCAAAAAGGATTCTTCTAAAACTTCTGGGTATCGAGACAAATATCTTTCAAGATCCGTCGTCTCCCATGAATACGGAACTTCTTCTGAAGAAATAATCTGACTTTCTTCTGCTCGTCTAAGAAGTGATCGAGAACGCGCATAGGTGTATTGAAGATACGGACCTGAATCTCCCTCAAAGGACAGTGACTTTTCTGGGTCAAAATTAATATCCTTTCCAGCCTGAACTCTCAAAATCGTATATTTAAGAGCTCCGATAGCAATAATCTCTTGTTCTCTTCGGTTAAGCTCTCTGCTTTTATTCTGCTCAACGAGTTCATCAATCACCGTATCAATCATATCTGAAACAAGGGGTGTGTTTCCAAGGCGAGAAGACATTTTCTCTCCTTTAAATTTCATTCTCCCATGTGTTTTATGAACAGTTTTCTCCTTCCATTCGGAATTAATTTTTCCTGCAGCAGAAACAACGACTTGAAAATAAGGCCCTTGTTCGTGGTCAGTAACAAAAATAGAAAGATCTGGATGATAACGATCGAATTTTAATTTGAGTAATCCTGTATCTTTTGTTTCGTAGGTAGGATTACCATCCGCATTAATAAAAACTCGTGTGTGAAGACCGTCTTTTTCTCCTTCATAAATAACCGCTCCCTGAGAAGAGGAATAAATTTGAGGGATATTCTTTTCAATAATTTCTTTTCCAATAATTCCTGCTTCTGATTCAAAAATAAAATCATCAAAAGTAGATCCCAGTTGCTGGGTCATACTATTAAAATATTCAAGATTTAAATCTCTTCCAACAAGATATGCTCGGTATGCTTCTGTATCACGATGCTCATAAATATCCTGGGTAATCTCTCGAATACGTGACTCAAGCTCTGGATGATTTTGCAGGGCTTCGGTTCCTTCGGCATAACAGCGTCCTAAAAATTTTAATTTTTCTGGAAGAGTTTTGTATTGATCAAGGGTATCAACACCATAATCAAGAAGTTTCCAAACAGCTTTTCCGATACCGAGTGACACATCCGAAGGATATGAAATAGCCGTAACATCAGCTCCACTTGTTTTACAAATACGCACAATGGCTTCCCCAATAGTATTATTCATCATGTGTCCAATATGAAAGGGTTTAAAAAGGTTTGGTGAAGAGTGCTCAACAAGAATTTTTTTTCCTTTCCATGAATGATTCTTCCCATAAGTTTCTTTATTACGAAGAATCGCACCCATTTCTTTAGAAAAAAAATCTTGTGAGAGAGTAATATTGATGAATCCGGGCTGAGCCACATGAATGTCTGAAATATAGCCAATATTTTCTTTGAGCAATTGCTCTTGAATTTCTTTTGCAATATCAAAAGCTGGTCGCTCCAACTGCTTTGAAAGAACCATCGCAATATTTGTTGCAAAATCACCATGTGACATATCACGTGGGTGTTCCACTCGAATATCAACAAGACTTCCAAAACCAAGTTGCTCTAAGGCTTTATTGAGGTCTTTTTGAATTTGCTCAATAACTGTCATAATTCTTATTATCATACCTTTTTTCTCATTTCTTAAAAGAGAGAATGAAAAAAGCCAGAAACTATTCATCTCTGACTTCAAGCATCTTTTCTTCATCAAAAAGAACTGTGTGCCCCTTTTCCCAAATTCGATGTTCGTCTCGAACAATCAACTGAGCTCTTCCTCTCCAAGAATACCACCACAAAAAAGTTTGGTTTCCTTTTTTATTGATCGTTGTAAGTTCTATCGAAAGTGAAAAAGGTTCTTCCGAGTAAAGAAGAATTTCCCCTTTTTGCAAGAGATCGTAAAGAACGCCAAAAGCTTGGGACAGAGGGATTCGGATAAAACCTTTCAGGCCTGCGATTTCTCTGTTGGAAAACCTATCAAGAGTTAGTTCTTTTAAATAGGGTTTAAACTTGATATATTTTTCATCCGAAGCAACATCCCAGTGGAACCAAGAGTAGATATCTCTATCAAAGCAAAAATATTGCGCTGTTTCATCAAGATAGGCTCTGAGGAGATTAGATTTCTCTAAGGTGTTTGAACCTGTCATAACTTGTAGATATGTTTGAAAGGAGTGTAGCATTTTTAACAAATTAAAAAAGCCAGAAACTATTCATTCCTGGCTATAAACAGTATTTTCCTGTTCTTGTACTAAAACAAGGTGTCCTTTTTCCCAAATTCGATGTTCATCTCGGATAATAATTTCTACTCTTCCTTCAAATGAATGCCACCACAAAAGCGGTTCGTTTCCTTTTTTATTCTTGGAACTCAAATAAAGAGAAAGAGAAAATCTTTCTTCGGGAAAAAGAGGAATTTCTCCTAATAAAATCTTACTGTAAAGAATATCAAAAGCCTGAAAGAGCGGAATCCGTAAAAAATTTTCAAACCTTCCAATATCTCCGTCGGAATACGTCCCTTTATCAAGGGGGAGAAAAAACGGCTTTACCTTAAGAAATTTCTCTTGAGAGACGAGATCCCAATGAAACCATGTGTAGATATCTTCATCAAAACGAAATGAGTAGGTGTTATTCTCAAGAAAGCTTATCAGGCGATGAGTCTTCTCTCTCATGCTAGTCATTTTTAAAAACTTATTTATATACAAAATAGCACAAAGAAAAATTTAAGAAAGAATGTTCCCTTTCCTTTTTCTCTTTTTGAGTTTCTTCTTTCCAAACCAATAAATCAAAAACCCAAGAATCGCAAAGAGCACGATTTTTTCTAAAATATCAAAAAAATTTGATATCCCAAGAAGCTGACTTCCCATAAACCACCCAACGAGCCCCATGAGAACCGCACCCAAAAAAACTCCGAGGAGTGTGAGCACCGCATAACGAAGATATGACATCTTGCTCATACCAGCATACAAAGCAAAAGCAACACTTGGAACAAAAGGCACGGCCCTCAAAAAAACAAAAAGAAAATCTCGATAAGGGTTTCCCTCTCCATAACCAAAAAGATATTCAACGTCACGCTTTCGCACTCCAAGATATTTTCCGTAACGCTCAACAAAAGTCATCCCCAAGAGCCGAGCAAGATAAACATAAGGAAGAGACCCAACAAGCACCCCAAGAGCAGAGGCAACGCCCACAACCCACAAAAAAGAAAGAAAGGATCCAGGTTCAAAAGGAACCCCCGCAAACAAAATCATTCCAGCAAAACCCTGAACGAGAGTCGAAGGAATCAAAGCAATAAGCTCCTCAACAATTCCCGCAGAAAAAACTCCCAAAAAACCATAGTTCCCAATCCAAAGTTGAAGTGACTGAATAATAGCGTCCATAGAAACCCAAGTATAGCACGAGAATCTTTTTCTCTAAAAGAGACTTGACAAAAAGATTAAAAAGGCTTATAATAGTATTAAGAACTTTAAAATTTAAAAAAATGAAGAAACTTATTTTTGCAATCTTCGCAGCTATCGGAATGATATTTGCGGGGAACGTGCTCTCTTGCAAGAGCAATGACACCAAAAACACCGATTTGGTAGTTATCACCGGGGAACCCACTCCCAAGGAGTGTCCGCCGGTTGTTATCACTGCAGACCATGAGAGAAAGGATATCCTCGAGATCATCCTCTCGCTCAAAGGATTTGACCAACCCGTTGAATGGGTTATCGTTGACAAACCGGTTCAAATCCTCTACCCAAACCAAAATGGTTCTGGTTTTATTGAGGGGTTCAAGGTGAATGGGGTAGAAATACCTTATTCGAGAACCTTGTTGATAAAGACAGAAAAAATTCTCAGCAAATTTTCTGACCACTCGGTGAGTGAGCAGAAAGTTCTCGTTGAGGATTTGATCTGTAGTGAGCAGCTGAAAATGCTCAAGAGCGAGCTTGAAAAAGCAAGATGTGATGAACAACCAACACTTGCTCCAGTTCCTCCGGTAGTACCAGATGACGACAATGATGATGGTTGCTGGTTATGGCCATTCCCTTGGTGGTTATGGGTCCTATTAATAGCAGCCTTGCTCTTGTTTCTTTTTTGGTTACTAAACCGACTAAGAGATATGGATGATGGAGAGAATGAGGAGGTACAACAAAATCACTTTGTTGTACCTCCAGCTCCAGCTCCAGCTCCAAGTGATGAGGAAGGAGATCCTTGCAGAGAGTGCAAGGATTACAATAGCAAATGCTGTTGCTGCAGGGAAAAGGAACTTTCAAAAAGATGGGAGAGCGCTATGCTTGCCCTGTCTTTGAGAAAAGAAGGTTCTTTCTCTGCAGAAATGCAGGATGGAGAGTTTAAAATCTCTGTCTCAGCAGAACAGCCCCGGGAAACCTCTCACCGGAAGAAATAGAGGGGCTAACAATTAAATAAAACCGCGGATTCGTTCGCGGTTTTTTTAAATCCTCTTGAGTTTCTTTGCAAGTTTTTTTGTCTCTTTGAGAAGTTCTCCTATCTCATCAATACCCTCTTGCCAAAAATCAGCCTTGGTAATATCAACACCCATTTTTGCAAAAATTTCTTTCGGAGAAAGACTACTTCCCGTTTGATAAAATTCTTTAATTTCCTTAATAAAGGAAGGATCTTTTTTTAGTTTTGATTGCATTGCTTTCGCACACAAAAGACCCATAGCATACGAATACACATAAAAAGGACTTCGAAAATGACCCCAATAAATCCAACCAAGAGCTGAGTCAGAATCAAAACGTACTTTTTTGCCAAGATATGACTGCATATGAGTATTAAATATTTTTCCAATTGCATCTCGTGAAAGGTATCCCGCTTCTCTAAAGGTATGATGAAGCTCAAATTCAAAATTATAAGCCGCAATTTGTCTAAAGATGGTGTTTATCTGGTCTTGAAGTTTATCAAGCATCATCACCAATCGTTCCTCATCCGAAACTCCAGCAAGCATTTCTTCAAAAACAAAATCTTCACAGAAGGTTGAAGCAACTTCTGCCGTTGCCATTGGGGGATTGTAATTAAGCTGTAATTCACCGCGTGCACAACTCGCATGAATGGCATGTCCTGTTTCATGAGCAAGGGTTGTTACATCTCGTGCTGTTTCCGTATAATTGAGCATAATATAAATAGGATCCAAAACTCCATATGAAGCGCAGAAAGCTCCTCCCGTTTTTCCCTTCTTCGGGAAGACATCAACAGCCCCCGAAGAAACAAGCCCTTGGAAAATATCAACAAACTCTGTATCAATTCGTGAAAAGGCTTGTTCAACAATATGAACAGATTCTTGATAAGAATATTTCTTGTGAAGTTTCCCATAGCGAAGATTTCGCTCTGCATACCGAAAAGAATCTTGTTTTAAGAGCTTTGCCTTAAGACGATAAAAATCATGAGCAAGGGAAAAATTTTTTGCAACAACAGTCCTTAAGGTATCAACGATTTCAGGACTGACCCCTTCTGCAAGATGCCGCGCAGCATCAGGGCGATCAAAAGAACGAAGCTCGTCATTAATTTTCTTGTCTTCAAGAAGGCTATTCATTTCTTTTTCAGCAAGAGGTGCCAGTCGTGTGAGGACCTTATTCATTGCGTGTTCTGCACTTTCTCGAATTTTTTTCTTTGGAGAAGAAAGTTCTGATAAGATTTTTTCAAAAGGAACTTTTTCTTTGATAATTTTTGTTTTTCCAGAAATAGTTTTTTCAAGCCAAATCGTTTCTTCTTCTTGAGAAAGAAATTCATCCAACATGGCAGCCCAATTTCCTGAAGCAACTCCTGATTTGAGGCTTAATATTTTTTCTTCTTTTTCAGAAAGATTGTACTGTGCATTCGCAAAAAGATCTTTGAGAAGCTGGCGATAAGGTTTCAACTCCAAAGATTGTATAAAAATCTTTTGATATTTTTTTTCTGTTTGAGCAAGCTCGAGCATAAAAAACCGTATATACTCAGAAAGCTGATTCCCAAAGTCCTCAAGCTTTTTTGCTGCTGCTTGAAGCTCTATATTTCCCCCATCCAAAGAAAGTGCGAGGAATAAATAAAGAGATTCTTTATTCCCTGTTTCTGCAATATCATTATATTGGTCGAGAGCCTTTCTTAGTTTCTTTTCATCATTCAAAAAACTTTTATCTTTCCCCCATTTTTTTGCAAAGGCTTGCACTTTTTCAAGAACGAGTGCTCTTTCTTTTTTAAACTTTGGATCATTAATTCCTTTTCCAAGTTTCGATAAATCCCATTGTGTTTGTAGTTTCATATTGATAACTATACCCAAAATTAAAACAAAAGAAAAACCCTTTTTGGTATAATACAAACATGAAATGCCAAGAAGTTTTAAAAAAACTTGTAGAGTCTATAAAACGAGGGGTCAACGCTGAAACAGAAAAAATATGTGAAGAAATTCTTTTAAACCCAGAGGAATACAATGGGGAGATTAATGGGAAAAAACTCATCGAATGGATAAAAGAGATCGAAGATCGTAACTATGATTATTATCCAGTAGGAATTTTGGATGAAATGGATAATGAGGGAGAACTATCGAAAAGTATTGGGTATCAAATTTTCAATCGAGGACAAGAATCAGAACTTCCTTTTTTTGATGATTATTTTATCGTCAAAGAACAAAGGCCCCCTCAGTGGACTTTTGACGACTTTGTTAAGATGCAGTTTAAAAAGCTCATTCAGTCACTAAAAAATCATAACCAAATCCTTGTACAAAAAATTCTCCAATCAGAGATCTGGGATGATGTTTTTTACGAAACACTTGAAAGCTCTGCTCCTCATGTATACTTTGATATCAATTTCATAACCAAAGAAATAGGATTACCTGGAACCTACCAAAGCATCCTCGCTCAAATAGAGCAGAGCAGTGCGATTCAGGAATATATCAATTAAATTCTTGACAAAAAATGGCTAAGATATTTAAGAGAATTTCATAAAAAAGCCCGTTGCAAAACGGGCTTTCATTTTTTGATTTTCACTTTTTATATCAGTGACTGTCTTTGATAGTCGAAAGTAAGCAAAATATCAATAAACGCTTGATGAACCGAAGGAATTGATTGGCGAGAATTTATGATCTTCCAACCAAGTTCCTTTGCAAAATCAAGATGATATTCACGCGTCTTTTGAACCTTTTCAAAATCTTCTTCGAAGTAGTACCCCTTTTCTTTTGCCTCAAGATAACGAAACCCATCCAAAAGAATTGAAATATCCGGTTCCAAAAGCCCCTGATTCATAGCAAGCAGCTCATCCTTGGGAACTCCATCAGCCATTCCAAAGCAAATACCCGAATAGGTATACATTTCGGTAAGAACAAAATCATTTTCTTCCAAAAGCTTTTCAAGCTCAGGTTGGAAGTCTCTTCTGTTCTGAGCACACAGTTCTTGAATTTGTTTTGGACTAAGTTTTCTGGGATTTTTATTACGGAAGATATCGTTAATCTCTTTGCCCGTAGGAGAAAGATCATAAACAGGGTATCTTACGAACGCAACCTTATACCCTCTTTTTGATAAAACTTCTTCAAGGAGCTTTAGTTGCGTTGTTTTTCCCGTGTTGTTAACTCCCAACACAGTAACAAACTGAGCTCTTTTCATTTTTCATTATTTTTTATGAATCATAACAAAGAATAAAAAATTTACTATCCCTATTGAATAATCCTTACAAAAAGGTACCCTAGAGAAAAACATAACACCTATGGATGATATTTTAACAAAAATTAAAAAATGGAATAAGGAGCGCCTCCTCCACAAGGTTCCTTTTGATCACACAAGAGAAGCTTCGTTTATTATTGAAGAACTCCTTGAAAGTACAGGAACTTATGATAGTGTTACAGCACGAACGCTCGCCGAGAACTATGCAAAAGAAATCATCAGTACCAGTGCAGAATCAAAAGAAGCAATTCTCGATTCTTTTGCAGATATTGTCGTTTTTGCAGTAGGAACGATGGTAAAACTTGGCTATGACCCTGCAAAGGTTATGGAAGAGGTTTTCAAAGAAATCGATTCCCGAAAAGGAACGGTCATCAACGGGAAATTCGTTAAAGACCCTAATGCAAAAAGATATACTGCTGATTTTTCACAATGTATTGAGAGAGAAGATTAATTTCTTCTCTTTTTTTGTTTGATTTTGTTTTTAAATGATGTTAAATAAAGATAAATTCTAAAATTTTATAGTATGACAATCTCAATTATTGTAAGTATCCAAGTTTGCCCTGATTCTCCAAACCATTTTGGAATCGGAAAGGGTTTAGAACTCCTTCATGATCTTTCCGATGATAAAAAAAATTTCAAGGAAGTCACCAAGAACAAAGTAGTCATTATGGGAAGAAACACCTGGGAATCAATTCCTCGACAATTCAGACCACTTCCCAATCGAAAAAATGTTCTTATCTCCTCAACGATACAACCAGAGGGTGTCGAGACATATCACGATCTTGATTCAGCTCTCAAAGCACTCGAAGACTCAGGTGAACACGAAGAGGTATTCATCATGGGAGGAAGCAGGCTTTATTTGGAAGCATTACCAAAAACTCAGCGTATCTATTTAACAATAGTCCGGGCTGATAAAGAAGCTGATATTTTCTTTCCAAAAACTGACTTAAAGAAGGAATTCCCTACACTTCGCAAAAGAGTAAAACTCATTGACGAAAAAACAGGAATCCCATGGGAATATCTCATTATTGAGAGATAATTTAAAAATGAGCGCCTAAATAAAGTTTAGGCGCTTTCTTTATTCAAAAATTGACAAAAAGAAATAAAAACTAATAATGAAATAAAATATAAAACTTTATAAACTATGAGTTATCACATTGATAAAAACTATCATGGACTTCTCAAAGAAATCCTTGATCACGGCCTCTTTAGAAGCCCTGAAGAAGAACGAACAGGAACAGGAACAAAAGGAATTTTTGGCTACCAATACCGGTGCCCTAATGTTTCTGAACAATTCCCCCTCATAACAACCAAAAAAGTTTATTTTAAATCGGTTGTTACTGAGCTCTTATGGAAAATTTCTGGCTCAACAAACATCAGACCCTTGGTGCTTGCTGAAAATCGCATTTGGAACGAATGGCCTTTTCAAAATTATTTGAAAAAAACAAATCAGGAAAAAGACTTTCCAAAATATTCAGAGCAGTGGGAATTTGCTATGAAAATGTTTGTTGAAGATATTAAGTCATCAGAAGATTTTGCAAAAAAGTGGGGTGGTCTTGGCCCAACTTATGGACATCATTTCAGACATTTTTCTGGATACAACCCTGAAACGGACACCCTTGTAGAAGGCTTTGACCAACTTATTGACGCAATCAACACGATCAGAGATAACCCGGGTTCACGTCGTATCATCATCAGTCTTTGGAATGCAACGGAGAACCCTTACACGCTCTTGCCTCCATGTCCTTGTTTCTACCACTTTGCTGTACTTGGTGGAAAATTACATCTCCAGATGTATCAGCGAAGCTGTGATACTTTTCTTGGGGTACCCTTTAACACGGCACAAGATGCTTTATTTCTGTTGCTTGTTGCACAGGTATGTGGTCTCCCTGCAGGAGATTTTATTCACACCTTTGGAGATGCTCATATTTATTCAAATCATTTTGAACAAGTAAGATTGCAGCTATCCCGGGACTCCAGACCTATGCCTCGAGTAGAGTTGAATCCCAGTATTAAAAATATTGACGGATTCACCCCTGAGGATATCAAACTTGTTGGGTATGATCCTCATCCTACTATTAAGGCACGGGTTGCGGTGTAACTCTCAAAAAAAGTGAATAAACAAAAAAGCTTTTCCATTTTTTCTTTGGAAAAGCTTTTTTATAATCCATTTTCAAGAGGTTCTTCGGTATTTTCAAGTGTCTTAGGAGAAAAATTCTTGAGAATATCAGGAGACACCCACACAAACTCCCATGGCTCTGGATCAGGTCCTTGTGGGCGACCGCCTTCAGGGTAGCTTGGAATAAAACCAAAGCGTTTTGCATTTTCAAAATTCTCAGCCGAAAGCCATTCATAACAATTAGTAGAGGCAAAACTATAAACCAAGTAATCATCTCCACAACCAAAATCAACCGCGTATCCTGTATGATGTTTTGAATATCCCGGGAGAGCAGAAACCTTAAGCATTTTATCAATAAGGTCATCATATATCCCAGAAGGGATAAGTTCTGTCTGGATACCCATAAGTTTATTCTTTATCAACGTTCTTTGGTGAGTTGACGAGCGATATCCAGAAACAAAGTGGAGCCGTATTCCTTCTTTCATCATTTCATTTCTCATTCGGACATATGCATCACGAACTTCGGGATAGGTTTCAACATTTTCGAAGTGAATAATTTTTTTGGGATCAGCAAACCCTCTTTGTTGATACCCACGAGATTCTGCAAGATTTCGCAGATAGTTATCGACGAGCTCATCCTGAAAGATATATTTTCGAAGAAAAGAGAGATGTGCGTTTCTTTCAAAAAGATTAAAGAGATCAACAAAGTCCTGTGCATCCATGCAAGGAAACAAGCCACAAAAAGGAATTTTTTCTTCTTCTGGTATTACCTCCTCTTGAAACATCTCGACCTTTTCAACATTTACTTCTTCAAAATTATCATCCTGAGCAAGTTCTTCTTGATGCTCTTCCTGAGGGAAGGTATGAAGAAGTGAAAATCGCTCAACGACAAAAAGCGCTGCTCCCCAAAGAAGGAGCACCAAGAAAATAACAATATATTTTTTATTTCCCTGAAACATATGATGCGTGTTGTCTTAGAATGGTATCAATTCGACCGGCGAGTACTTTTATTTCTTTTTCTTTAATACCTTTGGTTGTTTCAAAAGCCATCCCCAAACGAATTCCCGATGGATCTTGAGGAGAGCGTGTGTCGAAGGGAATTGTGTTCATATTTACAATAATTCCTTCTTTTTCTAAAAATTCACTAGCTTCTTTTCCCCCTAATCCCTTCCCTTTGTTCCAAACATCAAGAAGAAAAAGGTGATTATCAGTACCGCCACTTACAATTCTCCATCCTTTTTTCTGAAGTTCAGAAGAAAGGGTTTTTGTGTTGTTTATTACTTTTTGTATATAGGTCTTAAAAGAAGTGCTTTTTGCCTCTTTCAAGGCAACAGCAATTCCTGCGATTTGATTCATGTGAGGACCTCCTTGGAGTCCTGGGAAAACAGCCTTCTGAATCTTTTCAAAAAAACCAGTATCTTTCTTTGAAAAAATAAGTGCCCCTCGCGGACCACGCAGAGTTTTGTGGGTTGTTGTGGTAACAACATCAGCATATACAAAAGGTGAAGGGTGAAGTCCTGTTGCAACCAGACCCGCAATGTGAGAAATATCAACCATCAAAATACTACCCCCTGCATCAGCAGCTTCGCGCATTTTTTTAAAATTAATTTTTCTTGAATAGGCGGAATAACCAACCACAAGAATGTCAGGGCGTTCTTTAGTAGCAATCTCTTTAATCTTTTCATAATCAAGTCGTTCTGTTTTTGGATCAAGTTCATAAGAAACTTGTTTCCATAATTTTCCTGTAACAGAAACAGCGTGTCCGTGGGTGAGGTGTCCTCCATGAGAGAGTTTCATTCCCATAATCTTACCTCCAAGAGGAACAAGCGCATGATACACCGCAAGGTTTGCAGGAGATCCAGAAAGAGCCTGAACATTAACTCCCCATTTCTTTAGATTAAGATTAAAAAGATCTCCTGCTCTTGTTATTGCAAGATTCTCAAGTTCATCAATAAAAATATTTCCTCGATAGTAACGAGCCCCTGGATATCCTTCGGCATATTTATTTCCTAAATCAGAGGCAAGTGCTTCTTTTACATCCTGAGAAACATAATTTTCTGATGCAATAAGATTTATCGTTTTTTTCTGTCGTTCTGATTCTTTTGTGAGAATTTTTTTAACCATAAGGTCCTTCATATTTGACCAGTATAGCAAAATGAGAGAAAAAACAAGAACGAAAAACTAAAGAAAAACTAAAATGACAAATGGGAGTATCTATGCTATAATCCAAAATATGAATAGCAAAAACAAAAAACTTATCGTCGCAAACTGGAAAATGAACGTTGTTTCTGAAAAAGACGCTGAAAATCTCTTCCTTTCCATAAAAAACGTCGTTCCAAAGCTTGATTATGTAAAAATGGTAACCTGCCCTCCTCATATGTATGTATCTCAGGTGGCTGCTCTTGTTGATCACCCTAACTATCGTGTTGGTGGGCAGGACGCCTACCCAGAGGAATCCGGGTCACGTACGGGAGAAACTTCTGTTCTTATGATGAAGAACGCTGGGGCAGAATACATTATTCTTGGGCATTCAGAACGACGACACCTCGAAACAAAACTTGATGTTGCTCGCAAAATAAGTGCTGTTCTCGAACATGAAATGACTCCTATTATTTGTATCGGAGAAGAGTCTCGTGATAAAACCTGGAAAAAACAACTCCAAAAACAACTCCAAGATGTTTTTACACGCGTTCCAAAAAAGAACCCAGAGAATATCATTATTGCCTATGAACCTATTTGGGCAATTAGCTCAGATAAAAAATCTCCAGCAAGTGCTGCTGAATGTATGGAAGCGCTCGAGGTAATTAAAGCTGAGCTCCTCAAGATATTCAAAACAGCAAAAGCCGTCTCTGCAATACGATTTCTCTATGGAGGGTCTCTTGACGACAAAAATATTGAAGAGTTTCTCAAAGAAACTGACGTTGACGGTTTCCTTATTGGAAGAGTATCTCTTGACCCACGAATTCTGATGACGATGTTTCGTTTGGTTGATGATCATGTGTATCAATCATCACTAAAAAAAGAAGAGGAATAACTCTTCTTTTTTTATTTCTTCATATTGTATTATTCAAGCTTAACAAGATTGAGTTTGTGCTTGTGGTTTTGGTTGAGGACAAAGATTCTCAGGTACTTGATTTCCTTGGTTGTCTTTACAGATAGCCGTACGTGTTTGGCTTGCTCCAGTGACATTCCAGGTACAAAGATTGTTTGTGTAAAAAGGATCGGTACAATCTTCTTCACTGTAATTATAATATGCACAAATGGTATCACTATAAAGAGGAACAGAACCAGTAACACTATTTACATACCCTGGAGTTGAAGGTCCTCCACCAGGGTTATCTGACCCTTGCCCAGGAGTAACACTAACTCTGTGCCAAACCCCATTATTGATAGAAGGTTCGTAATAAAGAGATCCCCAAAATCCTCCAATTTCTCGAATACAAGCTCCTGCCCCCATAGGGTTTAAGTCCATATTTGTCCCAACATTGACGTCTCTTCCGAGTGGTGTTTCCGGGGCACACTGATAAAAATTTTGAGCTTGAGTTGGGGTAGAATAAACCCTTCCATTAACCCATTCAAAAGGATTCCCTGCCCAATCAACCTTATAATGAGCCGATGGTCCTTGACAGCTTCCTACACCACCAGTACAAGCTCCCCAAGGAGACCAGTCCCAATGATAGGTTGTTGTTACCTTATTTGCCCAACAGTTTGCGGTAGGACCTCCGAGTTGTCCAGTACAACTCCATTTGAAGAGGTTCCCTTCCGTGATAACTCCAGGCATTGATCCAGTAATAAGACAGAGTCCTTCTGTTGGTGGTTCAGCAAAGGTCTGTTGATGTGAAGGTCCACAGACTCCAGGAATAGGGGTTGGATCATCAGGAGGAGTTGTTGTTGAACAACGTTCAATTCTTCCAAAATCATTCACACAGGCGGGGACATAAGGGTCAGCACTTGGATCAGCCAAACTATCAATACGGATATATCCGTCTACTCTCAAAGGTGCATCTGCAGGGGCTGACGATACCGATCCAACCGTAAGACGATGGATAAGGGTGTCTTGATAGGCAACGATATTGTTAAAGAACGATGTTCCAAAAACACGGAAGGTAATATTTTTTGCAGTATTAAACCAACTCAAAGGAGTTGTTCCAAGAGATCCGTTTGAAAATTGCTTTGGTGCAAGCTGAAATGATGGAATCAAAAATGAACTTCCAAGAGAACCGTTTCCAAGTTTTGTAAGGAGTTGCCCCACAACTCCTGGTTCCTGAGTATCGTCTATTCCTCCACCAATAGTTCCTTGGGCAAGAACAGGAGAAACAAAAGAAGAAGAAAGAAGTGCAAAAGCAAACACAAAGGATGTTACAATAAGGTATTTTTTCATAATAATATAATAGATTGACTCAATAATAACGATTAACCTTGCTCACTTCCTAACCCTCCTCCACCAGAACTTCGTGGACACAAAATAATTTTACCACTTTGGTCAGAGCACACTTTTCTTTGCCTCGTAGTATTTTGTGGGGCATAGGTTATTCCCGACCACCATGCCAAAGAACTCAAGAGCATACTGTGAATACTTGATCCTACATCTCCTTTTATAATAAATGAACTGTCATAGGATTCAAAGCTTCCTCCTCCTGATCCACTACCCGTTCCTACCGTAACAAGTCCTCCTACTTGTGCAGGGGTTCGAACGACAAGTCGTGGAAAGACAGCAGAGCCGTTCACATCAAGACATGATTGTGCTTGGGTTGCAAATTTTTCTGGAACACTTGGGTTAAAAATAAGACACCGATTAACAAGACTCTCTTCTCCCCCAAAAAGAGGGGCAATTCTCCAGTAGTTAGGACTTGAACTGTGTCCAATTGCCAAAGACCCGAGTCGACTAATAAAACTCCCTGGGGAGATAAAAGGAAGGGTATTTTGTATCTCTGGCGCGCTATTCCCAACAGGGTTTGAGAGCTGCGCTCTTGCAATCAGGGCTGAACCTCCAATGACTGCAATCCCAAGAACCACAGCAAAAGCAAAATAAGAAAAGTTAAAAGAATTTTTCATAGATATGATAATTGATCAACTATTAGAAATTAATAGTACCTTTAGTATATCATAGATAATTTGAGCAAGACAAGTAAAAAAGCCTTCTACATATCGAGTATGTAAAAGGCTTTAAGTCACAAAGAAAGAAAGGCTTTTCATTTCTTAATGACTTTCTGGGTAAAAACTTTTTTCCCATCGTGGACCTTGAGGATATACACCCCAGCAGGAAGATTCTCCAAAGAAATTCTGTTCTCATAGAGAGCACCTCTTGAGACCCGTACTCCTGCGAGTGTATAGAGCTCAAAAGACTCGAGTCTCACATCACTTTCAAGATGCAACACGCTACTCGTTGGATTCGGATAGACGCGAACTGAGAGCTTGTTCTCTCCTTGATCGCTGGTTCCCATAATGAGGTTGCTGAAATAAATTTCAGCCTCAGCAAAGTCCGTTTGTGGATGTTTACCCATATAGAAAAGATCATCATCTCCGTCTCCGTCAAAATCAGCAGCAATGGCAGAACCAAAATAGAGCTGCTTAAGGAGCAATGCCTTATTAAGGGAGAAAGTCCCCCCATCATTCAAGAAAAGCCTCCCATCATCATCGTTGTTCGCCGAAGATGCATAGAATTCATCGTAGCCGTCCCCATCAAAATCATGGAGGAATATTGTGTCTGACGTCCAATTAAACTGCTGAGAGAGGCTAAAACTACCATCTCCGTTGTTAACATAGAACAAAGTTTGGTCTCCTTCATGACTCATGACAAAATCAGGAAGACTATCTCCGTTAATATTTCCAGTAGCAAAAGACACAATTCCTGCTGGAGGGAAAGGAACAAATTGTCCACCCCCAGTACGAACAGGATTAATAACTTCTTCAAAATTCCCAGAGCCGTAATTAAGGAACAATCGTGTAGGTCCTTGTCCTCCATAAAAAATGTCAGGATAACCATTACCGTCAATATCAGCAAAAGCTATGCCAAGACCAGTTTCACCATCAAGATCAGGGAGGTTTGATGTTACTTCAGTAAAAGTTCCGTCGCCATTATTACGGAGAAACTTGATTTTTGTCTTTCCTCGGTCATATTTATCAACCCAACGAAAAACAATATCCTTGTCTCCATCCCCGTCAAAATCTATAGCAAAACATGAAGTATAAAACGGTGTCCAAGAGATAATAATTTCTACTTCAATAAAGGTTCCGTCTCCATTTCCAAGATACAGAAAACTCTTAAAGTTTTCGGGGTTTTGATTATAGGATTCAAAAACTCCTGAAATAAAAACATCTTCGTGACCATCATTATTGAAATCATCAACAACAGGTTCACCCCCAGCAAGGTGCTGAAAGGGTGTACTAGCTGTCCAGGTTCGGTCTCCATTATTAATATGGAGATGACTTTCGATTACCAAGGTAAAGGGTATCGGCGTCATTACTTGTTTAATTGCCCCGATCGTTACGATATCCAGGAGCCCATCTTCATCAAAGTCTCCAACAGCTGGCTTTCCAGCAAATTTACCCTGGATGCCATGATTTAGTCCACGAGTGAACGAAAGCTCACCCGAATGTTGCTGCGCTCCGAGGTAGCATCCCGCTACCAGCATGAGCAAGAAAATAAAGTTTTTCATTTTTAATTATTAATATTTTGACTTTAGTATACTACATAAACAATATAAATCAAGGAGTTATCAACAAGTAAAAACTCACCCTTTTGGGTGAGTTTTTGGCAAAATAAGAGTATTAAAGAAGTGCGTTAATAGGAACCTCCTCGTCCATGAATAATCGTTGAGAGAAATGGGTTTCCAAGAGCATTGTAGAGGGTAAGACTTGCTGAAGAATCTCCATCTCCATTACCTGCTTCTGATTCAGTTCCTCCACAAGCCTGAATCTCAACGGTTGCTTTTCCTGTGGCATCAAGTTTGAAGGTTCCGGTATTTTGTTGGTACCTTGGTATCCCAAGACTTGCACCACCGACATGTCGTATAAAGGTGTATCCTGAAGCAGCATGTCCTGGATTTGAAAGTGCCATGTAATGAATCGTCTGATTGGGAGCTCCTGAGATAACATATCGCTCGAGCCAACCTGCATCCTGAGGAGGTTCAACAAATGACAATTCACACCATGATACCCATCCTCCGCTAAAGGTTGGATTACATCCTTCAGTTGTTGTTTGAGGGGCTGGTTTTGGTCCGACGTTAACAATACATACCTGATCATCATGAGTGTTTCCGTTGCTGTCTTTACAGATAGCATTTCGAGTCTTGATGCCATCAACACACTGTCCATAAGGACCCCAGTCCCAATAGTACCCTACCTGTTCTTTTGGAGCTAAACAGTTAGCAACATCTCCTGTTGCTGAGGTACAAGACCAGGTAAAGGAAGAAGATCCTTCGTTCACCGCTGAAGCAGTTCCTACTGAACACAAACCGGTCGTTGGTGCTGTTTGGGTTGGAACGCCATTGGCTGGACCACAGACTGCCATTTCAGGAACGACTCGTGGTGTTGTACAGAGCTGATTTGATCCTCCATTCTGTCCAAAACAAGTCCAACTATATGAGCTTGCTCCAATCATAATTCCCGAAGCAATACCACTGGTACAAAGATTTCCTGTTGGAGGGTTATTATAAGGGCCTCCGTTAACAATGGCTGCATTACACACCCCATTAACAGGTTGTGCTGTTGGGCAAGGAACAAGTGTTCCGTCTCGTGTGATACATACTTCTTGAGGGGTAGCTTTGTTATGAGAAAGAGGCACTGAAAGAGCTGTCCCCCATACATTTACCCTCTGAAGATATTGAGCTGGGGTTTTTCCTGCGTAGTTTTGTTTCCAGATAGCAAGCCCTGGCCCAATAGCATCGGTGTTGGTTCCTCCAAGGAAGAGACTTGTTGCAAATGTTGCATTCTGAAGAACACGGAAGGTAACCTTTTCTTTATAATTACTATTTGTCCAACTATTATCAAAGAGACTCACGTCACTACTTTGAGATCCTCGAGTATCGAGTTGTGCACCCGAAAGAATAGCACACAAGGCATTAGGACACCCGATACGGAGGTTATCAATGACCTGATCTCCTCCTCCTTTATGAATCAAAGGAGCAAGGGCGCTTGGTCCTGCTGGTGGAGGAGTTGCTCCTTCGGCAAGAGCAAACCAAGAAACAAGAACAAGAAGAGCCAGAACAACAAGAGGAAAATTTATTTTTTGCTTAAAGAATTTTTTCATAGTATTCATTATATTAACTATACCTCTCGATAATCAGGAATGACTAGTCCTGATCCAGGACCTCCAGGTCCACCAGGATCTCCTGGATCATTTGGGTCGACAACCTCTCCACACCACGCATATGCTGATCCGATAATAACAGCACCAGAATCATTTCCAATACATCTGATGGTGAAGGTTACAGGAGTGTTTTGGTTGGTAATAGCCCCAGAAGCGAGCTCTCCCGAAGTATTTTGAGTTGCTCGAGCACCAGGGCTTACCCAAAGTCCAATTCCAGTCTGACAATCTGAAACATTTTCAGAAGTCCATCTGATCGTTGGTCGTGGAATACTACACTCTTCTTGATAAAGAACGTTTGCGTTATTGAGAGTAATATCAACATGTTCATTACAATCACTTTGCGCGATAACAACGTCAGAAAAATCAAGATATTTTGCCCCAACAACATCTTCGTAATAATCAGTTCCCCCTACAATGGAGAAATTATAGTTTTTTCCAAGCCCGACAAAAGCTCCTGGGTCTGATTGATAGGTAACGCCAGAAAGATCAACTTGATATGGCATATTCCCCCATGCTGCGGGATTTGCTTTTGGAGATTCAAACTCAGCTCTTTTTTGGGCCATAAGGTTTTGGTTAGTATATCCAAAATCAACCCATCCAAGATAGGGGCTCCACGCTCTTCCTCCAAAAAGACCTGTTTGCCGGTTATAGCTTGTGTAGAAGCTTATATTGGTTGTCCCTTGTCCAGAAAGATCGTTCCATGACTGAGTACTCATATAGATAGGTCCTGCAAAGGTAGTCATAACAACACCATACAAGTTTCCTGGTCCGTCTTCAGAACAAGCATTTCCTCCTCCAATAGTTGATTGCGCTTTGACTTCAGGAGAAAAAGCAAGTTCTGAAAAGAGAAAAGCTCCCGCAAGAACAAAAAGGAAAGAAATTTTATAAGTAGATAAAAGAATTTTTTTCATAAGAATAAAATAAATTTAAATGGATGATCGTAGCATATCCTCGATTGTTTTTTCTCGATGCTCGTCAGTGAAAGGGGTTTGCCCTTGTACGGTTGATTCTAGGATATTTAGTTGCTCTTCTTCAGGAAGAACTCCATCGTAGGGAGAAGAAGGTCCAAACTTATAATAAAGAAAAACAGCAAACGCTATGAGTACAAGGATACCCAACAAAACAAAAATATTTTTGTTTGTGTCGTGGTTTTCCTTTGGCGAAACAGTTTGTTTTTTTGTTTCTTCTGGAAAAATACGATCGTCTCGTAAAGGATCTTTCATAAAACTCTTTAAGGTTAACCAATAATAGTCAATTTAGTATATCATGTTTCCCCGTAAGCAAGCAACAGAAACAAAAGAATCCCTTAAAACAAAAAACAGGAACTCAAGTTCTGTTTTTTGTTTTACTCACGAGAAGCTTACTTATTCAAAATCTTCACCGTGAGATGTATTATCTGTATTCTCTTCTTGTTCATTTTCAAGAACCTCCTCAAGATCATCAAGAGAAACAAAGTCGTCAGATGATTCATCATCGTCAAAATTAATCCCCTCATTACTTCCTGAAATATCAATTCTCCATCCGGTAAGTTTTGCAGCAAGTCGAGCATTTTGTCCTTCTTTCCCAATAGCAAGAGAAAGTTGGTCTTCTGCAACAACAACCTTTGCCTTTTGTTCATCAAGGTTTCCTTCAATATCAAGAACTTGGGCAGGGGCAAGTGAGTTTGCAACGTAAAGGAGAGGGTCAGCAGACCACGAGATGATATCTATTTTTTCTTCTCCAAGATTTGAAGTTACCGCATTAATACGAGAACCTCTTTGTCCAACACAAGCTCCAATAGGATCAACATCAGGATCGTGGCTCATAACCGCAATTTTTGAACGTGAACCAGGTTCTCGTGCAATTGATTTTATTTCGACAACACCAGTTGCAACCTCAGGTGATTCTGCCTTGAACAGCTCTCGAATGAACTCTGGATGAGTTCGAGAGAGGCTGATACGCACTCCTCGTAAGCCTGGCTCCACAGCAAGAAGATATACCTTGAGAGTATCCCCTACTTTATACCATTCACCGCGTGGTTGGTCTTTCTTTTCAATAACGCCGAGGGTTCGCGGGGCAAGTTCAACAAAAACTTTTCCTCCAACCACTCGCTGAATTGTTCCAGAGAGAAGTGTCCCCACCATTTTTTCATACCGAGAAAGTTTAATATCTTTTTCAGCTTCACGAAGTTTTTGAAGAATTACTTGCTTTGCTGTTAGCGCCGCAACGCGCCCAAACTCTTCATTTTCTTCAAGAGGATTATCGAGGGGGAAAATGATTTCATCCCCTACCTTCACATTAGTACGGATATGCTGAGCCTCAGGAAGATACATGTGATGCTCTCGATTAAAACGAACACGCTCATCTCCTTCTTCATTTTCTTCAATAAAATTCGGATCCTCAAGCTCTTCTTCAGTGAGCTCTGGCTTTACGAGACTCTCATCAACAACCGTTTTTACTTGAAAGAATTCGAGTGCTCCTGTTTCTGGATTAAAATGTGATCGAATAATTTGTCCTTTTGCTCCATAGTCTTTTTTATAAGCAGCTGCAAGAGCATGCTCAATTGCTTCGAGAATTTTCTCTCGAGGAATATTTTTTTCTTGCTCAATCTGTTCGAGCGTAGATTGTAATACCTTTAAATCAAACATAATTATTTTATTTTAATACTACTAAGAGGACAGTTGGTCCTACCCAAAGGGTATCAAATTCATCAAAAAAAGAAAGCTGAGCTTTCTTTTAAATGCCACGAGGACCACTTTCTGAAGGCACTTCACCTCCCTCTTCCGGCTCTTCCTCATACTGTGTTTGAGACATATCATCTGGAGAAGAAGTGGCTACAACATCAAAAAATATATTCAATTTTTGTAATGTAGAGATCGTATCGTCAAAAAGTGACTCCATCTGAATGATTGATGAGACAATAATAATATCATCAGGTTCTTTGAGAAGAAGATTATCAAAAGAAGAAGAAAGGCTGCTAATATTATTGAGGAGTCGTAGGTGTGTTTCGGTAACTGACTGAGGAACCTCGGCCGAAAGGAGTTCATTGAGATATTTTTTATATTTTTCTGAGGTTACATAAAGTTTCCCAGTATATAAAGTTTGATCTTTTGCTGCAGCAACAAGAAGCTCGAAATCAGAGAGGTTGATAGGGTATGAGCTAAGTGCTTTCTTCATTAACGACTCATAGCTTTTGATTTTTTGGTAGGTATCATTTGTTCTTTTAATATCACTCTTTAAATAAATCTTTCCCCCGAGAGGAAGGGTAGAAACGTACTGCTCGATATTTTTATCAAACTGTTCTTGGTTTTTTTCATTAAAAACTCCTCCCGCTTCTTCAAAAGCAACGACAGCACTCAGCCCGCTTCGCAGAAACTTTTCCATTTCAGAAAGAGATTCTCCCCCTTCCACAACAAAACGTGCACGTTCTCGACGCTGAATTTCCTTAAGGTAAATTCCATCAAGAACTCCGTTCCCGTTAGAATAAGGGTTCTCCGGATCGAGACCTGCAGCTATTTCTTCCCAGTCATAAGCACCGTCATCATCACTATCCTTTACAAGGGTTGAGGCCTGTTTTGAGTCCTCAATAAGTGAGATAGAAAGGAGATTATTTCCCTTCCCTTTTATCTTTTTAAAAATAAACAGACTTACAAGAAGAAGAACTCCAACAAGGAGTAGTGCCCCAATAAGATATTGGGTTTTTTTGCTAGGAAGGTATTTTTGAAATTTGGCAAACATATATTTAAGTATAACAAAAAAAATAAAAAATATTATTTTTTTGCAAAGAATGTATATTTATCACAAAGGTCTTTCCACAAAGGAAATAAAATATCTTCTGCTCGTGTATTCTTTGGAATATCAAGCTCAGTAAACCAAAGGTCCCAGTCTCCATTAATTTTTTTAAGATTTTTAAGTGCCTTTTTTCTTTTTTCGCTAAAAGCAGTTTTAATAATAGTAAAAAAATTTTCTCCCCAGCGAAAAGAAGGAATTTTTTCCACCCCAATATCTCTTATTAAAATAATTGCTGAATCAACCTTGGGCTTAGGCGTAAAAAAACGAGCAGGAACTTTCACAATCCACCCTGCAGAACCATAGAGTGCTACTGATAACGAAAGGATTGATGATTTCTTGTCTCGAGAAACGATTCTTTCTGCAACTTCTTTTTGAACAAGGAGGACAGCCGTCGTTGGAGAATTTTTTCTTTCTAAAAAGAATTTCAAAATATGCGTAGCAACATAGTAAGGAAGATTGGCAACAAGCTTATAAGAAACCCCTTGGGGAATTTCTTTTTCCCAGCTTGAAAAAAGAACATCTCCCGGAACGAGGATGAGTTGTTTGCTTTCAATAAATGAAGAGAATTTCTCTGAAAGATAGTGAATCATTCTCTCGTCTATCTCACAGGCAACCACACGAGCACCAGCAGCAAGAAGAACCTCTGTAAGAGCTCCTTTCCCTGGACCAACTTCAAGAACATAATCTCCGGGATGAATTTCTGCAGAAGAAACCATTGCAGAAAGAGCTTTCTTTGATTTAAGAAAGTTTTGTCCTAATGATTTTTTAGGGGAAACATCAACCATAGATTTAATAATAGCTTAAAAAATTCTCCTTACCACTCAAGATAATGAGTTATTTCTTCACCGTCTTGAGAGTCAGCATGCTCCAAAAACTCTTCAGAAATATCTTTAAGAAATTCTGAGGGTTCATTGATACGTTCTTGTCCATAAATCATTCGGGTTCGTGCAAAAGAAAGATAAAGTTGCTTCTTAGCTCGTGTAATAGCAACATAGCAAAGTCTTCGTTCCTCTTCTTCTTCATAAGAAGTTTTAACCTCATCACGAGTGCTCGGGAAAAGCCCCTGTTCAAGTCCGGTAATAAAAACGTAGGAAAACTCAAGTCCTTTTGATGCGTGGATAGTCATTAGTCTCACTAAAGATTCTTCTCCTTTTTCCTTTGATTCATTTTCCCCAGAAAAGAGAGCAGTCTCTTCAAAAAAAGCTTCAAAGGAGTTTTCCTGATCGTCATATTTAGTTGCATAACTCACCAACTCTTTAAGGTTGTCGAGCCGCTCTTGTCCGTCCTCTCCTTCTTTGAGAAATTTCTTCTCTAAACCTGATTTTTGAATAATAAATTTAAGTGTTTCTGATAGAAGGTGTTCTTTAGAAAATAAAGTGATTTCATTAACAAGAGAAAGAAATCCTTCATATGATTCTTTTGCTTTTGCGGTGAGTTGTTCAGATTGGCCTGCAAAAATTCTCGCAATAGAAACCTTACCAATCCCTCGCTTCGGTTCATTAATAATTCTCTTAAGATCAGAAAGAGATTGAGCGTTCAATGAAAATTTTAAATAACTTAAAATATCTTTCACCTCTTTTCTTTCAAAAAATTTTATCCCCACAACCGTATAAGGAATTGAGTATGAAAGAAAAAATTCTTCAAGAATTCGAGATTGGAAATTTGTTCGAAAAAGAACGGCAATGTCTCCAGGGGCGACACCATCCTGAATAAGTTTGTTGGTAGTACGTGCAACAAAATCTGCTTCTTCTTGAGATGAAAAAGCTTCAAAAACAACAATCTTATCACCTTCTGGGTTGTCCGTCTCAAGTTTTTTCTCAATTCGCTCAACATTTTTTGAAATAACATCGTGAGCTGCCTGAAGAATTATTTTGCTGGAACGATAATTTTTCTCTAAAATAATAACTTTTGCTCCGGGAAAATCTTTTTCAAAATGAAGAATGTTGCTCATATCAGCCCCTCTCCATGAATAAATATTTTGATCACTATCTCCCACAACACAAATATTATTGTGAGCCTGGGCGAGAAGTTTTACTATCTTATATTGTATCGTATTGGTATCTTGATACTCATCAACATGAATATACCTCCAACGTTGTTGATATTTTTTTAAAATTTCAGGATTTTGAGAAAGTAAAAGAAAGGTCTCAAGAAGAAGATCATCAAAATCAAAAGACTCTTCTTGTTTTTTAAGATATTCATAACGTTCCCAGACCATTTTTGTAATAACGCGAAGAGGATTATTTTCCGCCATATACTCAGAAACTTTTATCCCATCTGATTTTGCTCGTGAAATTACTCCAGAAATTTTTTTAGGTTCCCATTCTTTCGGATCAATACTGTGATAATCCATCGCTTGTTTAATAAGTGAAACCTTATCTTGGGTATCAAGGATATTAAAATAACGATTGACACTGAGTGTCTTGTGTTCTTCACGCAAAATACGAAGCCCAAGTGCGTGGAAAGTAACAAGCAAAGGACTTAGATCGTCTTGACCGAGAAAAGGAAGGATTCTCTCTCGCATTTCCTCTGCGGCTTTATTTGTAAAAGTAATGGCAAGAAGTGATGAAGGAGAAACTCCTTGAGAAATAAGATGAAGGATTCGATGCGTAAGCATTTTCGTTTTTCCTGTTCCAGCACCCGCAACAACAAGGAGTGGGCCTTCCGTGGCGAGAACAGCTTCTTGTTGTTCTTTATTTAAAAGAGAAAGGTGCGGGTTATTCATAAAAAAGAGTATACCAACCAAAAAGAAATAAACAAAAAAGCCGGAATTTTTTACTCGGCTTCTTTGTCAATATTTTGAAAAATAGTGAATTCTTCTTGAAGAACTTCTCCAAAGAAGGGGATATTTTCTTCAATAAATTTTGCGACCGTATCAGCATCAGGGTCTGTTTCCATAAGAGCATCAAATTTCTCTTGGGTTGCTTCTCCTGCCCGGTCGAGAGACCTGATCAGTGACGCTTCCATAATCATATCAGTTGACTCATCGAGGAGTCGTTCTTTATCCTCAGAAGAATAATCTGAAAAATCATAAAAACTTTCAAGTGCTTCTCGGATATTAAGATCTGTTTGTGTGTTTGGTTCCATATTATAAAAATACTTATTAATTATTTATTGGTCAAGACCTCGTGTTCCGAGGGCTCGCGCCAATTCTCCGTAGGTTTTTCCAATAAAAGCAGCTTGGTTTTCAGAAATAGGGATAGATACTTTTGAGAGTGTCGTTCCTTCTTTTACAAAAGACTGGAAAAACTGATCTGAAATCGGCATCTTGAAGGCTCCTAAAACATCTTGAGCTTTTTGCAGTGCTACTTGCTGTGCTGATGCTTCTGAAGAACCGTACCCAGTCATTTCAAAGACATAGCGGCCATTTTTAAGCTGAGCAATTCGTGCTCCATTATAAGGACCAAGCCGTTCGTCACTAATATTCATATGAAGGGTGAATCTTCCTTCTTTCATTTGATGTAACGCTATTCGAGAAAACTTAGTATCATCAACATCTCCCTTATATTCAAAGTTTTCATTTACCCGAATTTCCCCTCCCTCTGCATCATGAAAGATTTGGAAGGGCCCAGCTTCTTGAGAAAGAAGAACTCTATTATTTCCCTCAACATTATTAATTTCGCTACTATTTAATACTGATTCTTCATTTACTCCGAAAAAATTGTCTTCATTTACTCCTTGAAGAGGGGTTTTAAGATGATCAGGAAGGGGTTGAACTTTGGGAGGGATATGATTTTCTTCTACGACAGAGAAGGGATCTTTAACTGAACTTCCTCCTCGCCCAAGAGTATCTGTTCCAATATTGTTATTATCAAGAGAAGAAGTTGTTGGGGTAGAAGAATTCTTCCGATACAAATATTCATAATCATCCTTGTCAGATCCTTCGAATAAACTTCCTCCTTCATGTCGCTCAACGAAACTTCCTCCTTCATAAGAACCATTTACCATTTCACCTCCCTTAAACTCTTTAATGAAATTATGACCCTCTTTATCAACGCCAAGCTGGTAAGCTGCCCCTTGTCCATCAAAAACGCGAATTTCTGATCCATCGTCGTGGATATAACCAAAGTCTTTTGCAATACGAGCTGCGTCTACTCCTGTTGGATCTCCATCAATACCGAATGCATCTCTCAGACTTGGGTCATTTTTGAGTTGTCTTAAAATAACATGGGTAATCCCTTCTCCTTTTCGAACCATAGCGTCGTTAGTAATAGCATCTATTTCTACTGGAACTGTTTCTGGGTCAGGAACAGGGAGTGGAGGAGGAGTAATGGTCTCAGCAGCATCTTCTGGAATAACAGCGGCATCAGCAAGGTGTTCAAGTCCACGAACAGAAAATCCTCCAAGGAGTCTCCCAAAGGTGTCCCATCGTTTACGGTTTCTATTTTTTGTTTGAATGTACTTTGCTGAACCTGCCATAAGTTCGTCACGACGTTTTTTATACTCATCAAACTGTTTATTTAAAAAGATACCTTTTTCACTTGCAGTAAATTTTGTAGGAACTGGATTTTCTTTACGAAAATCTGCCATACGCTCACGATAGTCTTTTTTGTTTTTATCGTATATCCAGCGAGCGGTTTCTCCTCCTGCATATGATCCTGCAAAACGAATCAGGTTAGAACCTATAAGCCCAGCTGCCCCTACTCCCGTAAGAGCGAGTAATCCAGTAACTCCTCCTGAAACGATAATTCTTCGGGAGAGCTTAGCTTTGTTCTCTGGTTTTTCATACCAAGATTTAAACTGCCGCCACCCTCTTTGGAAAAAGTTTTTTCCTTCTTCCTTCATAAGGGTATCTTCTAGCTTGCGAATTCTTTTATCGAGAATTTCGATAGCTTCTTTTTTGAGTGTTACTTTCTCGCGAGATCCTTGTTTGAGATTCTTTTCTTTAAAGTATTTATCAAAATCAATGGTTCGAACGAGCTTCTTTTCATTTTCATTAAGATCGTCATATTTTTTTGAAAAAATCTTTTGAAGCTCTCGATATTCCCTTCGTTTTTGATTTTCTTTTTCCGTGAATCCTTCAAAAAGGTGTTTCTTGTGCCCAAAGCGACGTGCTTCGAGAATACTTTTTTCTTGTTCAGAAGAAATTGTTTCTTTTTTTTGTGTTTCTGTAGTGAGAGCAGGTTTCTCTTCTTCTGGTTTTTGCCCAACAGCTTCTGAGGTTGTTTGTGTCTCAGTTTGAGCAGCTTTTTGTCTTTCTGCTTCTTCTGCGTTAGTCTCTTCCAAAATTTCACCGAAACTCTTTTCATTTTTTTCGCTTTCTTGCTGCTGAGGAGTCTCTTTACGAACGGAAGCTTTTGGTTCTTCTGTCTTATTTACTTTTACCTCAGGAGATTTTGCTGTGCTTTCCCCTGTTGACTGAGATGCTTGTGCTTTGGGTTTTTGCCCTTGTGAGCTCTGTACTTTCGCCTTGGCTTTTTGAAAAACATTCTCGAGCCCTTTGTTGTTTCGTTTTAGCTTTTTAATCTTTTCTTCCTTATCAGGCTGTACTGAAGATTCAAGTTTTTCGATACGTTGTTGGTTGATTGTAATTTGTATCGTAATCTGTTCAGCGAGTGTTTCGCTTCCTTTTCTTTGCTCAATAGAAATACCAATAGGAGTATCCTTATCAGGAGTCGTAATATCAAGATTCACTAATTGCCCTTCGGGCAGTTTAGTCTGAAATGAATACTGATGTTGTTTTGATTTTTCTGAAGAATTATCCATACGATATACTTACAAAATATATTCTGATAAATTAAGATTTTTAAGGTCTTCGAGTTTTCTTGAAGGAACAAGATATTGCTTCCCTTCATTACTCTCATCAAGCGCTGTTAATTTAAGATGTGGAATGCCTTCTTTTTTTATAATATCAAGAACCAGATATTCTTGACCTCCAAGTTCAAAAATATCAGAGGGAATGACAAGATGATCTCCCACCATTGTTTCAGTAAGGTAGTCATCAAGAAGGCTTTGGTTGTTTGTTTGCAAGGGGTCCATATATAAAAATTATAACACAAAGAAAAGATGGTGAGTAATAAAATTGATACTTACAATATACCATATTTATACCCTTTCTGTCAATAGATAAAGACTCAATACGTGCTACTATAAAAACGTACTATTTTGGTCTCCCTTTTGGAGACCTACAAATGGCTTATCGAAACAAATGCTCAAGACCCGTCTGGAAATGACCATACGGCGATATACCGCAATACAAAGCAAGAAAGAGTTATTGTAGCTACTCTCAGTATTTTGATTGTACTCTTTACAATCGTTACTTTAACGAATAAATCTTCTGCGTCAGCCATAGCTGATCAATCAGCAAAGACAAACTCGCAAAAACTTGCTCTTCTCAGTTCTCCTGCCGAAGTTGATCCACGTGCTGTTGGCGGTCCTGCAGAAGCAAAAATAGATAATAAGCTTGCACTCCTTTTGCCTCAAACAACAATCAATCATAATAATGATGTTGCTCTCAAAAATATTGAAGTGAACTCTGACGGAATTATTCTCTATACCGTACACGAAGGAGATACCCTTTCTGAAATTGCTGAATACTTCGATGTTTCCACCAACACTATTCGTTGGGAAAATAACATTAATGGAAACACCATCAAGAAGGGGCAGGAATTGAAAATCCTTCCTATCACAGGAGTTCGTCACACAATTAAAAGTGGTGATACTCTCACTAAGATTGCAAAAGAATATGGAGTCGATCCTCTTGATATTGCTATTTACAACTATCAAGAAATCGAAACACTCTCTACTCAAGCAGAATTAGGATCTGCCAAAAGCACAGACGTAAATGAGGCAGTAAAAAATGTCAAACTCAAGACGGGAGAAAAAATTATTATTCCAAACGGAGTAAAGAAAGCACCTGTTCAAAGTACTAGTGGGGCAAAAAGTTCAAATAGCAATACTTCGTCAAGCAGTTCTTCATCGCAAAACAACGGATTCTATGCAAGACCCGCAAAAGGAGTTGTTACCTCTCTCATGGGTGCTCGTTGGGGACGCTATCACTATGGAATTGACTTTGGTGGAAATATTGGGGATCCTATCTATGCAACTGCCAGTGGAACCGTAAAGCAAATAGGCTGCGGAACTGGATATGGAAAATGTCTCATCATTCAACACAGCAACGGAACCGAATCTCTCTATGCGCATACGAGCGAAATCCTTGTAAGTTCTGGAGCAAAAGTAAAGCAAGGAGATCTTATCGCAAAAATAGGAAATACCGGAAACGTTACTGGGCCTCACCTTCACTTTGAAGTTCGAGATTCTAACTCTGGACAGAGAAAAAACATGAACTATATGAAATAAAAAGACACGTTGTGTGTCTTTTTATTTTACTGTTGGGGTCGATATTGGAGCGCTTCAAGAATGTGATTTTGTTCAATGTTTGCTGCTCCTTCGAGATCGGCAATCGTACGAGCAACCTTAATCACACGATGAAACGCCCGCGGAGAGAGTCCCATCTTCTTTGCACTTGTTTCAAGAAGGTTTCTGGTCGCCTCATCAAAAAATTCTTCTTGGATGTTCTTTGCGTTGAGTTCGTTATTAAGAAACTCTTTGCCGTATCTCTTGAGGCTTCGTGCAAACTGAATATCTCGCGCATCCGAAACTCTTTGCCGTAATAGATGAGAACTCTCTCCTTGATGATCATTATGAGTGAGTTCTCGATACTCGACGTGTTCGACCGGAACCCACAAATCAATCCTATCGATAAGAGGCCCCGATATTTTTGAACGATAACGAGCAATCTGTGAAGCAGTACAAACACAGCGCCCATTGCTCGATCCATAAAATCCACAAGGACACGGATTCATCGCTGCAACAAAAATAAAATGGGCAGGAAATCGAACACTTCCCTTTGCTCGAGAAATATCAACAACCCTGTCTTCAAGAGGCTGACGCAAGCTCTCAATCACTCTCTTGTCGAATTCTGGAAACTCATCAAGGAAAAGAACTCCACGATGAGCAAGACTCACTTCACCAGGACGCGGGGTCGTCCCCCCACCAATAAGGGCAACATAACTTGCTGTATGGTGAGGAGTTCGGAGAGGAACTTCAGTCATATACTCAAGTGGTTTCATTCCACCAGTAACACTATGAATCGTAATCACCTCAAGGAGATGCTCTTTTTTAAGCGGGGGAAGGATTGAACAAAAAGCACGGGCAAGCATGGTCTTTCCAGTTCCGGGAGGACCAAACATACAGATATTATGTCCACCAGCAGCAGCGATCTCGAGACCTCTTTTCGCAAGGAGTTGTCCTCGGATATCTACAAAATCTGTCGTTGAAACAAGAGGAACTTTTTCTAAAAGAGGGAGAGAGGAGGATTGAGGAGTAATCTTTTTGTGAAGTTCATGTTTTTCATCAAGGTGTAAAACAAGTTCAGTTAGTGTTTCTACAGGATAGATACAAATACCATCAACAAGAGCAGCTTCCTCCCTATTTTCAAAAGGAACAAAAATTTCTTCAAAGCCAGCTTTTTTTGCAGCTTGAACAATGGGAAGAATCCCCAAAACAGGACGAACGGTCCCATCAAGTGACAACTCCCCAATAAAAACTTTCTTTTCTTTTTCAAAAGAGAGTTCTTCACTGGCAAGAAGATATGCAAGAGCAATGGCAACATCGTGATACGACCCTTCTTTTTTGAGATCAGCAGGTACGAGAGAAACAACGAGTTTTTCATTTTTTGATTTTGGGGAAGAAAAATGAGAATTCTTAAGAGCAGAACTTACTCGATCACGCGCTTCATCAACAGCCTTCGATGCCATCCCTACAATAACAAAAGAGTGGAGGCCTCGTGAAATATCAACCTCAACCGTAATAACAGCTCCCTCTAGGTATTCAGGCTGTGCGGAGAATACGCGTGAAAACTTCATACCCTTATTATACATAAAAAAGAGAAAAGTTTCCCTTTCTCTTTTTTACTGTGCGTATTCCGCTTTTGTTGTCGCTGAAGGATTTGCAAGAAGTCGCTCTTCTGGGATAGGATCTCCAGAAACCTCACAAATACCATAGGTGCCATTCTCAATAGCACGAAGTGCTTTTTCAATTTGCTTAAGCCCTGCTTCAAGAACATTCAATCGTGCAATTTTTTCTTCAAAATCTTCTGTAATATCTGCGTCGTCATTTGGGTCAGCCGTGCTTCCTTCACTATCTTCAGGAAGGACCATCCAATCTCCATCCCCTTCTTTTACTCCAAGTGCATTAAGATCACTTTCAATTTCTTCTTTTTGTTTAAGAAGTATTTCTTTTTGTTTATTAATATCAATAGCCATAACAATAGTGTAACAATTTATTTTAAAAAATACAGGATGCTATTGTGTGAGATAATTATACAAGGCTCTTCTCTTTATTATCTCATTAATAACAATTTCATCTCGTGCAATAAGGATAGTGTTCTCATCAAGGAAAGTATAGAGCAAAACAACATCCCCTTCATTAAGGTTATCTCCTGCTGCATCAACAAGGTAATCTCGAACTCCTGGACCAAAGAGACCTTCAAGGATTCCCTTTCCTTCAAGGTATCCTTGGGGGTTCAAAGCAAAACCTGAACCAAGATATCCTTTTTCTCGAATAAGAGCATTGAGCGCATCGTAGGTTTCGGGAGAAATGACACAACTAACAGGATCCGCAATCTCAAGCCCGTTATCAGCCTGAAATTCCTGAAGTGCCTGACATGTTTCTGCGTCAAAAACTCCATTAATTTGTGAGATAGTATAGCCTTCGGCAAAGAGAATCACCTGAAGATTTTGAACAAGTGTTCCGTAAGAACCAAGCCCTTGAACAATCGTTATTTGTCCTTCCCCAAGAACTCCTGATCCATCAACAGTTCCAGACCCTCCAAGAGCTCCTCCTGTTGTTCCTCCTGCGGTACCGCTTGGGCCAAAGTAATCATTGATAATTGCGTCGTTCCCAACAATGCTCTCTCCTCCTTCGATAATTTCCTGAAGAAGTTCAAGAGTCGGCGGATCAATAATTCCTGTCACCTGAAGAGCGTTGGCAAGTTGTAATTGAGAAATAGCATCTTGAGTTACAAGATCAAGAGAGCCTGTAACAGAAATTGGGTCAAGGAGTCCGAGAAGTACCAATGCTTGCTGGATAGGAATCATTCCAGCAACACTTTGTCCTGCATAGATACTAATTCCTTGTGGAATTGGATCAAGGGTGCTCCACTGTAAGGTATTTGCTATACCGAGCGTACACTTTACAAGATCAATAATGTAGCGGAGTGATCCATAGAAGTTAAGATTCCCATTTGGTCCTTCTTGAGGCATATCAAGATCTGGATCAATAGCATCAAGAAAGACTTCAAGATCGTGGAGGAAGGAAATAACTTGCCGAGCTTCTTCTATCTGGAGAACGTTTGCATATGCAATTTGTTCTAGAAAATCGGCTGTCTGATGAAGTGTTTGGATAAATGACTGAGAAAGTCCGAGAACCGCTCCAATATTTGCAAGAAAACGAATTTCAAACGCAGCTTGAGCTAATCGTTGTTGAATTTCCTGAGTTGTGAGGTCACTACACTTATCATTAACATCAATCGTTGTGGTAACACCACCAAGTGGCTCAAAACAAAATTTATAATTTCCATACAAAGGAGCGTCTGGTGAATCGGGATTTACCACTCCTCCTTCTTGGGTAATACACAATCGATTGCTTCGTGTTTGTGGGGCGATACAAGTAACGCCTTGCATTGACGATGCTGAGCTTATGTAAGGAATATAGGTTCCATCAGCATCAAAACACAATGTCTGCTGATTAATATTTTTCATTGAAAGAAGGTCAGTAAATTGACGACATACTTTCCTTCCTTCAAAGTCATAAGGTACTCTTTGAGTACTTTGACGGCACACAATTCCCGGTTCTCCTTCACGGATAGAAGAAACTTCAATATTTGTTCTCTCATCGATACAAACATATTTGTAACAATGATAAGAAGAGAAACAAAATCCATAAGGATTATTTACGTCACCGAGAAGTTCTTGTTGTTCTACCGTAAGTCGTTGTCCAGAGATAGGGTCAAAACAAATATCTTTGGTGTATGAGATTTGCCCAATCTCTTGATTCCCTGTGGTAGCTCCGTTTCCTTCGGTTCCAAGCTGACAGTTTCCTCCAACAATATCAATACAATAATATCCTGGTTCTCCCTCATGAGAGCTGTCAAAAACCTGTCCTGGAAAATTATTGTTATAACAAACAATTTGCCCATTAGAACATTGACCTGCTTGTGAAGACCCTCCTCCGCCAAGAACAACCCCTTCAGGCTCAACGGATTCAAGTTCAAGCTGAATATCGAGCGGCATGGTTTTTCCTTGTGGAACAGCGATTTCCTTAAGCGTATAAACTGCTGAGTTATCCAAGGTCGCTCCTCCTGCAACAAGGGTAAAGTTTCCAAGTGGTCCCATAAAACTATACTGACCACTTCCTCCAGTGTCACCCCCTTTTGAAGGGCTCTCTTTTACAAATACAGGAACATCAAAAACAAGATTCCCGTATTCGTCAGTAACGGTTCCAAAAATAGAACGTTCTGTTTGAGCAAAAACTGATGGAATATCAAAAAGATTTCTCAATGGTTTTCCGAGGTAGGTAAGAAGACCTTCTTCACCTTCTTCTGAGATTCCACTATCATGAGGGATCTCCTCAGTTTCTCCATTTTGTTTCCCCCCAAAACTATCTCCAATACTTCTCAAAAAATCAGAAATTCCTTTTCGATCACGACTTCGAGGGAGAAAACGAGCAACTCTTACGTTCTTGTTCTTAATAAGACTGTCTTCAAACCCTGGATTCAGGAGACTTCTATCATTCGCATCATTAGGAAGATCAAGAAATGGTGAGAGGTCGTCAATCATTGTCGATTCCCATTCCTTCATTCCGAGATAAGCTCGGTCATATGAAAGGGGTTTTAAAATCAAGAAAGGATAGTTTTTATCCGAGGTATAGACCCCATGCATAAAGGTGTTTTCGATATTGTCATAGAGTAAATCAGGAACAAGAGATCCTGTTCTATCAAAAACATCTTTTATTCCAAGTCTTCTGAGATTTCCAACATTATCCTGCTCAACATAATAAATTTGATCAACAGAATCTTTTGAGTGTTTTCTCTCAGTAACTTGTCGTATTGCTTGTTTAGTTCTCGCCGTATCAACTCCTGTTAAATTAATTCCTGTGTTGGTATCGGCATACACCAAAGAAGAAACTTTCTGCCCTTCAATAATCTCAACTTTTTGAGTTTTTGAGTTTTTGAGGATTGTACTCAAAACCCCAACACTCGCAAGGAGAAAAATTAATGTTCCTGCAAGAAAAAGAAGGTTCTTTCGCGAACGAGGTGAATGAATCTTTTTTTCTTCATCCTCAAAACGAGAACGACGAATAAGTTCAGACATTGTTGAAGGCTCACTTGATTCCATTGCCTGTGAAAGATCTGAATAGTAAGTCTGCTCAATTCCTGGAGGTGCCTGAAAATCTTCTTCAGAAACTTTTTGCGCACGAAGAATTTCTTCACGAAGTTTTGAAATAGCTTCTTCCTCGGAAGAATTTTCTAAAGGATTTTCAGTTGGAAGCTGATCCTCTTCTCGAGAAAAATCTTCTCCAAAAGAAGAGCTCCTTTCTGCCTCATTTTCTTGCACTGGAAAAACTCCTGAGCTTTTGAGAAAATCATTCTCAATTTCTTTTTTGAGAGACTCAATATCCTGTTCAGGAGAAACCTCAGATTGAAGTGGTGACAAAGGTAAATCGTTAACATCATTTTCTTCGTCCTGAAGAGAAATACTTCGTTTCCAATTTATCTTTTTTTGATCATCATTCATATAAAACTATTGTAGCGTGAAGCGCATATAAAAACAATAAAAAAACCGCCTTATGGCGATTATTTTTTTAATCCAAGTTTTTGGATAAGTTCCTGATAAGCTGCTTCATCCTTATTCTTAAAATTACGAAGTAATTTTCGACGAGTATCTACCATTTTGATAAGTCCGCGTCGTGAATGGATGTCTTTTTTGTGGACCTTGAGGTGTTCAGTCAATTCCAAAATCCGTTCAGTCAAAAGAGCAATTTGCACTTGAGGAGAACCGGTGTCAGAATCGTGCGTTTTTACACCCGCGATAACGTCCTTTTTCTTCTTTGTTGTTAACATAACAGAGTGTATCTTAGCACAGATTGTTGTTTTTGCAAATTAAAAAGGCTTCGACCAAGACTTTTTCTCCCATCCTTAAAATCCTTCTCATTTTTTATTATTTTGCGACGCTTAAATCTGTTATACTTGGCTTATGGAAATACAGCGTGCTCTTAAACAATTCTTGGAATATCTTGAAATAGAAAAAGGACGAAGTCTCAAAACCGTTCGTAATTACAAACATTACATAAATCGTTTTATCATTTTTGGAAATCTCAAACACACCAAAGACATTAATGCTGAAACCGTTCGTTCCTTCCGACTCTATCTTAATCGACAACCAGGACAAAAATCTCAAGGACAAAGCTCAGGGACAATGAAAAAAAGGACACAGAACTACCACCTTATTGCTCTTCGTGTTTTCTTAAAATATCTTATGAAACAAGGAATTTCGGTATATAGTCCTGATCATATTGAGCTTGCAAAAACAGGAGATCGCCACGTTGACCACCTTGAAAGTCATGAACTTTCTCGTCTTTTTGATGCCGCAGAAAAACACCCACGAAATTACGCATTACTTCATATGCTCTTTTCTACAGGACTTCGTCTTTCTGAGCTTTGTTCTCTCAACCGAGATATTGACCTTAATCAAGATGAACTGAGTATTAGAGGAAAAGGAGAAAAAATTCGTATTGTCTTTTTGAGTAAAGAAACAAAAGATGCTGTGCGCAAATATCTTAGCTCAAGGACTGATATCGATGAAGCGCTCTTTATTCAAGAAGGGCCTTCTCGTGTGAAACGAGAAGAAAATAATGAATCACTCAGATTAAGCCCTCGCTCTGTGGAACGTATAGTGAAACAAATGGCTCTTGAAGCAGGGATTTCAAAAAGAGTTACTCCTCATACCATTCGGCACTCCTTTGCCACTGATTTACTGAGAAACGGCGCTGACATTAGAAGTGTCCAAATGATGCTAGGGCACAGCAATATTGCAACAACACAAATCTATACGCATATCACCGACAAGCAACTACGTGATATTCACAAAAAGTTTCACAACAAAAACAACGAGTGAAACCTTTTTAGGAAAAATTTTTTAAAGAAAAAATCTATCAAAGACATATCATTTTAAAAAGACAAATTACTTTCAAAGAAAAATTTGTTATACTACAAAGTAACTATGGATTACTCTCCTGAAAATCAAAAAAAATATTTTCAGTTTGCCTATCAGACAGGAAGCGATATTTGGACTCACATTCCTTATTACAGCAAAGCACTTTCCTTTCTTCCTGAACTTGAAAAAGATTCTCTTGTTCTTGATATTGGCGGTGGTCGAGGGCTTTGGGCGCTCCACCTTCTCGAACAGGGTTATCGGGTTTTGGGAATTGATTACATTCCGTCTATTGTTGATAAAGTGAACGAAAGAATACGGGGCGAAGGGCTTACCGAGCGAGCGCGTTTTGTTGTCGGTGATGCAAAAGAAATTCCTTTTGTTGATGAAGGATTTGACCTTGTCACCGATATCGGAACCATGCAACACATTGAGGCAAAAGACTGGGATCGATATGTCCAAGAAGTTTATCGTGTTTTAAAGAAAGACGGTTTTTATCTCAACGTCTCTTATTCAAGAAAAACCGACCAATTCCTCGGTTGGAAACCAAAAAACTCAGCAACAGGGGATTTTAATAAGTTTGGGGTTTACTATCACTTTTTTACGGAAGACGAAATTAAAGAAATTTTTGGTAAAAAATTTGAGATCACCAAACAAGATTTCCAAATCTACGAATCAAAATCAGACCCTGAAGATAAAATTGTTCTTGTTTTTAGTATTATGAAAAAAAAGCAGTCCTAAGACTGCTTTTGTTTTTTTGTCCAACATACAACATCAACCCTGTTTTTCCCACACATTTTTTGTTGTGGTGGGAACAGCACAAAGCCGGTAAGGGTGAATAAGCTCACCAAACCGGTTTTTCCCATACGATCCACTCTTAATTCTATCAAGAGCGTTTTTAAGATCAATGATATACCCAGTAACCTTGGGAAGAACTGCTGCGTTCAACACTGAAACAGAAAGATCGTCCTCGTAAGGCTTTCTTCCTCTTCCGTTCTCCACACTTCTTTTTTCTTCGTCTTTAATAAAATCAGAAGAAGCTTTGCATTGTTCGAATTTTTCTTTAATGATTTTCTCAAAGAAGTCCAACTCTTTTTGATGATAAGCTCGTTTCCCTTCAGGAAAAGAAAGTTTTCCATCTTTTTTCCAGATCTCTTCAGGAAAAAGTTCAAGAACCCTTTCTGAGAATCCAAATACATCTTTCCCATTACTGTAACCACCTGTATTCATATTTTTTAAATTTTGAGTAAATTATAACCAATATAAAAAAAGAATCAAGAGTACCTCTGTGTTATGATAATGCTATGAAAATCATTTCATGGAATGTAAACGGTATACGCGCGTGGCAAGAAAAGGAAGGAACCCTTTCGTTTATAAGCCAAGAGTCTCCTGATATTCTTTGTTTTCAAGAAATAAAGGCACGTGAAGAAGATATGAACCTCGGTCTCTTTGCTGAATACCAGCATGTTGTTATCAATAGTGCAGAAAAAAGAGGCTATTCAGGAACAGCAGTTTTTTCAAAAATACAACCTCTTTCAATAGCTTATGGGATAAAAAACAGCACTTACGATACTGAAGGACGTGTCATAACGATGGAATTTGAAAATTTTTTCCTCGTGAACGTCTACACCCCAAACTCAAAACCTGATTTATCGCGACTTGATTTCCGTTATGATAATTGGGATAGAGAATTTCTAAAACATCTCAAAAAACTTGAAACAAAAAAACCCGTAATAACCTGTGGGGATTTTAATGCTGCGCATACCAATATTGACATCGCTCGACCTGATGCCAACCGCACAACCAGTACCAAACCAGGAACGGCGGGATTTACCGACAAAGAACGAGAAGGGGTTAGTAATCTTATTGGGGCAGGATTTATTGATAGCTACCGTGCCCTCTTTCCAGAAAAAATTCAATACACCTGGTGGAGCTACCGTGCTTTTGCACGAGAGCGAAATGTTGGATGGAGGATTGATTATTTTTTTGTCTCAAGTTCTCTGAAAGAAAAACTCCAATCAGCAACGATTCACGACGGCATAAAAGGGTCTGATCACTGCCCTATAAGTATTCAAATTAAAATTTGACAAAAAAAGATAAAAAAGGTATTTTGTTAAAAAAATTTTAAATTATGAAAAATACTGTCCCTACTATTTTGGCCATTGTTGCTATTGCATTTTTTTATTGGTTCGGCGCTCGTCCTTTCTACCAAGAATGGCAAGACGAACAAAAACAAAAACAATACCAGCAGGAACAATTAGCTGAGGAAGCTGAAGCCAAAAAAGCAGCTGAGGCAACCAACCCCGATTATTACAAACTCACCAGGCAAGAAGTTGCAGGGATGAAGGCAGCTATTGAGAAAAAACTGTCTTCTCTCGAACAAGAGGACTCATCAGGGTCACCCCGGGAGTTCTATCTCTACAAAGAGAACGAACTCATGATAGAGATGGGTGAACTTGTAATTAATAAAGGAAACCTCAATAATTTTACCAAACCCTTTCTCACATGGGAAAGAAGTATGTATGATCTTGAGGATGAGAGCGGTGAAAAGTATGTTATAAACATATTTTCACAGGACGAGTCGTATTATTCTTATGGGTACGTCGTTGAGTCCTCCGATATTGACGGCTCAACAAAGGCGGTAAAAAGAGATGGGCTCTTCAGCCTATTTGCTCTCGATGCTGCGAACGACTTTGAGTCATTCCAGTAATAAAGGGAAACAACTGAAACAAAAAAATTTAAATCAAAAAACCCGAGACAGTTTTGTTTCGGGTTTCTTTTTAATCTACCTTATGTTTTCGGTGAAGTTTTTTATTTCTTCTTGTTCTAACATTTCTTTTTGTTCTTTCCCTCTAAATTTATAAATAAATCGAGCGACACCAAAAGGATATTTTATACTTTGTGTTTTCTGTGTAACTTCTTAACTTCCTCCTGTTCCAAAATATCCTTTTGGTGTTTAGCCTGCTCACCAAGCTCTTGCAATTCTGTATCAGACAATTCATCAAATGCTCGCACTCGTGGCTCCAAGTACTCACGGGTGTTTTTTGTTGGGTCTTCAAGAACCTCTTCAAGAAGTGCGTGCAGTATCCACCCCATCCTTTTACCCGGTTTCATCCCCATTTCACCAATCATAATATCACCATTAATTTTGAGCATCCCAACACTAATGGGGTCGCGTAAGACTTCTTCAATCATTGCATGATATTTCCGCAAGCGATATGGTTTTTCTTTTGGACGCCCTGTTCCGATACGATCACAGGTTCGCAAATCCATAAGGTCCCAAATCATTTCTTCTCCAACATTTGCAACCATACGACGAACAGCTGACAAAGTAATCGCATCCGGATCAGAAAAAAACATATGATAGCGGACGAGCTTTTCTACCTTATCAGAAAGCTCCTTAGGAAATTTTAATCGCTTCATAATATCACGTGACATATTGGCTCCGATAACTTCGTGCCCATAGAACGTCCACTCTTTGGTTCCTCGTCCATTTGCTTTTCGTCGTGATCGAGGTTTCCCAATGTCATGAAACAATGCTGCAAGTTTCACATGAAGTGAGTAAGATTTGTTAACAGCATGTTCAAAAGACTTGAGATTATGCTCAAAGACATCATAGATATGCGCTCCCCCTTGGTCACAATTGATCCCCTCTTCAAGTTCAGGAACAATCAATGAAAGCATGGTGATCTTCTGCATTAACAAAATTCCATCAACAGCATAATCAGCATCAATCAATTTCAAAAACTCATCACGAATACGTTCGGGTGAAACATGTTTCATGAGAGGAATATTTTTTCTCAAAGAACTCAGAGTTTCTGTTTCACAAATGAAACCGAGTTGCGCAGAAAAACGCACAGCACGCATCATGCGAAGGGCATCCTCAGAAAAACGTTCATCAGGATTTCCAACGGTACGAATAACTCCATTTTCAATATCATGAATTCCTTCATATTTATCAATCAAGGTTTCAGAAAAAGGATCGTACGCAAGGGCGTTCATCGTAAAATCTCGCCGCTTTAAATCTTCGGATATGTGAGTACTGAAGGAAACCGTATCAGGTCTCCGCTTGTCGCTATAGTGTCCTTCACTACGATAAGGAGTAATCTCAATGGCATAATCAGGGGTGTCTTTTTCAAGCTCCTTATTAATAATACCGACTGTTCCAAAATTATTTTCATAGACAACTCGCCGATCAGTTTGTTCAAAGATAGCAATAATCTGTTCTGGAGTTGCATTGGTGGTGATATCCCAGTCATGAGGATTTTTTTTCATGATAAGATCCCGAACACACCCACCAACGATAAAACCTTCATAACCATTATTATGAAGTTGTTCAAGTGTCCAAAGAACATTTTTTGGAATATTTTTTTTTGAAATCGTCTTTTGTCGACTCATACTCAATATAGTATAGACTTTTCGAGCTAGAACAAGAAGCTCTTATTCAGAGCCAAGAGTGGTATACTACAAGCATGATACATTATGAGGAAGTTAAGAAAGCTCTCGAAAATATTTTAGAAGGAGAGGTTTCACAAGAAAAAAAAGATTTAGAAAATGCCAGTACTGATTGGAGCTTGTTCAAGATACAACCCGATCTCGTGGTATATCCCAAAAGCGCAAAAGACATTCAAAACCTCGTTCAGTATGTAAATAATTACAACCAAAATTCAGAACAAAAACTCACCCTGACTCCCCGAGCAGCGGGTTCTGATATGTCAGGAGGTCCGCTCAATCATTCAATTATTGTCGATGTTACACGGTACATGAATCATATCGGAGAAATTAAGCTTGGTGATTTTGGAACACAAGAACACCGCGCTGGTTTCCCATATTCAATTGCTGGAAAGGTTCGCGTGGAACCAGGAACAAAATATATTCCTTTTGAAGAAACAACACTCAAAAAAAATCTCCTTATGCCAACCTTCCCTGCTTCTCGCAAACTTGCTGCCGTCGGAGGTATGGTTGCCAACAACGGTGCTGGTGAGAAATCTTTCAAGTACGGCCAAAATAAGGATTTCGTAAATATGCTCAGTGTCGTACTTGCGGACGGAAACGAGTACGAGATCAAGCCATGGGATTACGCTGAGCTTCAATCTGTTATCGCTCAAGAAAATTTTCTTGGTAAGGTGTCATCCGAAATCTTTTCACTTGTTGAAAAAAACTGGGAACTTATCCAATCCAAAAAACCACAAACAACAAAAAACTCTTCGGGGTATCTTCTTTGGAATATCATCAGCGCAGCATCGATTGAGGATTTCAAAAAAGGAATTGGTTTTTTTGACCTCACAAAATTATTTGTAGGAGCTCAAGGGACAACGGGAATCATTACTGAAATTGAATACAAACTCATTCCCTATGAATCCAAAGAAGAGATGCTCGTGATTTTTGTAAATGATATTTATGATCTTCCAAAAATTGTTGAGATTTTCAAATCTCACGACCTTGATACTATCGAACTTTACGACGATCACACTTTTAAAATTGGAATAAAATTCTTCAAAGATTTTATTAAGGATAAAGGATTCTTTGATGCCCTTCGTTATGTATTAAGATTCGTTCCAGAATTCTGGAGAGCGCTTACCGGAGGAATACCAAAATTTATTATCCTCGGGGAAAGCGCTGACAAAGAAAGTAAACAGGTACACCTCGAAACCCTCAAAGCTCTCAAAGATATTCAAACAAACCTGCCTCATGCAAATGCCTTTCTTGCAACGGGAAGGTCTGCACAAAAATATTGGGACTTCAGACATGATAGTTTTAAACTCCTTACCGAGCACAGTAAAAAAGCACGAAACGCTGGGGCCGGAACTCGTACTGCTCCCTTCATCGATGATATTGCTATCCGCGCAGAGCACCTTCCAGAATATCTTCCTCGTCTCACCACCATATTAGATGAGTACAAAAAAGATTTTATGTATACCATTGCAGGACACCTTGGGGATGGGAACTTTCATATTGTTCCTATCGTTGATATGTTTGACGAAAAGAATAAAAAACGAATTCTCGAAATCTCAGAAAGAGTTTATGATCTCGTTATTGAATATGAAGGAACGATTACTGCCGAGCACAATGACGGAATTATCAGAACCCCCTTCCTTCCTCAAATGTTTGGAGACGATATGATGGCAGTCTTCAAGGAAACAAAAAAAATACTCGATCCAAAAAATATTTTCAACCCAGGCAAAAAAGTTGGTATGACCAAAGACGATATTGAAAAATATTTGGCATAAACAAAAAACCAAAGCGTAACTTACACCTTGGTTTTTTAATTTCAAAAATTATTTTACATTTTCAGGTCGTTGGATATTCCAAAGCCTTCTTGCTTTGGCTGCACGTCCCGCTTCAAGTCCTTTGGCCTGGAGTTTCTTTTGGTACGAACGAAGTTGCATTTGATATCGCTCATAAAAAGACTGCGCAAGAAGAGAAAGATTCTGATACAAAGGTTCAAAAAGTTTCATTTTTTGATTTCCATCCCTGTGGGCATGCTCCCAAAAATACTCTCGATACTGTTTTCCTTTTTCGATATCCATATACCCATTACATTCTGGACACAGCGGACGATAATCACATAGAGCCTTTCCTATTTCTGCCCAAGCAATAACTCTCAAGACAAAATATTTCGTTCTATGGAGACGTGGGCTAGTAAAAACTTTTTTATCTCGTGTACGAACAATAACCCAAGCAGCATCAGATATCGCAGCATTGTTAAACGAAGATAAAATCGTCGTAAGAACAAGGCATTCATAATGATTGTTGGTGTAAGAAAAACGTATTTCTCTCCCCTCTTGAAAGCGTGGCTCCTCAAGCCCAAGTCGTTGAAAATCCTTTTCAAGATCTTGATCAGCCATCTGGTGAAATCCCAGAAAAGCGAGTGATCTAAAGAGCTCTTGAATTTGATCCTCTTGAGGTAAAAATTTCTTTGGCATATATAATTGTTTTGATTTAACCCCAAGGTACTATCTCGTAGGAAATTGTAAATAGGAGAATAAAAAAAACACCCCCTTAAACAGGAATGCTAATACTTTATGTCCACCCGCCAGGACTCGGTCACCGTTCTGGATTTTTCTTCGAGCAAAGCTCTTGAAAAACCTCATCGCCTCGACCCCGCCGCTTGCGACAAGCACTCGCTATCGCTCGTCTTGTATACCGCTTCGCTTTTTTCGAGCCTTGCAGGAAGACTAAAGAAAAAACCACCCATACTGACATATGAGTAGTTAATTCTTTATGTCCACCCGCCAGGACTCGAACCTGGAATGACGGTTCCGAAGACCGTAGTGATATCCATTTCACCACAGGTGGAATGAATCTAGTATAAATCTATTTTGAGAAACCGCAAGAAAAAACTCTAAAAAAGACATGTCCCAAAAAGACACTCATTTAAAGAGAAAGGGCTGTCTCTCCCGTTTTTTACAATTTATAAGCCTATTCAAGCCTGTGGATAACTTTGGGTATAGAGGGGATAAAAGACAATATTTGTTTTTTGAAAAAAGAAGTCTTTTTGTCCAATAAGCTTGCCTTTTAAGGTTTTCAGGTGGATTAATGATATAATCGTTTCATATGAAACAATTCTCCTCAGAAAAGCAGAAAATAGGTCTTTACGGGGAAAATATAGTGTCCTTATGGCTTACAAAGAACGGCTTTTCTTTAATAGAAAGGAATTATGGGACACGCTATGGAGAAATAGATATTATTGCTCAAAAAGGAGAGGTTCTTTATTTTATCGAGGTCAAAAGTATTCTTTCTGAAAATACTGATTTTGTTTCCCGTGAAACACAATATAACCCAGCTGAAAACGTTTCACGTGAAAAGATGAAAAGAATGAAGCGAACCATTGAGATATTCTTATCAGAAAGAAAAATTCGTGGAGCATTTCAGATCGATGTCTTTGTTGTCTTTATCGACAAAAGAAGTATAAAACACAAGATAAATCGTATAGAAAACATCATCCTCCCATAGTTTCATGTGAAACTATGAAGGTAGTGTTTCCCGTGAAACATTAAACGAGGGTATTCTTTAAAAAACCCGTCCTATTCGATACCCTTTATTTCTCAAAGCAATACTCGATCTTAAGACCAACAGAGAAAGGCTAAAAAGTTTCATGTGAAACATCCAAAAATACCGAAAGGAATTTTAAATAAGTTGAAATTTTGTTTCACGTGGAACATATCAAGCGGATGTTTCTCGTGAAACATTCTAAAAAGAACAAAACATTCAAACAAAATGTTTCCCGTGAAACACTTTAAACAAACACTGTGAAAAAGATGTATCAACAACCCCGTGTTTCATGTGAAACACACCAAGACCAAAAGAGAAGTCCTTGCGGAAAAGCAAACCTTGTTTCACATGAAACATAGGCAAGCAATATCTAAGGGAAATAATGATGTTTTCACGTGAAACACTTCTAAGACCAAAAATTAAACAAAGCCCTCCTTCACGGAGACAGATAATAATGTTTCACATGAAACAAAAAGAAAGACTTATCTATGATATACTCAATACTAATGAGAATTCTAGAAGGAAAAGAACTCCAAAACGCAGAAAACTGGATGGGGCAAGCAGTCATCTTTGGGAAAAAGGCAAGTTGTAACCGTGCTCACTATGGATCGGTTATTGTTAAAGACGGGGAACTTATCGGAGGTGGCTTTAACAGCCCTCCTCAAGATAAAGAATCTCAACGTAAATGCTCATATTCAAAAGGCGAGTATCACAAGAAGGTCACCGATAAAACCTGCTGTATTCATGCTGTACAACGTGCAATTATGGATGCCCTAAGAAAAAACCCAGATAAATTACCTGGATCAAGGCTTTATTTTATTCGACTTGATGATGCTGATGAAATTTCTTATGCGGGGAAACCTTACTGCACAATCTGTAGTAAAATGGCTCTTGATGCTGGTATCAAGGAATTTGTTCTTTGGCACGAAGAAGGGATTGCTGTTTATGATACCGAAGAATATAATCTCTTGTCCTATCAATACCAGTAATTTTATTGCCGAAAAATGCAATTGTGCTATTATTGTTTGGTAATCGGGGTGTGGTGTAACGGCTAACATGCTTGTTTTGGGTACAAGTGACTCCGGGTTCGAATCCCGGCTCCCCGACAGAATTTAAACATCAGATAATTATTTTATTTGATGTTTTTATTTTGCCAGAAAGGAGATGGGATTCGAAAAAAGTCGCCTGCGAAGCCTGATGTTTGAGGCAACGAAAACATCAGTAGGCGACGGCGGGGTTGAGCGAATGAGATTATATTAAGCCTTGAAAAAGCGAAAATATAATCCATGAGGGTGACCGAACTCGGCTCCCCAACAAAATTTCGACTAGCAAATAAAAACAAAAAAGGCTTGACTTTTTTTTTGATTCGTGTAATGTAATGAATGTGAGTGGCGAGCTACATAGGTTATTATTGAGCCATGAACATCCTGCATGAAAGGCACCCTTGGGTGCTTTTTGTGTTTATGAGGATATGCTCGTCGTATAGCAACAGCTTAATACTCTAAAGAATCCTGCTCGTTCAAGCGGGATTCTGCTCCGACCTCAGCTTCTTCTTGATAAGAAGTTGGTTCGGGAACAAAATGCTCCTCTTCTACCGGATCATTATTTTGCCAAAAGAAATCAGCTTGCTCCTCTTGAGGAGCGGTCTCTATTAGATAAGTATTTTCCTTTGATTTATTTTCAAGGAAAAAATAAATACCAACAGCAAGTACTAATAATATTAAAAAGCTAAGTGTTCCTTTCATAAAAGAATATAAAATAAATACGTATCTTGAGTATAGCAAAAAAGAACACCCTTGTGTTCTTTTTTAAATATTTGTGCGGGTGGGGAGAATCGAACTCCCGTCCTCTGGTTGGAAGCCAGATATTCTGCCACTAAACTACACCCGCAAAATCGCGAAAGAATAATCTCTCACGAAAGCTATAGTAACAAAAAGAATTTCTTTTTGCAAGAAAAAAATAACCCTAAGGTTATTTTCCTGCAACAATGTCCTTTAAAGCTTTTCCGGCTTTGAACTTTGGTGCTCTTTTTGCGGCTACAGATACCATTTCTCCTGTTCGAGGGTTTCTCGCTGTGCGCGCAGCTCTCATTGAACCTTCGAATTTCCCAAATCCTGCAACATCAACAAATCCTCCTTTTGCCATTTCATTTGCAATAGTATCAAAAATAGTTTTAACCACTGCTTCTGATTGAGTCTTTGTTCCTCCGATCATTTCGTAAACGATATTTGCTAAATCTTGTTTCTTCATTGTGTCTTAGAAAAGATTAGTAAGTAATAAATTATAATGAAACCTAAAAAGCTTTCACCTTGTTATTATATAATGTATTTTAAGTACTTTACAAGGAAAAAAGATTGACATTTATATAATCTATATTTTAAAAAATATCTTTATTTTCTCTTTGAGATAATAGCATCAACAATTCCATACTTCTTTGCTTGTTGTGCATCGAGCCAAAAGTCCCTATCCATATCCTTTTCAATCTGTTCTTTCTTTTGTCCTGTTGCCGAAACAAGCATATCAGTAAGGATTTTTTTTGTTTTTAAAATCTGTTCAGCGGTGATAGCAATGTCTGATGCCTGTCCCTCAACACCTGTCATCGGCTGGTGAATCATTATTCGTGAATTAGGAAGAACATAGCGCTTTCCCTTTGCTCCTTGAGAGAGAATCATCGCCCCCATAGAAGCCGCCATTCCAATACAAACAACGGAAACGTCTGGTTTGATATAATTCATGGTATCAATCATCGCCATTCCAGCATCAACTGATCCCCCTGGTGAATTTACATAAATAGTAATGTCTTTGTTAGCATCTTCTTGTTCAAGATGAAGAAGCTGTGCCACAACACTATTTGCAAGATCGTTACTAATAACACCACTCACAAAAATAATTCTTTCTTTTAATAAACGCGAATAAATATCGTACGCACGCTCTCCTGCGTGTGTTTTTTCAATAACTGTTGGTATTAACATATCTGAAGTATAAACAAAAAAAAAGCCTTTTCAAGAAAAGCTTTCTCTTTAAAAAATTATTTACAATTATCAAGAAATTCAAAAACTTTTTGGTGAGTCAGTATCTCAGTAACATAATGATGTACATTTGCTTCCTGAATCCCTGGTTGGTTTTTATATTGGTTCATGAGGTACTCAACTTCTTTCTCAACAACCTCTTGTTCGGGGGTAATTTTTTCTTTCTTTGCAATCTCTCCTAAAGCAAGTTCTGTTTTAACTCGCTCTTCGGCTTGCTCTTTCCATTCTTTTCGGTAATCTTCTCGAGTTTTTTTGATAGATTCAAGATACTCATCAAAAGCCATTCCTGTCATCGTTATATTGTGCTCAAATTCATGCATCATTTTATCAAGCTCGTGATTAAGAAAAAGTTGCGGAATTTCAAATTCAGAATCTTTTACAAGTCTTTGCATAATTTCCATTCGCCTTTTTTCGATATTTTTTGCTTCTTTTTCTTTCTCGATATTTTCTTTAATTTTTGCCTTAAGATCTGAAAGATCTTTAAATTGCCCTAAGGTTTTAACCCATTCTTCATCAAGAGGAGGGAGGTCTTCATCTTTGATATCACTCCATGATACAGGTTCTGAGCCTTGGTCTTGGATTTTTTGTTGAGCGCTCATTTTGCGGAGATTATAAATAGCCTCATCAACTTCACGATCTTCCACCTCAAAAGAATACTCTTTGTTGTTTTCTTCTTTTGCTATTTTTTTGTAATCTCCAAGCTTAATCTCTGGAGCGAGTGCCGTTGTAATTTTAACCTCAGCATCGGTTCCTTCTGCTATTTTGGTAATGAGAATTTCTGGGTAGCCAATTGCTTCAACGCCAGACTCTTTGATAATGTCTTGGAAACTATGACTAATCGCATGTTGGACCATTTCTTCGAAAATAGCCGCTTTGTTGAGATGTTTTTCTGCGATATCCTTTGGAACATGTCCTTTACGGAAACCGGGAAGATCAATATTCTTTAAAAAATCGCTCTCAATGTGCTCTCGATGTGTTTCAATTTCTTTAAGAGACAAAACAACCTCAATTTCAGCACGAGCATTTTCTTTTTTTACTGTTTTTATTTTCATGCCTTTTACTATAACAAAAAGCTAAATTTTGACTACTTTTTCAAACAAAAAACAGCTTTTTGCTGCTTTTGATTGATGAATAAGCTAGTTTCCAAACTTTTCATTATAGAGAACAATGGATTTTTCGATTGCTTTTATCGCCTCATCTTTTCCTTTGATTGAATTGATAGTAACAATATCTCCTTTTCCCTTAAGTTCTTTATAGGTTTCAAAAAAATGAGTCCATTCCTTGAGGACATGGGGATTAAGATGCTCAAGCTCAGTTACTCCTTCCCATCGCTTGTCGTTTACGGGAACGGCGATAATTTTATAATCTGATTCGCCACTATCATTCATTTCCATAACGGCAACTGGTCGAACTTTCACCAAAACCCCAACTTCAAGGGGAAAGGTTGTTGGGACAATAACATCAAGAGCATCTCCGTCCTCCCACAAAGTTTGTGGGACAAAACCATAATCAAAAGGATAAGGACTTGCACTATAATTAACTCGATCAAGGGCAATTAACCCTGTTTCCTTATCAATCTCGTATTTATTATAAGAACCCTTAGGAATCTCAATAATACAGTTAAACTCATGAGGAATATTTTCTCCTCGTGATATGTCATGCCATAAATTCATAGTAAGTATTTTCAAAAAAGGTAAATAATACTTCTTAGTATAGAAAAATAGAAACTTTTTTCAAGAGATGCTCTTTATTAATGACATATTTTAAGGGATCATGTTATACTTTAAGCGTATGAAAAAATTTTTTATCTTATTTATTTTTGTTTTTTCTTTGAGTTTATTCACCCCACAGAAAACCGAAGCCCTTTTTGATGTTGGGAGCTTAATACTCGTTGCAAAAGAATACGGAATGGATACCCTCACGACTATTATCAACTCACGTATTATGGATAAACTCGTGAGTGATACGGTTAACTGGGCAAATGGTGGTTTTGACGGAGAGCCTGGCTTCATCAACAACTGGGAAGATTATCTCAAGGGGACTGAACAAGATGTCTTTATTGGAGCTTTTAGTGTTGCCGAAAAAGCCACAAGCTCTTATATACAAAACTTCTGTAACCTTGATTGTTCCGGAAACAGCCCTGAAAATATCCAAGCTGATTATGAAGAATGTCTTGCTGGTGGTGCCCCCGTTGAAACCTGTGATGCGTATGCTAACGCAGCAAGTGCTGATTACCAGCAATGCATGGCAAATCTCGAGCAAGGAGCGGGTACTTGTCAAATGCTTGATATCGGTGCGCAGGCGCAAAGTAATTATAACGCATGGAATTCGGGAGAACTTGATTCCTATCGGCTTGCTGCAGAGAGTATTGCCCTCATCGGAGGGCAGCGATTCAACTCCGACCCACTCAAAGCGCTTATTGAAGGACAGGGTGAAACCCTTACTAAACTCCTTGGTTCAAAATCTGAAGTAGAGAATTTTAAAAATGACTTCTCTGTTGGGGGAATACGGGGGTGGATTGCTCTAGCTGACCCACACAACTTTCCACTCGGACAATCAACACTTATTGAATCTGCCCTAAGTCAAAAAACAGGAGAGAAGGTTCAAAATGTTGTAGAAGATTTGCAAACACCAAATAAATTCCTCGACAGAAAATGGTGTCTCGAACGAGATGATGACAACAACTGTACAAAAGAATTTACGGGGACTCCAGGAGCTCTTATTGAATCAAAAATAAAATCAACAGCTGATTCTGACAGCGATCGTCTTAATGTTGCCCGAGAACTTTCCGACGTTCTGGCTCGAGCGCTTGGAAAACTCACCGATGGCTTACTCCAAGCAGGCTTCAATAAGCTTACTCAATCGGGAAGTTCTGGTGCGAGTGCACAACCCTTCCAACCAGCTCAATTTTTTACAACAGGATATCAAAATGAATTCGATATTCTTGGTTTAGGAGATCTTTCTCCTTCTGGAAGCCTTCTTGGGGGAGGAACCGGTGGGGGGAATACTCAAACACCGATCTTTGATCCCGAGACGGGAACCTTTACACCTCTTCGTGGAGGTGATGGATCTCTTCCTTATATTGGAGGACCCGAAGATGCAGTAAATACAAGCTGGAACGAAGGTCCTGAGATTATTATTGATCTTCAGAGTGTTCTCGAAAACTCAATTAATCTTATCCAAGAAGAGCTCACGCTCCTCACAGAGACTGAAAAAATCCTCAGAGATGGAAAAGATAATGTGATGAAACTTGATCGTTGTATCCCTGGTCCAAAATTTGGGTGGGAAGACAGGCTTCGAGATAATCTAAATCTTACTGGAGATAGTAACGACGAAGAATCTGCTTATGACCGACTTGGGCTCCAAGAAACTCGTCGTATGGCAAATGACAATATGGTGAATATCCCTGGGGCAAGTCAAATGAGAGGAACCGTAAATGCTCTCCTCTCTCAAAATGGGGAAAATCAATTTGAAGAAGTTTCGAATGAACGAAACCGAAAACAAACCTATCTTGCAATTCTTAAAAACATGAAATCTTCAATCCAACAAGATTTTAATAACTATAAAGGAGCTATTGATTCACATCTTGTTATCTTTGAAGAGGACTGGAATAAACTCTCTGATACCGAGAAAATCGCGCTCTTCTCTATCCCCGAACGAGATGAGAATGGTGATATCATTTATGTTCCCGTTGAGGTAGGGAGCTCGGGAACTATTGTCGTTAATGAAAACCAAGAACGTCCTCTCTATATTATGGAGAAATACTATCTCTTTAAACCAGGAGAAACTCCAGCATCTGTTTTTGCAAATAATCCTGATGCCGTCAAAAAAGCCGTCTTGAGTTATTCATGGGATCTCTGGCAAAGAAAGAAGGGGGAAGAGCCAGCAAGTGGAACAACCCCAAATGGAGTAACCCAAAAATCAAACCTTCGCTATCAATATTATGCCATGTCAAAATATCTCACCACAGAGTCTGATATCCTTGATGCAGAAATGAAAAAAGATGAAGTGACTCAGAGCAATAAAACCATTATTGATCTTCTTCATGACTGTATGCAGCTAAAATTATATGCACTTGGATATTCTGATGGGAATGGTGAAAATACAGAAATGTGGAAACGCCTAGACCAGACCTTGTCCCAGGAACCTTCACGATCTCTTGGAATGCTTATTGGAGGAATGAGTGTTGAGAGGGCTGATCATGGAAGTACTGCTTACCAACTCAATGTGGACAATGCTCGTACCGATCAGCAAATAAAAAATTATCTGCTCCAAGAAAAAGCCAAACAAGAAAACAACCAACCAAGTAATTTTAAGACTTCAATAATTACTAATGGTGTTGAAGAAAGTATTCTTGGTTTTGAAGAAACAACTATTAGCTGGGAGGAAGTAGCTCATTACGGACCACCAGGGCACAACCCCTACGGATCTCCTGATGGTGACGGAAATATAACCTTGAGTCCGAGCCAAACAAGAAAAAAATACTTTGATGATTTTTATGAAAAAGATGAAGATCTCTGGCAACCCTATTATAAATATTCAAATGGTATTGCAGAGATAGACCCAGAAAGAGCTGTTGCAAGACTCTATCAGTTCGATTATATGACAATGGGATGGCCACGAGGGGGAAATGGGAAAGGAACACTCTATTGTAGAGTAGTGACCTCATTCGATGCACGGGGATGGCATGGAGCTCAAAATCTCCCAAAATGCTACAAAGATTGGTACAGTACGTCAAATATTACCTATGACCTTGCGTTGATGAATATTCGATAAAAGCCTTCGGGCTTTTTTCTTTTACAGAAAAGAAAAATACGATATGATTAAAGGTAGTTATATGAAATCTTTTTTAAGAAAATTCTTTCTTGGGCTTATTGTTGCACAGGCTCTTTTTCTTACTCCTTTTTCTGTTGAATTAAAAGTAAATATTCCAAAAACAGAAAATTCTCTTTTTGCTGTTCAGGAAGAAAAAAGCTCACAATCTCTTGTTGAAATATCTCCCGTATTACATACAGCAAATGCACTTTACGGTGGTGGCTGTGATGGGGGCAGCCCCACAACATGGGGGGAATGTATTCTTTCGGGGATACTTACTTTCTATCATTATCTGTTCTTTACAACTACTCAGATTCTCGCTGCTATTGCCGCCTATTTTATGGACGTAATTATCAAATTCTCAATCAGCAGTAGTTTTTATCGAGGAATTGGAATTATCGAAGTTGGTTGGGAGATCTTACGAGACCTTTCAAATATCATCTTTCTCTTTGCCCTTCTCTATATTGCCTTTCGTTTTGCGATTAATGGGATAAAAGATGGTCAAGCAAAAAAGAGTCTCATCAATGTTATTGTTGCAGCCCTCGTTGTCAACTTTAGTCTTTTTATTTGTTATTTCCTCATTGACGCATCGAATCTCTTTGCGCATGTATTTTATAACAGAATAACAACCGAAGCCTCTATATACCCAACTAATAATGGAGCGGGGCAAGAAGGATTAGCGACGGTTCTTAATGATATTAAATCCCCAGCGACAGCCTTTCTTGCAGCTATCAACCCGCAACGACTTCTCTTAACAGATGCTGATATCGCAACTAACGGAGGGATGATCAAAATCCTTTCTATGATCATGGGGATGGCAATTGTTAATGGTATTGCGATTTGGGTATTTTTGTCGGTTGCACTTCTTTTCTTAACGAGAATTTTGGGGCTTATTATTCTCTCGTTTTTATCTCCTCTCGCTTTTTCGAGTCTCGCCATCCCAGAGATGAAGAAACAAAAATACGTTGGATTTGATGATTGGTTAAATAATTTTCTGAGAATGTCTTTTGCTGCGCCAATTTTTACCTTCTTTTTATGGGTAGCAACAAAATTTGCAAGTAATGAAGGGGTGATAGGAACAATCCAAAGAAACTCCGGCGGGGATTGGATTTTGGATATGCTCAATGTCTTTCTGGTAATGGCGCTCATTGCAGGAATACTCGTTATGAGCAAGAAAATAACACAAGACCTTGCAGGAAACTTCTCAAAACAAATCACCGGAATGATCGGAAAAGCTGTTGCAGGAACAGCAGCTGTCGGGGCGCTTGCTGTTGCAGCTCCTGTGGCAGGGGTAGGAATGCTGGCACGTGCAGGAGCTGGAGTAACCTCTGCAACGGGGGGCCTTGCAAGGGGTGCACGAGCTCTCAACATGACTGGAGCTGCTGATAGATTACAAAAAGCACAGGAGAAATTAAAGAGCAATAGATTTGGAACAACGGCAGCAAATGCTGGGAGGGCTCTTATGTCGACAAAACTCAATGTCACCAAAATTCCTGGCTTCAGCCAGCTTGCGGGAAAAGAGCTCACCAGCATCGTCGGTAAAGTACCTGGGGTTGGGGTTTCTGCGCGGGAGCTTGAACGAAAGGCTGTTCTTTATGGAATGAGAAATGTTCCTCTCTATAGAGACAAGGAAGGCAAGTGGAAACGTAACTTCCTTACAGGAAGACAACATCAAGAAGCTGAGCTCGCTTACGATAAAGAAAAAGAGAAGATCCGAGGAGAACGTGGAAAATGGCAAGAAGATCTCAAAAAAGAACGAGATAAATTTGAACAAGAAAAGGTTGTCAATGCAATGCGCGATAAGGTTAGACGAGATACAAAACTCGATCCAGAGCGAAAAGCAGAACGAGATGCTCACAATGCTGTTCTTGAAAACTCAGACCTTGTCAAAAAAGAAACCGAAGCGATGGATGCTCTCAAGGGAGAATTGGCAAACCTTACTGCTCAACTTAATGCAGCCAAAGGTTCTGGAAATGATAATCTAGCAGATACTATTCAAATGGAGATCGATGGGGTGAAAGTTAGAAGAGCTGCTCGAGAAAAAGGAATTGAGCTTTCTGGTGGAAATGCAGAAAACATGATTACTGATAAGGTTAATGGGGGTATGAGTCGAAAAGAAGCCGTTAAGGCAATTATAGAAGAGAACAAGGATGGTTTCGGAACAACTACTACTTATCATGCTAACGGTGGAGTTGATGTGACAGCGGAGACACTCCAGGGAAGACATCAACACGAGAAAAACCTTCTTAATGAAGAAGAAAGAAATCTTATTAGGGCAGAAATTACAAATCTCAGAACTCAGGCTACCGCAGCAAGGACCGCCGGAAGAGATGATGAGGCAGATACGCTCAACAAAAAGGCTTCTCATCTTTCACAAAAAATGGAAAGTATGCTTACCGATTCTTCAAAGATTGATGAAGCAGCAAATAAAGCATCGAACAAAAAATAAAAAACCTTCGCGGTTTTTTATTTTTAAAAAATTGCTATACTAAAACAAGTTATGGAATACGACCGATCAGAAATCGAAAAAATCATTTCCGAACTTCCCAATCATATCCGACAGGCCGTTGATGCTATTGACTGGGGAGAGATCACCAAAGAAATGCAAGAAAAGTTCAAACTCCATCTTGATGATATTGCTGCCTTTCGTGAACAATCAATGCTTGTCATTGTGGGAAAGCTTTCTTCAGACAGATATGCAGATGCCCTTATCTATGAAATTGGTCTAAGCAAAGAGTTCGCTCATGAACTTGTTGATTTTGCAGACAAAAGAATCTTTCAGAAATTACAAAACAATGCCTTCGGGAGAAACCAAGAACCAGAAGAAAAAATCCCTGCGTATACCTCACAATCAACAAACGATCCTTATTCAATTATTGATATCAATGATCAAAATGAGGGGAAAAATATGCCGAGCTTTTCTCCTTCTTTTAATGCAAACCTCAAAAAAGACTTAGCTGATCAGCTTTCTTCATGGCAAGTGCAAAGTGGAAAAGAAGATATTCTTAGCTCTAATAGCGGTACCGCAGGCTCATTCAAACTTGCTCCAAGGGAAAAACCTGCTGACCCAAATGCCTATCGAGAACCTATCGAAGAATCTGACCTTCGTGGAATTCCTTCTATGGACTCCCTTGAACGGTCTTCTCTCGGTCAGGCATTACAACAGCCTGAGCAGATTTTTTCATCCCCTCTTGAAGCCCAGGAAAAACGTGAAGATGTTCCAAACCTTGAAGAAGATTTACTTTCTCAAGCCTTCATTCCTAAAAATGATATCTTAAACCTTGATGATGAAAACGATATCCTTTCAGAAGAAAATGAGGGAAGTCACCTTAAAAACCTAAAGAATATATAATTACCCTTATGAGATTCGAAGTTCCACAATTTATTAATGTTCAAGATAAACTTTTTGGACCTTTTACCTTCCAAGAAGCTCTTTATCTTGTCGGTGGAGGAGGACTTGTCTTTGTTCTTTATAAACTCCTTCCTTTTTCTTTTGCGATATTTTTTGGTGTTCCTGTTATTGCTTTTACGCTAGCGCTCATCTTTTATAAACCAAATGGGAGACCGTTTATCAATCTTGTTGAGGCTTTTATTCTCTATTCTTTTAGTAAAAAATTCTACCTTTGGAGACAAAAAGAAAAAGGAGAAGGTCAGATACAGGAAATCACTCAAGTACATGCTCCCGTCCTCCGTGAGGGAGAAATTCCTGAAGAAGAGGTTCACCAAAAGATATCAAACCTTGCTTGGAGTCTCGATGTGCTTGATTTTGATGAAAATAAATAGATATTCCTCAAAAGATAGGATATACTTTATATAATTATGGCGGACACAAAAACTTACACGGGAAATAGAACTCAGGATTTTGTTCCTATCAAAGAAATACGTGATGGTATTGTTGTTCTTGAGGACGGAACCCTTCGTGCAATTCTTATGGCTTCGGCGGTTAATATTGCACTCAAGTCAATCGAAGAGCAGCAAGCAACGATTATGCAGTTTCAAGGATTTCTTAATTCTATCGAATTCCCGGTGCAGATATCAGTACAGTCTAGACGACAAGATATCAAACCCTATCTCATGACGCTCGAAAGACGTGTACAACAACAAGAAGAAGAGCTTTTGCGCTTACAAACAAAAGAATATATTGAATTCATACGATGGTTTACTGACTCTGTTAATATTATGTCAAAGAAATTTTATGTTGTTATTCCTTATTCTGGAGGGCTTCTCAATGCTCAAACAACACAAAAAAAAGGTTTCTTCTCAACACTCTTTGGTGGGCAGAACAAAAAACAACAAGAACTTGGTTCTTCTGCCTTTGAAGAGCAGCGAAGTCAGCTTGAACAAAGAGTTGCTATTGTAAAATCAGGTCTTTCTCGTTTTGGGGTACGTTCTGAACAGCTCAATACTGAACAGGCAATTGAGGTATATTATAATATTTTTAACCCTGGAGATTCTCACAGGAATATTCCCCAGCTTATCTAAACTCGTCTTTGAGTTTTTTTGATTATGAGCAATTCCAAAAATACCTTATAATAACAAAGATGATAGAACGAAAAAAAATTACATATTTTTTTCTCTTTTTTGTTCTTGTGGGAGGTTTTTTTGTTCTCTCGGAAAAAGTATCTGCACAAACTGAGGCACAGATCCAACAACTTCAAAACTTCCAACTCTATTCCGCTGATGATATTTTCATTGATATTGTTCCAGAAGTTCCTGGTCCCAACCAAGAAGTAACTCTCCGAGCAAATAGCTATAGTTTTAACCTTAATAATTATTACATTAGTTGGTTCAAAGATGGGGTTCGCCAAAATGCAGGGTTTGGACAACGAGAGTATAAATTTACAACAGGAGAAATCGGAAAGGTCACTACAGTGGTGGCAGCTGTTGAGTTTGAGGGACAGGTTTTTCGAAAAGAAATGCGTTTTGCCCCTTCAGAGGTAAATCTTTTGTGGGAGGTTATCAACGGGTACGCCCCTCCTTTTTATAAAGGAAAGGTTCTCCCTCTCCCACAATCTGAGGTACGCGTCACTGCTATTCCACAAACCTTTCTTATCAAACCTTCAGATGCACGAAACCTTATTTATTATTGGGATCAAAATTATGAAAGAAAAGTTGCTTCATCCGGTTTTGGGAAACAATCATTTCAATTTACGGCTGGGGTTCTTTCTCAAATGGAAAAAATTTCAGTAACCGCCAATGACAGGAGAGAGGCTTCTTTTGCAAAAGAAACCCTTGATATCCCCGTAAGTTCCTTTACTCCAAAAATTCTTTTCTATGAAATTGATGAAAACGGGCGAATCCTTACCAATAAAGCTCTCAATACCAACACACAAATCTCAGGAGATACCCTCAAGCTAGCCTTTCATCCTCTTTTTATGTCAACACCAAAGAAAAACTTTACTGATCTTTTTGTTGACTGGTCTATTAATGATATCCATCAAGCTCCTCAAAATTTCAACAAACAAAACGAGCTCTATATTAGCTCTGGTGGAGAATCTGGTGCCGTCCAGATAGGAATAAATCTCGAAGGAATTAGTAAGCTCCTTCAGAAAGGTTCTCAAAAAATTGAATTACACTTTCAATAAGAACAAAATCTCAAAAAACCAAATACTTTTGGTTTTTTATTCACCAAAATATCGTATACTAGAAATATTACTACTATGAAAAAAGCCTATTTAACACTTTCTTTGGCAGTTATTCTTTTGGGAGGATTTTTAATGAACCCTTCTTGGGGAGAAGCACAAAATCAATGCACTGTTTCAAGTGCTACTTTTACCCAACCTGAAGATAATTCTTTTGATAAAAAGAAGTCTACTTTAAATATCAAAACTAACGGTTGTGAATATACAAACCTTTCTGTGGTATTAAAATATTTTGCATCAGATGATTATATATGGACCCATCAAATAAAAAACCTTCCAGGGATTTTAAAGGTTGCAAGTGATGGGGATCTCACTCTTGAAATAACTCTGGGAGAAGACCCCTGTTGGTCTGCAAACAAGGACCCTTATGGATTTCCTTGCGTTACTTTTATTGAGGTATATCAAGGAGGGAATCTCAAATTTAGTGGAAACGAAACCTACGGAAGTGAATTTATTACCAAAGAAAAAGTAAAACTTGGTAAAAACGATCCAAATGTTCTTAAGGATTATCGTAATAAAGGTGTCCTTATTGGAGAATGTTCAAGTACTCTCTTTTGTAAAGAAGGAAGCAGCAATGTTTGGGAGTTAAGTAAGTTACTCAAAGGAACTTCACAGCAAACACAAAGCTGTATCATCAATCCCAATGATATCCAATATGGAGAGCTTCCTTTTGAAAAAGACAGCAACGGAAACTCTTTCCCCACTATCACAAACGCCAATCTTACTCTCAATATCAATACTACAAACTGTAAGGGATTACCTATCACTCTAAGTATTTATGGTACTGAGGGGAAGGTTGATATCAAGGTCCCAGAAAAAGGCGCCGTAACTGAAATTACCAAAACTGCTGTAGGAGACGAGCTCAAATTTTCTTTCAAAACCCATGACGAAGAATGTTCTATACAAAAAAATCCTCATTGTCAGTTTGGGACAACAATCACCCAAAACGGAACTCCCATTGTAAGTACTCAAAACCTTTTAGAAACTATTGTGCCTGGAGTAGCAATTGATTGGAATTACTATCGAAACAATGGAGTCATTTTTGCTTACTGTTCCTCAGGTCTTGGTGGTGTCTATTACTGTGAGCGTCTTGGGGCAAATGATTGGACACTTCTCAAGGTTTCAGGAAGTGCAGGGGAAGATACGCCCGAAGTATTTGAAACGATTACCCCAAAATTCGACCCCGAAAGCCCTTGTTTTGTCCAAGAGCTCAATGGGGGAAATGGGGGATATGATGAAGATTGTTACGAACTCCTTGCTCCTGTTCCAGGATTAAAAGGAGCTACTGATCCTCTAGGAAATAATCGCTGGAGTATTAATCTTAAGAATTTTCAAATAGGAGACTATGTTAATTCACTCTTTTCTATTGCCTTAGGAATTCTAACGCTTCTTGCGGTGATTATGATTGTGATTGCTGGGGTACAGTATATGACCATTGAAAGTTTCCAGGGTAAATCTGATGCCAAAAGTAGAATTACTGGTGCTCTGACAGGGCTTCTTCTTGCCTTGAGTATTTATATTATTTTGGGAACCATTAACCCCGATCTTCTTCAGGTAAACTTTGGAAGTAACATTGAGGAGGTGAAGTTGGAGGGGATGCAACTATCACCAGAGCAATTGGCTGCGTATGGAAACGATTATAATACCGCAATGCAACAAGGAACAGAGATTCCTCCTGATAATCAAATGTTCCAAGATGAAGGGTTTATTGCATATCTCTATCACCAACAAGGAGAAGGCGGTGCTCCTTCTATTATCTATTCCGCACAACAAGGATGGAGTAAAATTGAAAAAACTCCTTGGGCATCAAACAAATTAAAAGCTGCTGACGTCAACAAAAATATGAATAACAACTGGCCAAGCGGCGTCAACCGAGGAAACGGGTCTCCTTCAGACTTTCTCAGGGTTTGGTGGGTGGTATGGAACCAAAGAAAGACAGAAATAAGTCTCATACCAAAAAATGTTGCAAACATTGTTACCCAAGTTGCAAATGAAGAAAAGATTGAAGTGAACCGATTCAAAACAGTGTGTATGATAGAATCGAGTTGTAATAATCCAAGCATCAAAAACGACCAAGGGTACAAAGGCCTTTTCCAGTTTAGTGATGACACCTTTGCTTCTCAGAAAAAACCTGGCTGTGATAGTATTTTTGATGCCTATTGTAATAGTTATGCGGGAGCACGTTATATGAAATATAATCTTTCTCGCTGGAATAAGCATAAAGCTAAGATCTTTTGATCTTGGTTTTTTTATTTTAAAGAATATCGTATACTAGAAATATTACTACTATGAAAAAAGCCTATTTAACACTTTCTTTGGCAGTTATTCTTTTGGGAGGATTTTTAATGAACCCTTCTTGGGGAGAAGCACAAAATCAATGCACTGTTTCAAGTGCTACTTTTACCCAACCTGAAGATAATTCTTTTGATAAAAAGAAGTCTACTTTAAATATCAAAACTAACGGTTGTGAATATACAAACCTTTCTGTGGTATTAAAATATTTTGCATCAGATGATTATATATGGACCCATCAAATAAAAAACCTTCCAGGGATTTTAAAGGTTGCAAGTGATGGGGATCTCACTCTTGAAATAACTCTGGGAGAAGACCCCTGTTGGTCTGCAAACAAGGACCCTTATGGATTTCCTTGCGTTACTTTTATTGAGGTATATCAAGGAGGGAATCTCAAATTTAGTGGAAACGAAACCTACGGAAGTGAATTTATTACCAAAGAAAAAGTAAAACTTGGTAAAAACGATCCAAATGTTCTTAAGGATTATCGTAATAAAGGTGTCCTTATTGGAGAATGTTCAAGTACTCTCTTTTGTAAAGAAGGAAGCAGCAATGTTTGGGAGTTAAGTAAGTTACTCAAAGGAACTTCACAGCAAACACAAAGCTGTATCATCAATCCCAATGATATCCAATATGGAGAGCTTCCTTTTGAAAAAGACAGCAACGGAAACTCTTTCCCCACTATCACAAACGCCAATCTTACTCTCAATATCAATACTACAAACTGTAAGGGATTACCTATCACTCTAAGTATTTATGGTACTGAGGGGAAGGTTGATATCAAGGTCCCAGAAAAAGGCGCCGTAACTGAAATTACCAAAACTGCTGTAGGAGACGAGCTCAAATTTTCTTTCAAAACCCATGACGAAGAATGTTCTATACAAAAAAATCCTCATTGTCAGTTTGGGACAACAATCACCCAAAACGGAACTCCCATTGTAAGTACTCAAAACCTTTTAGAAACTATTGTGCCTGGAGTAGCAATTGATTGGAATTACTATCGAAACAATGGAGTCATTTTTGCTTACTGTTCCTCAGGTCTTGGTGGTGTCTATTACTGTGAGCGTCTTGGGGCAAATGATTGGACACTTCTCAAGGTTTCAGGAAGTGCAGGGGAAGATACGCCCGAAGTATTTGAAACGATTACCCCAAAATTCGACCCCGAAAGCCCTTGTTTTGTCCAAGAGCTCAATGGGGGAAATGGGGGATATGATGAAGATTGTTACGAACTCCTTGCTCCTGTTCCAGGATTAAAAGGAGCTACTGATCCTCTAGGAAATAATCGCTGGAGTATTAATCTTAAGAATTTTCAAATAGGAGACTATGTTAATTCACTCTTTTCTATTGCCTTAGGAATTCTAACGCTTCTTGCGGTGATTATGATTGTGATTGCTGGGGTACAGTATATGACCATTGAAAGTTTCCAGGGTAAATCTGATGCCAAAAGTAGAATTACTGGTGCTCTGACAGGGCTTCTTCTTGCCTTGAGTATTTATATTATTTTGGGAACCATTAACCCCGATCTTCTTCAGGTAAACTTTGGAAGTAACATTGAGGAGGTGGCATTAGAGGGATATGACCCCCCAACATCTCCTTATTTTTCAAGCGGCTCAACGGGGTCAAATTACAACATAAATGCAGGGTCAGTACCAACAGGAAGTGCGAGTCAGTATTTAGCAAATTCAGGGGTATACTGTCCAAAACAAGGAGGGAGGACGGTCGTAAAACAGGTTGCTGAAAGTTTCCAGGAAAAAGTTAGCTATCGCTATGGAGGACGGTTCAATGATTTAGGGCAATCTTTTCCGAGTCACTGGAAGGGTTCTGGAAAAGGATATAATAAAAACACATCATGTCAGGTAAGCTCTGGGACTCTTTGCTTAGATTGTTCGGCTTTTGTCGCCACTGTTCTCTATTGTTCTGGAATAACAGAAAAACCAGAGATTGGAACAACTACTCAAATTTTTCAGAATTCTGAAAAAATAAACCAACTTGATAAAAAAAATGGGGTTGTTAATGGAGTACCTCTTCAGCCAGGAGACCTTATAGGAGGAAAAGGTCATGTTGGTATTTATATAGGAAATGGAATGGTAGCAGAATCAACAAGCGATAAGGGGGGTCGGAACCTAAACAAAGCAATCAAAATTCGAGGAATGGATGGAAATTGGTTTGGTATAGGGAAAAAAGGTGGTTATGTTGTACGACTAAATAAGCTATCTGGGGTTAAACTTAATTAAAAACAACCTTAAGGTTGTTTTTTGTTTCTCTATTTCGTCATTAAAGAAAATACTTTTTTATTCCCAAAAATATCGTATACTAAAAACATCATATGAATGCATCTTTGAGAAAAATTCTCTTGGGTCTAGGAGTTCTCTTACTTATCTTTGTTATTTTTTGGGGAATTCTTTTCTTCACTCAAAAACCAAAAGAGGAAAGTGATGGGAAAGTTCTTAACCTTTTTCCTTTTGGAGAAATAAGTCTTTCACAAAAAGACAAGGCTAATGAAGAGGGCGATATTATTCCAGGACAAACCACAGAAGATAATGAGAAAAATCCTTCGCAAATTCAAACTCCTCGCCTTCGCCAATTAACTGATTTCCCAACAGCTGGTTTTGCACCTTTAACACGTGTTGAGAAGAAAGAAGTCCCTGATATTTTTGTTGATGAAAATGGAGAAGTCCAAGAAACAACGAAAATCGTTGATGTTCTCAAATATGCTGTTCGTTATACCGATATTGAAAGTGGGTCTATTTATGAAGCAAAACTTTCTCCTGAAGATATTGAGGCTGAAATGCTCGTTGATAACTTTATTCCGAATGCAGAGTACGCTTACTTTAACAACGACGGTGATATTGTTGTCTATCAATACTGGAATATTGAAGAGCATGTACCCGAAAGCTATATTGCACGGATTAAGAAAATAGAACTTAGCATTGATCCTTGTCCATCTGATTTTAGTCCTGTTGAGCTTGGTGAAGACGACCCCAAAATTATTGGTCTCCATAAATTCTTAAATAGAGATCCAAAAACCCAGCTTGCTCGTTCTGGGGTAAATTCACCTGGGAACGAATCTTCTTTGGTTTCAGAAGCAACAATTACTGCTATCAAGAATTTCCAATCTCTCTATCAAATTGATATTGATGGGAAGATCGGTCCCGCAACTAAAGCCAAAATGGTTGAATTGTGTGATGCACAACAATTACAACTTGCTGAAGAAAAATTTGAAAAGCTTGATAAGAAATATTCTCTCAACGGACTTTTCCTTCCACAAAACCTTATCAGTATCAATCTTGATCCAAGCGGAAAAAACTTCTTCTTTCTCCAAAAAGATAATCAGGGAGTTTCTGGAATTATCCAAGATATTGCAAAAGGTGATCAAAAACTCATCTTTGAATCACCTTTTACTGAATGGACATCGGAATGGAACAATCAGCTCTCAATCGAATTAAGTACTAAACCGAGCTACGCTGTTCCCGGTTTCTCCTTTGCTCTCAAGTCAGATACTGGAGAGTATTCAAAAGTTCTTGATAAAAAGAACGGGCTCATCACTCTTGCAAGCCCTGATAATACAAAAATCCTTTTCAGTGAGACGCAAAATAATAGAATAAGAACGGGGGTCCTTGATAAAGAAACAGGGAAAACTCAATACCTCACTCTTCAAACCTTGGCTGATAAATGCGTCTGGTCAAAAGAAAGTCTTTATATTTATTGTGGGGTTCCCCTTTCTCTTGTTGGAAATGAATACCCTGATCTTTGGTATCAAGGGCTTCAATCATTTACCGATAGTCTTTGGGGGATTAGTGTTGAGAGTTTCAAGGAGGTTCAAATTTCTAACCTTTCAAGAGAGTACGAAGTAAACCTTGATATAGAAAAAATGGGAATTGACGAAAGAAACGGCTACCTTTATTTTATTGATAAGAATACAGAATTCCTTTGGAGTTATAGATTAGATGCCTCTTCATAGAAGAGGTTTTTCTATTATAATGAAAGTATAGTATACTTTTAGTATGTCATTTTTGTCGAGACTTTTTGGATCTTCTCAAAAAGAAGAACCTAAAAAAACAGTTTCTCCTATTTTACCAGGAGAAATTTATAAAACAGCAAAACTCCAACTCCAAGATATTCTTGCACCCGCTGCCGTTGAAATTAATTCAAAGTTTGTAAAGATTGCAGGAAAAACTTCAAAGACTTTTTTTATCATGTCGTATCCGCGATTTCTTACTGATGGATGGCTCGCCCCTATTATCAATCTTGATAAGGTTTTTGATGTGGGGATACACATACAGCCAATTGCAACTGATAAAATCCTTAACGAGTTCAAGAAAAAAGTAGCTGAAGTTCAATCACAAATTAGTATCCGAGAGTCAAAAGGGCTTGTTCGTGATCCTATTCTTGATACTGCTTATCGAGATCTTGAGCAATTACGAGACGCTCTTCAACAAGCACAAGAAAAAATCTTTTCTGTAGGATTGTATTTTACTATTTATGCCGAAGACGAAGACGAGCTTTTCAAAACAGAAAATGAAATTCGCTCTCTCCTTGAATCAAAACTTATTTATGCAAAACCTGCGCTTTTTCAGCAAATGGAAGGATTTCTTTCGGTTGCCCCTCTTGCAAAAGACCGGCTTGAAGTCTATACCAAACTCAACACGGGGCCAGTGTCATCCTTCTTCCCGTTTATTTCTTCTGAACTTACTGATGATAAGGGGATTCTCTATGGAATAAACCGACATAACTCGGGACTTATTATCTTTGACCGCTATTCTCTTCCAAACTACAACTCTGTTATTTTTGCTACTTCGGGAGCGGGAAAATCATACGCAACAAAACTTGAAATTTTGAGAACCATGATGTTTGAAACAGAAGTTATTGTCATTGACCCCGAGCGAGAGTATGAATATCTTGCAGAAGCTGTTGGGGGAAGATATTTCAACATCTCTCTATCCTCAGAGCATCATATCAACCCCTTCGATGTGCCAAAACCTCTTGATGATGAAGATCCCGCTGATGTTTTGCGGACGCATACTATTCACCTTGTAGGACTTTTTAGAATCCTTTTAGGAGGACTCACTCCAGAAGAGGATTCCGTTATCGACAGAGCCATCACTGAAACCTACGCACTCAAGGACATCACCCCTCAAACTGACTATTCACGAATTCAACCACCACTAATGTCAGATTTTGAAATGGTTCTTTCCTCTATGGAAGGGAGCGAATCACTGCTCACTCGACTCACCAAATATACTCACGGTACATGGGCTGGTTTTATTAATAAACCTTCAAACGTTGATATCAACAAAAAACTTGTTGTTTTCTCTATTCGAGATATGGAAGATGAGCTGAAGCCAGCAGCGATGTACATTATTACTCAGTTTATCTGGAACGCCGTAAGAAAGAACATCAAAAAGAGACTTCTCGTTGTTGATGAGGCATGGTGGATGATGAAATCAGACGATACTGCTTCATTCCTCTTTATGATTGCAAAAAGAGGTCGTAAATACTATCTTGGACTTGCTACGATTACTCAAGACGTAGGGGACTTTATCAAGTCACGTTATGGAGTTCCTATTATCACCAACTCATCGATGCAAATCCTCCTCAAACAATCCCCAAGCGCCATCGATGATCTCCAAAAGATTTTTAGACTCACTGATGAGGAAAAATTCCTCCTTATAGAATCAGGGCTCGGAGAAGGAATTTTCTTTGCGGGGCTTAAACATGTTGCTATCAAGGTTGTTGCTTCTTATACCGAAGACCAAATTATTACTTCAGATCCAGCTCAAGTTCTCGCTATCAAAAAATCAAAACAAGAGCTTCGATCGTCTGGAGGAGAAACTGCTTTTGTAAACTAAAACTCCTTTTATTTGGGAGTTTTTTTCTTGATAATAAGATAACGTTCTTTTCCTTCTCCCTCTGAATAAGAGTAGAGGAGGGGGTTTTTTTTGATCATTGAGTGAATAATCATTCGTTCAAAAGCATTACTATACTTAAACTCATACGGCTTATCAAAAAAGAGTACCCGTTCTGCTGCAATGAGTGCTTTTTGTTTTGCTTCTGCAACAAAATGGATATTCTTTTTGTTAATATCAAAAATACTATCTTGGTAGAAATGATATTTTTTTTCAAAAAGAAGTTTAAAAAAATGGCTAAAATCTCGAAGCACTTCATTATTATTTTCAAAAAAAATACGTTCCTCATAAGAGGGGACACGTATTGAAAAAAAGAGGATACGAAGATCGTTATCGAAAAAGGTTGTTATTTCTTTGGTTTTTATGCCCATCATTTCAAGAACAAGCTTTATTTCTTTGATATAAAGATCCTTTTCCATTAAAAATAATTATAGCACTTTTTGAAGGAAAATAAACTATGCTTGTTTTTTAAGGAGTTTTTTATGAAAAATCAATTCCTGAATAATCATAAAGAGGTTTGACGTTACCCAATAAACAGAAACCTCAGGCCCAATAACATAAGAAAAGATCATGAGCATCCCTGGAATAATATATTTCATAAAACCATTCATAAGAGCCATAACTTTTTCTTGGTCAGTTGAATCATTCGTTAGGGTTGGTTGGTTGACCTTGTTAGACCTATGCATGTAAATATACTGTGTTACCCCCACAAAGAAAGCAAGGATGAGATTCTTTTTTGAAAAATCAATAATCCAATGAGCATTCACAAAACCTGGGTTATCAACAAAAGAATAAAGGAGATCAGTATTAATTTCTATTCCCCCATCACGAAAAACAAGGTACAGGGCAATGATAATAGGAAATTGTATCAGCAAGAGAAAGAAACTTGAAAAAGGATTAATCCCTTCTCTTCGATAAATTTCAAGAGTTTTTTTTGCCTGCTCTTGTTTATCTTTAATTTTTTTAATTTCCCGAAGTTCTGGTTCGATAAGCTTGTTTTTTATTTGCGTTTTAACAACCTTATATGAAAGAGGAGAGATAATGAATCTCACAATAACAGTAAGGAGAACGACCGCAAGGAAAAGTGAATTATGAGGTAAAAATCCTACAAAAAAAACAAGCGCATTGTAAAGGGGTTGGTAAAAAAGAATATTCCAGAGAGTAATCATAAAAAGAATTGTAGCATGATCTTCAAAAAGAAGGTAGGACTAAACAAGCGATTCCATTATTTTTTTTAATTCTTTTTCTAAATCAACAAAAGAGAGGTCTTTTGTATCTTTAAAGACAGTAATAACAACAGCAAATGAAAGCTTTTCTTGATAAGATCTCAAGAGGGCAAGAATTCTTCTTTTTTGTTTATTCCTTAAAACTCTTTTTTTGATAATTTTTTTAGGAACAAGAACCGCTGCTTTAAAGTGTTTGGAAGGAAGATATCGTAATTTAAGAAAAGACGATTTATTAACAGAACGTCCTTTTGTATAGATTTTTTTAAAATCACTACTTTTAATTCTCTGTCTTTTTGAAAGCATAGTTCTTTTTTATACTAAAAATCCCTTTTTAAAAAGGGTTTAAAGTGTGGTTAATTTATTTCTTCCTTTTCGTCGTCGAGCAAGAATCACTGCGCGTCCACCAACAGTCTTCATTCGAGAAAGAAATCCATGAGTTTTATGAGCTTTTCTCACTTTAAGCTTTTTTAAGGTTTGAGATTTTGCCATAACAATAGTAACTAAGGTTTAATAATAATATGCACCTTATACTATAGAAAAAAGAAAAAGAATCAAGTGTCTTTTAATCAAAAAAATTATCCACAGACTTATACACGTTTTACAATTTTTGTCTTTTTTTCCACATATGAGATTCTCTAGTATAATAAGAAAGTAATTGCTCTATGAATACTATTGATAAAATCTGGAAAAACATTCTAACAGAAATAGAACTCGAAATATCAAAACCTAATTTTAATACTTGGTTCAAAAAAACCTTCGCTCTCAATAAAGAAGGTGGTGTTTTTATCATTGGTGTTCCTAACGAGTTTAATAAGGAGTGGCTTCATAGTAAGTTTCACGAAATGATCCTCGAAAAACTTCAAAAATACGATGAAGGAATAAATTCAATAGAATATAGGGTTAAAAAACAAAATCTCGAGAAGAAACCTGCTCCTTTTGAAGAAGAGGGGAAGAAAAATTCAGGAAGAACACTTCCTTTTGAAATGAACACGGTAAACAAGGAAACGGGATTAAACGAAAAGTATTCGTTCCATTCGTTCGTTGTAGGACCCTTTAATGAACTCGCTTACTCAGCGGCTCAAGCTATTATAAAGAAACCAGGAGTATATAATCCTCTCTTCATCTATGGATCAACAGGATTGGGGAAAACTCATCTTATTCAAGCAACAGGTAACAAAATAGCTCAGGATTATGAAAATTTAAAGATTTTTTATACGAGTTCAGAAAAATTTTCTCAAGATTACGTAAACGCTCTCAAAAACAACTCAATAAACGCCTTCAAAAACAAATACCGAAGTTATGACCTCCTTATTATGGATGATATTCAATTCTTTTCAGGAAAAGAAAAACTTCAAGAAGAACTCTTTCATTTGTTCAATATTCTTTATGATAAAGAAAAACAAATAATCTTTTCATCTGATAAACACCCAAATTATATTATTGGGCTTGAAGATAGATTACGGTCTCGATTTTCTGCAGGGATGATTGTTGATATAACCAAACCCGATTACGAATCAAGATCTGCCCTCCTTAAAACAAAAGCAAGTCAAAGAAAGATACCTATTAATGAAGACGTTGTAGATTTCTTGGCATCAAATCTTGATGGAAATATTCGTGACCTCGAAGGAATCCTTAATTCTATTAATATTCAAACAGAATTAAAACAAAAGAAACTTTCAATTCAGGATGTTAAAGCTCTTATAAAAAATAATATAAAACCCAAAAAACATCTTGCAGTGGATGAGATTATAAAAATAGTTTCTGAATTCTATAATACTGAGACAGAAAAGATATACGACAAAACAAGAAAAAAAGAAGTTGTATATGTAAGACAAATTATTATGTATATCCTAAGAGAATTCTTTAATGTCTCATATCCAACAATTGGGAAAGAAATTGGTGGAAGAGATCATACGACCGTTATTCATTCATACGAAAGGGTAAAAGAATTTATGAAAGAAGATCCAAACATTGTTCAAGAAATAGATCAATTAAAAGCAATCCTTGATGTGTAAAAAGCTGTTAATAAACTTCTCATAAGTTCTGAACAATTTGTTAACAAAAAAGTTAATAAATAATATTCACAAAATTATTCAGTTTCCACATTTTTTATCCACAAGAAAAAAATAAAAAATCTCTTTAATTTATTAAACATTTTATTTAATCCCCAGAATTAACAGCCCTAATAATAGATAATAATTTTATTCTATTAAATTAATATTATGAAAATAGAAGCTCACTTAGAAAAAATTAAAGATGCTATCTCTCGAATACAAAAAGTATCAGCAAAGAATATTAGTCTTCCTATTCTTGAAAATGTCCTTATAACATCTGGTAATAATACTCTTGTTTTAAGGACAACGAATCTTCATGTTGGGGTTGAGATAACGGTACCAGTAAAGGTCATTGAAAAAGGGGAGGCGTTGGTTAAGCTTGAAGTCTTTAATGCCATTATTAATAATTTAGGAAATGAAGAAGTTGTTATTTTTGAAGTTATTGATAACATACTAAAAATTACAACAGAAAAATCAGAAATGAGTATTAATCTTTTTCCTGTTGATGACTTTCCAACACTTCCAAAAAAAGAAAATGAAGTTGAGATTAAACTTCCTCTCCCACTTTTTCTTGATGGAATACGATCGGTTATTTACGCTGCGTCAACATCTGATATAAAACCTGAAATATCGAGTGTATATATTTATAGCGATAACAACGAAGTTATCTTTGTTTCAACAGATTCATTTCGGCTTGCAGAAAAACGAGTTGTTTTTGAAGGAAATGCTGATTTTCCAGGAATTATTATCCCTGTAAAAAATATCAATGAGTTTGTAAAAATCTTTTCTGGAATTGACGAAGAAGTAAGTGTTTTTATAGGAAAAAATCAATTTTTTGTGCAATCAGAAAATATTTTCTTTACTTCACGTTTAATCGATGGAAATTATCCAGATTACAAACAAATTATTCCAAAAGAATCAAAAACAGAGTTTGTACTTCTCAAAGAAGAGCTTGTTCAGTCATTACGACTTGTAAATATCTTTTCAGATAGTTTTAATCAAATACTCATTAAAACAAAAAATAAAGACGGAAAAGTTGAGATTTTTTCTCGAAATACTGATGTTGGGGAAAATGAAACAGCCATAGACGCGGCAATAAAAGGCGATGATATTGATGTGTATCTAAACCATAAATATCTTACTGATGTTTTTCCTGTTATTGGAAGTGATAGTATGAGTTTTTCATTTCTTGATAAAAACAAAGCAGCTGTTGTGCGATCAGTGGGAGATCCTTCATTTTTGTATTTGATTATGCCAATGAATCGATAATACTTTTGTTATGGATATAAAAAAAGTTAAAGAGTTTCTCAAGCAACGTATTCCTCTTGATGAAGAAAAAGTAATTATTTTTGAAATACTCAAAAATTATTATCCAGAACTTGATTATTTTGATTTTAAATACAGTAAAGGAACCTTATATCTCTCAAAAATTCCTCCCTTGTATCGTACTCATATCAAATTAAATAAAATGACCATCAAAAAACTCGCAAAAGAAAAAGGGCTTGGTATCTATGATATAATATAACCATGATTATTATCGCTATTGATCCTGGGTACGATAGGCTAGGAATAGCAATCCTCCAAAAAGAAAAAAACAGCAAAGAAAAAATTCTTTTTTCTGAATGTTTTATAACAGAACGAGAAGAAAGTTTTTATAAGAGACTTTTTGCTCTTGGAAAAAGAATTGATGATCTTATCAAAAAATTTGAACCAAAAGCTCTTGTTCTTGAAGACTTGTTCTTTTCTCGAAACACCAAAACAGCACTCAAGGTAAGTGAAGCACGTGGTGTTATTGTTTTTCAAGCACTTAATAACAATATTCCTATCTTTGAATATAAACCGAATCAAATAAAAGTAGCCATCACAGGTTATGGATCGGCAAAAAAAGAAGATGTTTTTTTTATGGTCAAAAAGCTTATTTCTCTTGAGGGGAGAAAATATATCGATGATGAAATCGATGCTATTGCAGCAGGGCTTACTTTTTTTGCTCACACGAATAATTTTGTGTAAAGTCCCTTTTTTTGTAAAAAATCTCAGCTGTGTATAATAATAACAATGGAAGAAAAGAAAAAGAATTTTTTATCACAACAAAAAGAATCAGCAAAAAAACATAGAGATTATATGGAAATTCGAAGACAGCGAAGCGTTCAAAAAAAAGAAGAAGAAAAGAAAAAGAACAAAATATCTTACTTTTTCTTCTCGGTGAGTAAAAAAATAAAGACGTTTTATTTTGATATGAGTAAAAAAACAAAAAAAATAATAGAAGATAAAAAGCTTGAAGAAAAAGGGAATTCATTTTTAACCCTTAAAAATATAGCGTTTTTTATCCTTATTACTCTTTTTGTTCTTGCTGGAATATTTTTCATTTGGTTTGCAACACTCAAAATCCCAGATATTACCAATTTTGAAAACCGCAAAATTGCAAACTCAACAAAAATTTACGACAAAACAGGTGAAGTTCTTTTGTACGATATTCATGAAAACATCAGAAGAACCGTTGTTGACCTTGATAATATTGCACCATCAGCAAAGGACGCGATTATTGCTATCGAAGATCATTCTTTCTATGACCACAAAGGAGTCGTGGTGAGTTCAACTCTGCGGGCAATTTTTCAAACAGCACTTTCAAAGATAGGAATGAGAAAAGGAGGAAGTGTTGGAGGGTCAACGCTCACTCAACAAGTGATAAAAAACACCCTTCTCACACGAGATAAAGTTCTTTCACGAAAGGCAAAAGAATGGGTTCTCGCATATAAAATAGAACAACGCTTTACCAAAGATGAAATTCTTGAAATCTACCTCAACGAAGCTCCTTATGGAGGAACTCTCTATGGAATTGAAGAAGCTTCAAAACATTTCTTTGGTGTTTCTGCTTCAGAGCTCACCCTTGCTCAATCAGCATATCTTGCAGCTATTCCAAATCTTCCTACCTACTATTCTCCATACGGACCCAACAAAGATAAGCTTGATGCACGACAAAAAATTGTTTTGCAGCAAATGAAAAAGTATGGATTCATTTCAAACGATGAATATAAAGAAGCCATGGTTGAAGAAGTCACTTTTCTCCCCCAAGAAGATAACTTTGCAAAATCACTACACTTTGTTCAGTACATACGAGCTTATCTTGAAGAAAAATATGGAGCCGATCTTGTCCAAAACGGTGGACTTAAGGTTATTACAACTCTTGATTATGAACTCCAAGAACGAGCTGAAGAAATAATCAAAGATCACGTTGAAGAGGTAAAAGATGTTTACAATGCCTCAAACGCAGCTCTTATGGCTATTGATGCCAAAACGGGACAAATCCTCAGTATGGTTGGTTCTCGAGATTATTCTGACACAGAAGACTTTGACGGAAACTTTAATGTAACCCTCTCACCACGACAGCCAGGGTCATCGTTCAAACCAATTGCCTATGCAACTGCCTTTGAAAAAGGGTATTTACCAGAAACATTTGTATTTGATACAGAAACACAATTCAACGCTCGCTGTGACGCAAGTGATACCACCAGCAATAGCGGATGTTATTCTCCGCGAAATTATGATAACGCCTTTAAGGGACCTATTTCTTTAAGGTCAGCACTTGCAGAATCACGAAACATTCCTGCAGTAAAGGTAAACTACCTTGCAGGAATTAACAACGTTATCCAAAAAGCAAAAGATATGGGGATAACATCTCTTACCAAACCTGCAAGTTTTTATGGGCTTGGACTTGTTTTGGGAGGAGGAGAAGTTTCTCTCCTTGAAATGACAAGTGCCTATTCTGTTTTTGCTACCGACGGTATTTATCATAAACCAACAGGAATTCTCGAGGTCACTGATATGGACGGTACCGTTCTTGAAAAATTTACCCCAAACGAACAACGAGTATTGGGGGCAAATTCTGCTCGGATGATTAACAGCATTCTCTCAGATAATGTTGCACGAACGCCACTTTTTGGAGCCCAATCATTTCTTTATTTTGGTGAACGACCGGTTGCAGGTAAAACCGGAACGACCAACGACAACAAAGATGCGTGGCTTATTGGTTACACTCCTGATGTGGTTGTTGGTGTGTGGACGGGGAACAATGATAACAAACCAATGAAGAAAGGTTCTTCAATTTCTGGAAAACCATGGCGACAATATATGGATGAAGTTTTGAAGAAGTACCCATCTTCTCGTTTTGATGGATATGCACTTCCAGACGATTTTGAAAGTCTCCCAGGAATGGTCCGAGGAGACTGGTATGGTGGAACAACCGTGTACCTTGATAGCGTTTCAGGAAAGCTTGCAACAGAGTTCACTCCTGAAGAATCAAAAATTGCGGTCCCTCAACCAGATCCTCATACTATTTTGTATAGTATCAACAAAGACAATCCGAGAGTTTTGGATTATTCACAAAGCGATCAACAATATCAAAACTGGGAATATGGTGTTCGGCAATATGTAGAAAAGAATATCGCGCCTCTTCTTTCCCAATTTAATATTCCTCTCCCTGAAGAAGAAGATGATATTCACACCGAAGAAGAGGCAGAAAGTGATTTTAACATCCTTCTTTCTGGGTATAGTCCCGAGAATGTTTATATGAAAGATCAGACGATTCACTTTATTCTTTCTTTTGTAGGAAGAGAGCTCAGTGAGATAAAAGACGTACAGTTCTTTATAAACAACGCCTTTGTCTCAAGTGATACCGATGCACCTTTTGATATTTCTTTTGTTCCTCATGATCTCTCATACCTTGAACAAAATAACATTCTCAAGGTAGTTGCAACTGACACCAAGGGTTATAGCTCAAGCAAAGAATTCACGATCAATGTTCAGTAACAGATAAAAAAAGCAATAAAGAATATTTATTGCTTTTTATTTATCCACAAATTATTTTTACTTCTCACAAAAAACTTGCTCAAGAGAAGGGCGAGGTGATATTCTAGTAAGAATATGAAGAAAATTAATTTTATATTATTATCAATATTTTTTATAAGTCTGGCGTTTTTGGGAACAGATGCGTATGCAAATGAAATCGAATGGTCAAGCATCGAAGCTCCTGCACAAAATTCTTGGCGTGCTGTAACCTATGGTGAAGGGAAATTTGTTGCCGTTTCTACCGATGGAACAAATCGAATTATGATTTCAGAAGACGGTAAAAACTGGGAAGTAACTCCAACTACTTGGGGAAGCCAATGGTTTACTGGAATTGCTTACGGGAACGGAGCTTTTGTTCTTGGAAATGCTTGGAATGGCAACATTTTCTATCGATCAATAGATGGAGGACAAACGTGGACAGGAGTTACCGGAGCCGCTAGTGGAGCTCAATTGGGAGACATTGCTTATGTTGACGGGGTTTTTGTTGCTGTTGATTATTCAAGAAGCTTTACTAATCAAGCAGCAGGTCAGCAAATATTCATTTCAAATGATGGATGGACGTGGGAAGCAAAAGGAGAATCAGCCAAGAAATACTGGCATGGTATTGCTTACGGAGATGGAAAAATTGTTATTGTAGGGGGGAAAGGAGAATCAGCAACTGATGGAAAACACATTGGAGTATCCGAAGACAAAGGACAAACCTGGCAATACTTTGCGGCACCAGTGGCTGGAGGTGGTTATTGGACCAGTGTTGCTTACGGGAATGGTAAATTCGTAGCCGTCTCAGACGACGAGGGAGCTGCTCAAGACATTATTGTATCAAGTGATGGTAAGAACTGGACAGCCTACTCTTCTCCCGACACCAAAGCATGGTGGGAAGATATTGCTTTCGGAAATGGATATTTTGTAATGGTATCGTATGACTACGATAATAATTTGAGTGAACCAGGAAAGGCTGTTGCTATCTCTAAGGACGGAATTAACTGGGAGACCGTTGATACAGTACCGGGTCACGGATATTACTCAGTTACTTTTGGAGACGATAAGTTTGTTGTCGTAGCCCTTGACTCTGATGATAATAATCGAATCTTTCTTGGAGAATTTCCTCCACAAAAAAGCCTTTCATCTTCCAATATCTTCGGAACCCGATTCTGTTCAGCAGAAGTTACCACCTTCTGTCGACCACAAAACGGATTTATGAATAATAATCCATTAGTAAATATCTACACTGAACTTTTGGGACTCTATCAACAACTCCTTTCTGCAATGCAGGGACAAAACAGCTAAGGCTGTTTTTCTTTTGTGAGATTCTTGTTGATGTTTTGGAAATAGATTATAATAAAAGAGAGAAGATCCTCTTCTGTTGAGAATAAGTTGTTTAGGAGCCCGCTATTCCGTAGCGGGCTTTTTGATATAAAAAGTTACCCACAGGTATCTTTTCTGATACTTGACATTTATCTTTATTGTGATAAATTTACTAATGAATCTAACCAATTTAACAACAACACACCGCTTTAACCAAGCACCTAAACCACAAGGCTCCCTTTCATTCGTGAAAGGGGCTTTTTTCTTTATTTTATTTAATCTTGGTATACTAAAAGAGTATGAAAAAATACGTTTTTACATCACTACTATCATTGTTCGTTATAGTAGGATTTACAAGCTTTATGAGTCCACACAAAGTTTCTGCTGATTTTGAAGAAGGTCCTGAGGTTGTTTTTGAGGATGGAGGAAGATCTATTGTTGCAACTTTTGATCATGTTTTTCTTTTTACTCTTAAATATTTTGAGGAGGAAGATGGTACTGGTTATGAATTTGAAGATATAAGTATTCAAAGTTCTAGTGATAAGTGCGAAACAGAAAATGATGGGGACATCTACACAATAAGTTGTTATCAAGATATTCCCTTTGAAGTACAGAGTATAGTTATTGATTTTATGTGGAAGGGAGAATCACAAGGTGGTTATGCTCCAACACTATCTTCTTCAGATGTCTATAACAGAGCATTTACTTACCCAGAAATAATCTTTGAAGAAGGTGGTAGAGTTGTTATTATCAATTTTGATTCTGAATTTTATTTTGATATTTGTTATTTTGATGACGATTGTCTAATATATCTTTCTGATGGGGATTCTCTTGGAGAGGAATGTGAGATTATAGGAGATTATTCTGTTCGTTGTGAACAAGACATTCCTAAAGGAGCACTCGGGGTTGGGGTAGATGTATACGATGGAGATGGGAACGATTTTTATGATGAATATCTTTTTTCAACTCATAATCCTTCCTCATCAAGTATTTCAAATATCTTCGGAACACGATTCTGTTCAGCAGGAGTTACGACTTTCTGTCGACCTCAAAATGGATTTACGAATAATAACCCATTAATCAGTATCTATACTGAACTTTTGGGATTGTATCAACAACTCCTTTCTGCTCTTCAAAACGAAAACAGCTAATCCTAGCTGTTTTTATTCTGCGTTATAATACACATCTTGAACGTCATCGTGTTCTTCGAGAGTTTCAATAAGGGCTTCGAGTTTCTCACCTGTTTCATCATCAATTTCAATGGTGGTGTTAGGTATCCAATCACGCTCTTCGTTTTGACTAAAATTCCAAGCAACGGATCCACTTGCCCCAAGTGAAGCTCCGTTTTTTGAAAGAAGGTGTTTGATTTCTTGACTGGTTCGATTGTTGTTATCGGTAAGGCCGGTAATAATAATACCAACTCCTCCAGGGCCATAAGCTTCATAGAGAACAGGAGTCATATCTCCCGATTCAGATGCTTTTTTGATGGCACGATCGATGTTATCGTTTGGCATATTTTCTTTTCGTGCTTTTTCAATTGCTGTTTTAAGTCCAGGAGCATTCACATCCCCTCCAGATTTTTTTGCTTCAACTTGAATAAGACGAACGAGCTTTCCAAAGATTTTTGATTTTTGTGCATCAGTTGCTGCTTTTTTGTGTTTTATTTTTGACCATTTATTGTGTCCAGACATAAGTTAAGAAAGATAAGGGTGAATAATAGAGAAGGTTATTTTTTACCGAGATGAGCATAAGCTTTTTCGGTTGCGACACGCCCTCGTGAGGTGAGCTCGACAAGCCCCAATTGAACAAGATAGGGCTCAACGACCGATTCAAGCGTATCTTTTTCTTCATGAGTTGCAATAGCGAGCGTCCGCAAGCCAACAGGTCCTCCATTGAATTTATCAATAATAGTATTGAGAATATCGCGGTCATTCTGATGAAGCCCGATTTCATCTACCCCAATAAGAGAAAGGGATTCAAGGACAGTGTCTTTGTTGATGGCTTTGTTATGAACATCAGCAAAGTCACGAACACGTTTTAAAAAATAATTTGCTGTCCGAGGGGTATAGCGACTTCGAATGGCAATTTCACGAGCAGCATCGGTATCAATACGAATGCCTAACTTTGCTGCTGATTGGTGGATAATTGTTTCCATTTCCTCGTTCGTATAGAATTCGAGTTTGAAAGTTCCTCCAGAAAATCGAGACCGCAATGGAGCCGAGAGCATCGCGATTTTTGTTGTCGCTGCAATGAGGGTAAAAGGAGGAAGATCGAGTTGAATCGTTCGAGCTGAAGGTCCTTTCCCAATAATAATATCGAGGAACCCAGATTCCATTGCAGGGTAGAGGACTTCCTCGATATTTTTATTGAGACGGTGAATCTCATCAATAAAGAGAACATCTCCTTCGCTGAGGTTGGTGAGGATACTTGCGAGATCACCGACTTTTTCGATAGCAGGCCCTGAAGTTGTTTTGATATTTCGTCCGATTTCTTTTGCAATAAGATAGGAAAGCGTTGTCTTACCAAGACCAGGGGGTCCATAAAAAAGTAAGTGCTCGGGTTGTTGCCCGCGGTTTTGCGCAGCTGTGAGTAAGATGTGAAGATTATCTTTTATTGACTGCTGGCCTATGTATTCATCCCATGTTTCTGGTCTGAGCTGTGAATTAAGTGCTTGAGGTGCTTGTTCTTGCATAATAGATATCATAACATTTTTTAAGCTTTTTTTGAAGAAAGGGCTTGACAATTTTATTTATTCACATATTATCCACAGGAATATATGACATTGAAAAAATGCCATGTTATAGTCAAGATCCAACAGAGCTATTTATACGAGGGGAAAGGCCTCTTGACAAAATAATTAGTTCTGCTATACTGTTCTTATACATTGAAAGCGTGAATCTCTAAACAATCAGATCTCGCGAATTTGGCCACGTGGATAGGAATATTTGGCTCTCATCTTGTAATGAGTTCTGCTGAGTATCTCGTTGAAGCGTCGTCAACCTTTATTTTATAAAGTTTTTTTCTGGGTGTTTAGAGGTTTATGCTTTTAATGAAAAAGCCGTTCTCATTCTGAGAGCGACTTTTTTATTACTGTTTTTGCTTGTATAATAGAAAGAGCATGGCTGCTTTCGACGATAAGGAACAAAATAAAAAAATCCAAGACATCCGAGCGAAGGAAGAAGAAGCATTCACCGAAAAAATTGCAAAGAAATTTGACCTTCCTTATATTGATCTTACGGGAGCCACGATAGAAACAGATGCTCTTTCTAAGGTAAAAGAAGAAGACGCGCGGAAAGCCCTCCTCGCTCCTTTTAAAATTGTTGGAAAAGATTTATATGTTGCGCTCAAGTCGCCTAATCTCCCCGAAACAAAAAGAGTTCTTGATAATCTTGAAAAAGACTACAATCTTGGAATTCATCTTGCATCCCAACGAAGTCTTGAAAAAGCATGGGGGCGTTATGAAGACATTACCTTTACCTTTGGAATAGAAGGAGGGGTTTTAGATATTTCTGAAGAAGAAATCAAAAAACTCGCTGCAAAAATCAAAACCAACCAAGACATTGCCTTTGAATTTGACCGGGTTCTTGCTTTGGGAGAAGAGCGAAAGGTAACGCGTCTTATGGAAATTATTTTTGCCGGAGCTATTGCAACCGATTCTTCTGATGTGCATATTGAAGCGCAAGACGGAAAGGTAAGACTTCGTTTCCGTCAAGATGGAGTTCTTCAAGATATTATTTATTTTGACCCAGCTACCTACAAACAAATTCTTTCACGAATTAAGCTCCTTTCAGAAATGAAACTTACTCAAACAGAAAATGCTCAGGACGGAAGGTTTACGATTGATTACGATAAAAAAGAAATTGAAATCCGTGTATCGGTTGTTCCAGGAGCTTTTGGAGAATCTTTTGTGATGCGTATTTTGAATCCCGATGGGATTAAAGTTGGAGTTGAACATCTTGGAATCGAAAAACGTCTTTATGAAATCCTTCTCAAGGAAATCGAAAAACCAAACGGAATGATTTTGACAACCGGACCTACCGGATCAGGAAAGACCACAACCTTGTATTCTTTTATGAACAAAGTCTATTCTCCTGAGGTAAAGATTCTCACGATTGAAGACCCTATTGAATATCGTATTGAAGGAATCAACCAAACACAGGTAAATCGCCAAAAAGGCTACACTTTTTCTTCTGGACTCCGAGCGGCTTTGCGACAGGACCCAGATATTATCATGGTGGGAGAGATTCGAGACAGTGAAACGGCAAGTATCGCGGTGAACGCTTCACTTACGGGGCACTTGGTTCTTTCAACACTCCACACGAACAGTGCAGCAGGAGTTATTCCTCGACTCCTTGACCTTGGAGTATCCCCACAAATCCTTGCGGCTGCCTTATCGGTTTCGATTGCTCAGCGTTTGGTTCGTAAGGTTTGTGAATCATGTAAAGAAATTGTTGCTCCAACACCAGAACAAGAAGGTATTATTAGAGACGTTTTGAGAGAAGCACAAAAGAACGAAAAACCTCTTCACGAATACGGAATCAGCGTAAACCAAAAAATAGAACTCAGTCGCGGAAAGGGCTGTGAAGTATGTAATGGAACAGGATATAAAGGACGTATCGGACTTTTTGAAGCTATTATTACTGATGAATATATCGAAGAACTCCTCAACAAGAGCCCGTCCGAACAAGAAATTCGTCGTGTTGCCGAAAAGCAGAGACTTCTTAATATCCGTGAAGATGGGGTAGTAAAAATCCTTAATGGAATTACTTCTTTTGAAGAAGTTCAAAAGGTGATCGATCTTGATATCAAAAATATCACCCAATTTAAAACTGATACAGAAACCTCTCAAGGAGAAAATATTTCTTTGGTAAACGAAGAAAGTAATCTTCCTCAGCAAAATACTTTTGCAGAAATACCTGAAAGTTCCAAACCCATATCTCAAGAAAACAAAGAAGAAGAAAATCTTGAAAAACTCCTCGAAGAAGTAAGTAAAAAAATCGACCTTGTCAAAGGGTCTGTTATCCCAAGCAAAAAAATTATCCCCGAAGAAGGAGCCCAAATCTCTCAGATTCCCCCTGCTGCAATTCTTAATAACAAAAGTATTGAGATATCGCTTTTGATTGATTATTTAAGACGACTTGAGCAGGATCAAATTCTTCGTCCCGATGTTGATATCAGTAAACAGATCAAACAAGTACAGCTCACAATACTTGAGCTTCTCCAGCGGAAACAAGCAGAAAGTATTCTCAACGCACAAGGAAATTTTGCACAAGCACACAAAACCTATACCGAACTTGCTGATGAGCTTGATACGCTCTATCGAGAACAACTTCAGAACCCAGGAGTTGATATGTCAGAAAGGATTAAAAAAATCCGTGAAGAAATTGAGTACTATCATTCACAACAAAGTATCTAAACACTCTTGACAAAGAGTGTTTTTACTTTATGATAAGGAAGAATTTAAAATATTTTAAAAATGAAAATAAAAACATTGTATTTGGTGTTGACGGCATTTTTTCTGAGTGCTTGCGCAAGTAGCACTTACCAGAAGATGCCTCCACCGAACCTTCAGCTATCCTTTCAAAATTTACAGTTTGAAAGGATAGATCCTGTGTCCCTTGTAGGCGTCTATGTCTCGTTTACAACAGCGGGACAGTTCTACAAAGACTCGCGAGCCGATCGTGAGGAAGCAGTCGATGCGGGTGTTTACATCCAGCACGACATTCTGTCGGGCGAGAGTTTGTATCAACCACTGGTCACTCCTGTTTTATACCTTACTGGTAAGGATCAGGGAAAACCTGTTCGGGACAAACGAACTGGCAAGATCCTCACGGATGATTTCCTTGGTGAGATCGTCTCGGTTGAGATAATGGACGGAGGACTTCCCTTGTTCTGGGTACATATTGATTCTCCTACGGGAGGAGCGATTTTGCCCTTTGGGCTTAGAGAAAGCCCCAAGCAAAAGGGACGACTTCAGGACAAGTTCGTCCTGATGATTGATAACAAGAGCGTCAGCTCTGGGGGGAAGAATTTCTTTCCAATTACGGATCTCTCTGGACAAACCTGGTTTGCTCAGAATCCTGGCATGGGATTGAGCAAAATCTATTTTGCGAAATCCTCGGAGAACCAATCAACCTCTGAGGTGGGAACCTCAAAAAAGGTTGGGTTACCCGCCATTCGGGAACAGTAATAATTAAAACAAAAACCCCAATTCTTGGACTTTTCCACAGGAGAGGGGTTTTATTCTTGACAAGTTATCTTAATTATGATAAGATATTATCAAGGCTGAGTTCTTTACAAGTTCATTTTATTTAATTTTGAGAGTTAATTGTTTTTTTCAATGTAAAGTCTCAGCTCTTTAGGGAGAGTAACAGCATTATTATTCCTAAAGAGCTGAGAATGGTTCTCAGTAATTCAAAACTCAAAAAATTAAAAAAATGAAAAAAATCTTTTTTTTGTTCATTGCAATACTGGGTATTGTGGTGAACGCAAATTATCTGGCTCCTGAAGGTTATTTTGTCCTTGAGGGAAGAACACAGGCAATGCCCAATGTGAATTGGCTGGCCTCAGAAATGAACCCAACCAATTTTCCCATCTATGCACAGGAAAACAATAGTATGGGAGCATACTTTAACTATTCTTTCGTTCAGGATGGGAGAGTGATGGGTACTGAAAGGATTCACCTTTCGGATCAGATAGTAGCGTCCATTGGGCGCCACTTGTCAAATCCGAGAACCGGAGAGTCTTTGTCATCCGTTTGTGCCCGACAGGGAGGGCAATTTAATGCTGTTAATCGTATCGCTTTGCAATACGCACAACAGCAGATACCTGCTCCTCAGCAGCAATGCTGTCCTACGCCAGCCCCCCAACAAACTCAAATTGAGTATGTGGATAGACCTGTTTATATACAGGATCCACAAACCAATGAGATGTTGGCTCAATTACAAGCTGACAACGTTCAGCTTGAAAAACAACTGAGACGCAACCAGACCTGGACCCATATTTGGGGAGGGGTGAACCTGGCGGCGACAGCAGTAGACGGGTATTTGACTCGTCGTGAGATTAAAAAAAGAAACCGCCCTGTTAACTATAATTATAAAATAGTTAACAATACTCGTACCACCAATAATACCTATAATAATGGTGGAACGACTGGTAGTGGTGAGACCTGGACTGGAAACGGTTCAGGAAACGAGAACGGTGGTAGCTGGAATCCGAACAACAATCCCGGAAATAACAACGGGAATGGTTCGGGAGCCGATCCCTTTGGGAGAGGCTATCAGCAAGGAAGTGGATACTCACAAGGCTATTCGTCTATGACGAGCCAGGTGAGAACATCAGCTTCTGGAAGAAGCTCAAACGGAACAAAATCCGTGCGCTTCCAGAAGAAGCGTTAAGCAAAATTTAAAACAACAAGAGCCTTACGAGTTAAGGCTCTTTTTTATTGCACCAAAACATTGACAAGAGACTCTTACAATGCTATTTCTAGGGTAAATATAAAAAAATTAAAGATGAAAAAAGTTTTCTTTTTCTTTGTTGTGCTTTTTTCAAGCTTTGCGCTTGAGGCACAACGAAATGACGGGGTTGCCCGTCCGACCCGAGGTGCTTTTTGGGATCAGGGCTGCGACGGCTCCATATCCAAGTACGTCGAAAATAATCTTGGACCAGGGACTTACTCTGTAGAGTGTGGCGGAATTTCTTATTCCATTGTTGTTGAGCAGATGTGGGATAAAGATACTAAAATTCTTTTCCGTGATGGAAATTTTTCCGAAAGAAATCGTAACTGGGTTACGATTTACGGAAAAAAAATCTGGAGATATTCAAGCTCAAATGACTGGACCCTTGCAGATTGTGGAAATCGTATCTACGATATCTCTCGTGGACCAAAAGATCTCCAAGGAGGAGGGCTTGTTGTTACTGGCGATAACGGATGTAATTGTCCCGAGCCAAAAGTAAAGGACTATCAGTTCGAAACGACACCCTTGCGGGGGACAAATACTCCTATGTATTATTTTCCTCCACAACCCCAACAGCCAATGTACGCTTTTGACCAAAATGCGTTCTTACCAAAGCAAAAAACTTGGATGGGGAGAAATTGGGGATGGTTTGTTCCACTTCTTGCTGTTGGCGTTGGTACGGGAACGTATTTCCTGATAGACGCACTCAACAGCAACCACAGCTCAAGCAACCCACCACCTGATGATGGAGATGGTGATGAGACCTGGGGTCCGAACGACTCTGGGAGTGAACGAGGAAAAGTGTATACCGTTCCAACCCCTTCAAGAGGGTTTGTTATTCCTATTTTCCAGTAAAAGAGGGAAAACTGTGGATAACTTTTAAAAAGTAAAAGGTGTAGTTGACAACTACATCTTTTTTTGCTATGATACACTTGTTATTCATTATAATTTATCACGACATAACATGAATCAATTTATCAAAAAATTTGTACAAATTGCAGTACTTACCGGATCCCTCGTTATTGCAGGGAATGCTTTGGCTGCAAATTTTGACCCCCAACCAATGGGGAATCATGGTTTTACAACCATTAACACCAATTGTTCACAAGATTGTGCAAATCAAAAAAACAGTATTTCATACAACGAGCTTCCAGCAAGCAAGGAATTTACTGTGTATTTGAATTTTCACAATAATACCCCTGGGCATATTACTAATGCTGCAGGAAAGGTGAGCTATGCTTCATCTGGAAGTTCAGGGTCTGCGACTTTCACCGGACAGCTTTCTGGGTCAGGAGCATCAACTATTACTGACACAGCGACTATTACAAACCTTCCATCAAGTTGGCAAATTCAATTTGTTTCTGGTTTTGTAAGAGTAGAAGAACACTACAGTAACCAAGGAACTCCCTGTACTGGGACTTTTCCTGGAACATGGCCATGGCAACATAGTTTTTCAAACCCTTCTAATGCACCAATAGGAACACTTCATTACTTTAATGCTAATGAAGGAGGATGGTGTGATCAAGGATATGTTTTTGCAAAATTTAAAATCGTTGATACCACCGTTAATGATCCAACACCAGTAAACGGTCAGTGTCGTGTTTATAATGGAACCTACTCCTCACAACCTGCAACGAACACCGCAACTGGATGTCTTGCAGGAACCTATCAAGATACACAGGACACTCAAACACAATGGAGATGGCAATGTAACGGATTGCATGGTGGAGCAACAACCAGTTGTTCTGCCGCAAAGCAAACCATTAACCAACCAGAGTATAGTTATGCCTGGGGATGGAGTGCCTGGGGATCCTGTATTAACAACATTCGAACAAGAACAGCTCAGTGTTTACGAACAGAAGTAGGAACTCAAGGACCGTCAAACCCTGTTGTGGTAAATGATAGTTACTGTATCCAAAATGTTGGGCCAAAACCAGCACCACAAACTCAATCTTGTTCAGGAACACCTTCTGAAGATACTCTTTCTATTGAAACCTTAGGAGCAACGAATATTACCCAATCAAGCGCAAAGCTTAATGGACGAGTTCTTGCGGGAAGTACTAACTATGTTTACTTTGTATTAGGAACTAACAGTAACAATCTTACCTGTTCTTCTAATAACAAATATTTCCCTTATGATTTCAACATTAACCGAAATGCTGGGGATATGTTTAGCTATACTTTCCCTAACGGAAGTTTGAGCAGCAACTCAACCTATTACTACCGAGCATGTGCCCAAGGAGTTACCGGAATTACTCCAGGACAAATTGTTTCTTTCAAAACAAAAAAAGCTTCATCAAATGAAAATCACGTTGAGATCGTTACCGAAGCGCCACAATCAGTAACCAAGACAACAGCTGATCTCTGTGCGAACCTTGTTGAGGATGGAGGGAGTCAAGTTCAAACATGGATTGAATATCGAAAGAGTTCAGCAAACTCATGGTCAGAGACACCTACTCATCAACGATATGCAGGATACTTCTGTCAGTCAGTTACAGGGCTTTCTTCAAACACTTCATACGTGTATCGAGCATGTACTCCAGAGGGATGTGCTTCAACCAGAACCTTTAAGACTCTTTCTTCTGGGTCTGGAAGCTATGATCCAGGAGAAGCTCCCATTATTATTACTGACGACCCAACAAACGTTCGAAGTAACGGAGCAATCCTTAACGGTACTTATGTAACTAACGCACCAAGTGGAACCTGTTGGTTCGAATACGGACGAACAGCCAACCTTGGAAGCCAAACACGAAGCTATTCTGTGGGAAGCGGATATGGAACCTGTGTTCATAACTTTACTAATCTTGCAGCAAATCAGCTTTACTGTGTACGAGCCGTTATTCAGACCGTAAATGGAACTTCACGAGGAGGAATAAAATGTTTCACTACACCAGGAACTACTTATACTGGAGGAGGAACAGTCTATGTACCTCCACGAGTTGTTGTTGTTGAAGAAAACCCACAAGTAGACCTCTCTGCTCTTGGACTAGGACTTTCTTTGGTGAGACTCAATATCGATGATCACAATGATGTTGTTTTTCCAGGACAACAAGTTATGTATGAGGTAACATGGGAAAATATTTCTCATATTGATCTTGATAACTTGCAACTCAAGGTTACTATTCCTTCAAAAATCACTATCACCAGTGCTTCACGAGGACGAATTAACCCAGAGGACAACAGTATTCTCTATATGATTAGTGACCTTCGTTCAGGAGAGCGAGGAGAGCTTACCATTGGAGGACTTGTTGGGAAACCAACCATAGGAACCGCACTTACTGCACAAGCAGAACTTGCGTATAAAAACCCTATTAACTTTGCACAAGAAAATGCTCTTGATTTTGACATCAACGATGTTGGAACAAGAATTGCAGGAGTAACGGCTTCTATCTTTGGATTAGGAAATATTACCTTCCTTGGATGGCTTGTAATTCTCCTTGGACTCTTTATTATCTTCTTGATTGCTCGGTATCTTTACCTTGAACGAGAAGAATTGAGAGCTCAGGCATATATGAGTGGATATTCACCATATAACAATCCACCAAACTTTAACCCACGACCTCAAGACGATTATTACAATCCGTATCGACCAAATCGTGGATAATACCAAAAAACACCTTCGGGTGTTTTTTGATATGGAACAAAGAGTACAAAAGTTTTTGACAAAAAATTGACTCGGGGGGGGGGGCAGGGTGATATACTAGATGAGTATGAATAAACATATTTTTACGTCACTACTATCGTTATTTGTGATAGTAGGTTTTACAAGTTTTATTAACCCACACACGGTTTCTGCTCAACCTATCGAATGGGAGGAGTTTGATTTGAGTCCTGATAATTATAATTCTATTGCTTACGGAAATGGAGTGTATGTTGTGGTCGGGGATGAAGCCTCAATGTACTCCTCTGACGGAAAGAATTGGTACCCAGCAATGACCTCGTTGGCGGGAGTCCTGTACTCCGTTGTTTATGGAGATGGAAAATTTGTCGCAGTAGGAAGCAGCAACAACACAAGTACAAGCAATCCTGTAGCTTATACCTCTACAGATGGAGTAATATGGAGTCCTTCTTTTGAGGCCTTGCCCCCTAAAGTAAATACTGGAGCTGGGCTTAAAAAAGTTTCCTATGTCTATGACAATATCAACGAAAAAAACCTTTTTGTCGCAGTAGGATCTGACTTATCTAATCTTTTAGGAGGAAGTCAGATTCCTTACATTATTTATTCTTCTAATGGAAACGAGTGGTTTAAGGCTACCTTACCAATGGGGGTTAATGGTACCGCTTCAGATTTAACAGGAGGTTATAATGAAGATGGAGAGGTCGTTTTCCTATCTTCAGTAGCAACAAACCCCCTTCTCTCTTCATCAAATATTATTATGTCTACTAATGGTGGAGCAAATTGGTTCTATCCAGACGACGCTCTTACAGGACTTGACGGTTTTAGCGGGGCAGCTATGAGCTACCTTAATGGAGAATTTTTTCTTGGAGGAACTATTTCTGATATGGGAAGTAAGCTTATTTATGTAATGTCTTCATCGGATGGATTCAATTGGGAGCAGCATGAAGTTGGGTCAACTGTCTCATTTTTTCCTAGATTCAATTTTGCATATGGAAATGATAATTATATATCGATAGGGGCAGAAGAATCAATATATTCTTTGGGTGGAGAAAATTGGGAATTTTTTACTCCAAGTTTTGACAAGAGCACTGATTTTGGAGTCTATCCAATACAATTAATTTATGCAGATGATTCCTTTGTTCTTTTGGGACAAAATGAATTAGGAGAATCTATTGTTGCTTTTCCTAAACGCCTGAACGATTCATCAGAAGGGCTTTCTTCAAAATCTTCAAGCATTTTTGGAACACGATTTTGTTCAGCAGGAGTTACGACTTTCTGTAGACCACAAAACGGATTTGTGAACAACAACCCATTGATTAGTATTTATACTGAACTTCTGGGACTGTACCAACAACTCCTTTCTGCGATGCAGAGTGAAAATAGCTTATAAGAGCTGTTTTTTTATTTTCGGATTTTGTTAGTATAAGAACTGTATGGAAACCTTCCTTATCAAAAATAAAAAGGAACTCGATTCTTTTGCTGATAATTTTTTGACAAAATTTGAACCTTCTTTAGAGGGAGCAAGCTTAGTACTTCTTGAAGGAGATCTTGGCTCTGGAAAAACAACCTTTGTTCAATCGTGTGCAAGGTATTTTGGTATTGAAGAAGCTCTGACAAGCCCGACTTTTGTTATCCAAAAATCCTATCCAATAAAAGCTCATCAGAATTTTCACAAGCTGGTTCACATTGATGCCTATCGTTTGGATGGACACAAAGACCTTGAATATCTTGGCTGGGAAGAATTGATTCAAGAAAAGGGGATAATTATTTTTTTGGAATGGCCTCTGATTGTTTCTGGGATTCATTTTCCTCACGATACGGTATCATTATCCTTCTCAATTCTCGAAAACGAAGAGAGAAAAATCATTTTTTCAAAGAAATAAAAGACTCGTTGTGTGATATAATCAAAGAAGAATATGTCTTCTCGTAAGGAAAAAATCGTTCTTCTTGACGCTCACGCTATTATCCACAGGGCTTATCACGCACTCCCTGGTTTTTCAACGAGGACCGGTATGCCAACAGGGGCTATTTTTGGCTTTGGGTCAATGATTCTGAGAATTATTGGCGATCTCAAGCCAGACTATGTTATTGCGTGTTATGACCTTCCAGGGAAGACCTTTCGTCACGAAGCTTTTGATGAGTATAAGGGAACGAGAGGAGAAACTGATGATTCTCTCAAATTACAATTTGATGCGACACGAGAGATGTGCGAAGCTCTTGATATTCCTATATACGACGCAGAAGGCTTTGAAGCAGATGATATCTTGGGGACCATCAGCGCAAAACTCAAGAGTTCTAATATCGACGTTGTCATTGCTTCTGGAGATATGGATACCTTACAACTGGTTGATGGTGAGAAGGTTCAGGTTTTTACTCTCAAGAAAGGACTCAACGATACGGTTGTCTATGACGAAAAGGCTGTTCGTGAGCGTTTTGGTTTTGCCCCAATTTCTATTGTTGATTTTAAAGCTCTTCGAGGAGATGCTTCTGATAACATTCCAGGGATTAAGGGGATAGGAGAAAAGGCAGCAACAATCGCTATTACTCATTTTGCTACTATTGAAAACCTCTATGCAGCTCTTGAAAAAAACGAACAAGACCTTCTTGATGCAGGGCTTACCCAGAGAATGGTAACCCTTATTCGAGAAGGAAAAGAAGACGCTGAGTTTTCAAAAATTCTCGCGACGATTAGGAAAGATGCTCCCATACATTTTAAACTTCCAAAACAAAAATGGGGAGAAGCACTTTCTATGGAAAAAACTCTTGAGATTTTTGAACGCTATGAGCTTCATAGTCTTGGAAAACGTCTTAAGACGTTGCTCCACATTGAAGATGAGAAAGAACAAATCAAAGAAAATTTTTCTGAAGAAGATTTAAAAAAACTCGCACTCAAATTGTGGGTTCTTGATTCTGATGAGACGGATGCGTCTTTTATAGAAATCAAAGAGTACACCAAAGAAAAAACTTTTTCTCGAGCTCAAAAGAAAATAGACACAGAGCTTGCACAAGACGCAAGAGTCAAGGAAGTTTATGATTATATTGAAGAACCCCTTTTTCCCATTGTTCAACAAATGCAAAAAACAGGCGTTGCTATTGATGAGAAGTTTTTTAAACAACTTAAATCAGAATATGCTGAGTGTTTAACAAAGCTTGAAGAGAAAATTTTTCAATTTTCTTCTGAGCCTTTTAATATTAAATCTCCAAAACAGCTTTCAAAAGTCCTTTTTGAAGATCTTGCGTTACCAACAAAGGGAATCAAAAAATTACAATCAGGATCATATAGTACCAATGTTGACACCCTTGAAAAACTCGCAGAAGCCCATCCTATTATTCCTCTTTTGGTTGAGTTTCGTGAATTTGAGAAACTCCTTTCAACATATATTGAAGTTATTCCCACTATGGTTGCCGAAGACAAACGTCTTCATGCTGAATTTCTTCAAAATGGAACATCTACTGGTCGTTTTTCTTCTCGAAATCCAAATCTCCAAAACATTCCTACACGAACCGAGAATGGTCAAAAAATACGACAAGGGTTCGTTGCAGAAAAAGGCTATTCATTTATTTCTTTTGACTATTCTCAGATCGAGTTAAGGTGTTTGGCACTCCTTTCAGGAGATAAAGCGCTCACAAAGATTTTCAAAGAACACGATGACATTCACTCGGGAGTCGCTGCGCTCATTGGTGGTGTTCCTATCAACGAAGTAACCAAAGAAATGCGAAGGAAGGCAAAGATTATAAACTTTGGAATTCTTTATGGAATGGGAATAAACTCCCTCAAGAAAGAGATGGATGTTTCAAGAGAGGAGGCCGAAAGTTTTTATTACGGGTTTTTTGACCAGTTTCCTGATGCGACAAAATATCTCGAAGATGCCAAGGAGCTTGCACGGAAACGGGGTTACACGGAAACCTTCTTTGGAAGAAGACGACAGTTTAAAAACATCAATTCAAAGCTCCCCTTTATTCGTGCAATGGCAGAGAGAATGGCTCTCAATGCACCGATACAGGGAACTTCTGCTGATATGATTAAACTTGCTATGATCCATATCCACCAATGGCTTGAGGAGCAGCACTTACTTGAAAATATTCGTCTCGTTCTCCAGATTCATGACGAAATTATTTATGAGGTTGAAGATAGTCTTTGTTCTCAGTTTGAACAAAAAGCACAAGAAATTATGGAAAATGTTCTTGAAATTTCTTACAAAAAAGTAAAATCAGAAGTACCTTTTGTTGTAAAATCGAGTGTTGGTAAAAATTGGGGAGAGCTGAAGTAGACAGAAGTTATTTTAAATTCATTACCATGTTGTATCTTTTTTTTGGAAATAAAAATAAAATAAAAAAAGAAACCGAGAGTCTTCTTCAGTCACGAACTGTTGATGTGTATCATTTGTACGAAGAGGATTTTGTAGAGAAATCTTTTTTTGAGCTGACGTCTTTTCAGAAAGGACTTTTTGATGATACCAAGGTGTATATTATTCACGAAGCTTCTTCTCATGTTCCTCTCAAAAAAATTCTTCCCGAGTGTGCATCTTCTGAGAATATTTTTATTTTTTCAGAAGAAAAAGCCCCCAAAGCTACTCGAGAATTGTTTGAAAAAAACAATGGAGAGATTAAGGATTTTTCAGAAAAAATCTTGCAAAAGAAAAATGAAGCTTTCAATATTTTTTCTCTTACTGATCTTTTGGGAAGGAGAGACAAAAAGGCTTTGTGGCTTTCTTTCCAAGAAGCAAAAAAAGAAAGTAGTCCAGAAGAAATTCATGGCGTCTTGTGGTGGGGACTTAAAAATCTTTTTCTTGTAAAATCCTCTCCTACAAAAAATCCAGGAATGAGCCCCTATGTATATCAAAAGAATCTTAGTTTTGCAAAAAATTTTGAAGAGAAAGAACTTCTTTCTCTTGCGGACACGCTCGTTCGTATGTTCCACGAGAGAGATTCGGTAAGTTCTCTTGAAATAGAGCTTGAGAAATTTATCTTAAATATATAAAAACCAAACAATTCTCATTGTTTGGTTTTTATAGTATTGGTCCCCCCGGTAGGGATCGAACCTACGACCGTCAGCTTAAAAGGCTGCTGCTCTACCAGCTGAGCTACAGGGGGAGATGTATACTCTATTTATTTAAAGTATTTTGTTACATTGTGCTCATTCAGCAGCCTTTTCTTAAAAGGCGTTCGGCGTGCCGTTAAGGCACCCCTCACCTCCACCAGCTGAGCTACAGGGGGAGATGAATGTTATGTATCCCTCAAAAATTTTATTTCAAAATTCTCACGAAGCAGCCTTTTCTTAAGAGGTGTTCGGCGTGCCGTTAAGGCACCCCTCACCTCTACCGACTGAGCTACAGGGGGATATCTAACAAGAATCACTATAGAAAAAAAAGACAAGAAAGTCAATAAAAATCTTTTGTTTTGTATTCGCTGTGATAGTATTCGCCTTATGAAGACATCTTTGTGGCTCCACAATATTCGAAGTGCCTATAATGTTGGTTCTCTTTTTCGAACAGCTGATGCTGTTGGAATCCAGCACATCTATCTTTCTGGCTATACACCACTCCCAATTGATCGCTTCGGACGTTATCGTTCTGATATTGCCAAAACGGCTTTGGGTTCAGAAAAAACACTTTCATGGTCACAACTTAAAAATATTCCAAAAGATATTCTTGAGCTCAAAAGTAGGGGGAATTTTTTTGTTTGCGTAGAGCAGGATAAAAAATCAATCGATATTTTTGAAGCAAGACTCCCGCAAGGAAAAGATATTATTCTTGCTGTTGGCGAAGAAACACGTGGTTTTGAGCCAGAGCTTCTTGGGCTTGCAGATATGATTGTCGAAATTCCTATGCGTGGCAAAAAAGAATCTCTTAACGTCACGGTTGCTTTTGGAATTGCTGCTTATACCTTATTAAAATAAAAACCCATTATTGAATGAATTTGAGTGCGAGACGAATCCTCTCGTTGACTTCGGTTATGGCAGGATCAACTTTTGCCAATGACGAGTATGCTTGCGAAGGAGAGTAACCTAAGGCAATAAGAGCATCAACCACATCACTATCGTTGTCTTTGAAGGTGTTGGGTGTTTCGGGATTATAATCCTTGAGATTGTCTTTGAGTTCAATACACATGCGTTCTGCTGTTTTTTTCCCTATACCAGGAACACTCGTAAGAAAATCAATATTGTTACTCACAATTGCTTGGTAAAGGGTATCCGTCGACGCAAGGGCAATAATCCCCAGCGCTGATTTTGGACCAACACCAGACACTCCTAAAAGTTTTTTGAAAAAATAAAGCTCGTTTTTGGTTTCAAATCCGTAGAGATCAAAAATATTTTCTCGTATCACGGGGAAAATCCAAAGAGAAACTTTGTTTTGAATGAGTGCCCAGTTGAGGGTTGGTTCAGTTACATAGATAGAATACCCAACATCTCGGACATCGAGAATAAGCATTTTATCAACTTCAAAGAGAGCTTTTCCTGTTAAATAACCAATCATAGTCATAGTATAACACGTATTTTTGGGATATAATTTATGTATGCGTTTTGAAAATAATATTAAAATAGAGATTTATGAATCATTTTCGAAAAATACAGAGAGGCAGGAGCGATATTTGAGCCTTTTGAAAAAAAGAGCAGAGCCCTATACTCCAAAAGAAGAGAACTTTACTGATCTTTATTCAGAAAAAGAGATTAACACTGATTTAGAGAGGGTTGTGTTTTTAGAAAAAAAATTTGAAGAAGATTCCACAAAAGAAAGCAAAACACTTAAAAGAATTTCTGATGTTTTTGAGGGTGTTGTCGTTGAACAAGCAGAGCAAGGGGCATGGTTTGGAGAGAAAGTTCATTTCTACCCAACCTCGCGATATGATGATTTTGTTAATGGTGTTGATGGTGTCGCGGAATTTTATGACGAGCAAGAAGACGAGAACGGAGAGATTGTTTCCGTTCCAAGTCATACGGCCTTGAGTTTTGATGTTGTTTTTTCTCGAGAGGCAAAAAGAATAGAAGAAAAACTCCAAAGAACAAAAGAGATGATTGAACGAGGAGAACTTACTGAAGTAAAATATTTTGAAGATGAAGAAGGAAATAGAAAATCCTTAAGAGCCCCTCGTATTGTTTTGGGTTCACGACTTTCGTCTGCAGAAAAATTGATTGACCTCTGGGGGAGCAAAACTCCTGATAAAAATAAAAAACTTGCCCGACACCCAATGCAGATTAAGCTCCTTTTGGAATCATATTTGCAGTTATATCATTTCTCTGAATACGCTCGAGAGCTCGGTAAGCCAGAAATAGCCCATGCTTACGGATCTCTTTGTAATCGGGTTTCTGAAATTTTAAATAATGAGAAAAAAGATCTTCTTAATGAGCACTATAATGAAATCTCAGATGATATTGTATTTGAAACGGTTCGTGATTTTTGTTCAAAAGCCTCTCTTTAGTTGTAAGGAGGCTTTTTCTTGTTCTGTGTTAGTATGATAATTACCATGGATATTCCCATTATTTTTGAAAATGAAGATTTTCTTATTATCAACAAGCCTGCAGGGCTTGTTGTTCATGCTGACGGAAAGACGAAGGAAAAAACACTCGTAGATTGGATACAGGAACATTATCCAGAACTTTCTACAGTTGGTGAGGATATGCATTTTGAAAATAAAGGAGAGGAAATTACTATCAAGAGACCAGGTATCGTTCATCGCATTGACCGAGACACCTCGGGGATTCTGCTTATTGCTAAAACCCAGCAAAGCTTTCTCTATTTTAAAAACCTCTTTAAAGAACAAAAGATTCATAAAAAATACCAAGCACTTGTCTACGGGCTTATACGAGAAAATGAAGGAACCATTTCTGAACCAATTGGTCGTCATCCAAAAGATTTTAGAAAAAAAATGGCGGGAAGATATTCCCGAGGAACTCAACGACCAGCAGAAACTGACTATCAAGTTCTTGCTCGCTATAAAAATGTAGTACTTGAAAAGACAAAAAATTCTTTTGAAAAAAACTTTACCCTTCTTGAGTGTTCCCCAAAAACAGGGCGAACCCACCAAATACGTGTACACCTCAAATGGATGCACCACCCCATTGTTGGGGACACTCTTTATGAAGGGCGGGGAAACAAGCATCCCTTCCCAATACAAAGAACAATGCTCCATGCGCATGAAATCTCTTTTATTGATCAAGGGGGAGAGCAACAGCATTTTGTCGCAGAACTTCCATTTGATTTTGAAGAAACGCTTCGTCTCTTAACACTTTACAAAACTTCTTTATAATAAAGATATGAATCTTCGTATAAAGAAGTCCGCTCTTTTTCTTATTGCTCTTGGTTTTATTCTTTTGACAATAAGTATCTATTTTGGAGGTGGAGAATATCTTGTTATTCAAAAAGGAGAAAAAATTGAAGGAACGGTTGTTCGCGTAGAGGAAATTATAAAAACAAACGAAGAAAAAAGTTATCGTTTCTATATTTGGTATCCTCTTCCTTCTCCCGATAAAATTTTTGTAACCTCTGAATACTCTAAAACTTCTTTTACCCTCGACCAAACCATACCCCTTTCTTTATATAAAGGAGAGTTGTCTCTTCATAATGAAAAACTCCTCTTTCCGATTCTTTTGGGTGTGTTCTTTGGGCTTGTGTTTTTTATCTGGGGATTGTGGTCCTTTCTTAAGAATCTCAAACCCTACTCTGATGAAGAGTACTTAAAACTTTTTGGAAAAAAAGTCGTTGCTCGTTTTGTGGAGGCAGAAGTCGTCCATAACATTCTCGGAGAACAAGATGGGTATATTCTCCACCTCGAAAGCCTTGAATCGGAAAAAGTTTTTTCCTCAAAACCAATTCTTGATACGCGATCAATACACGATCTTGAGAGAACTTTTTTTGATGTGTACTACAACCCTCAAAAACCAGAGAGATATTATATTGACCTTGAAAAATATTTTGGAAAACCCGTTATTTTTGAAAAAACAAAACGAAAGAAAAACAAACGAGAAAGTCTTGATAATTAACAATTTTGTGTTAAGGTGGCTATATTATGAGTAAAATAAAAGAACAATTCCTTCCAGAATCAGTTCGAAATCGTAAAGATCTCGACATCCGAGCAGGTGATACTGTTCGTGTTAACGTAAAGATTCAAGAAAAAGGAAAAACTCGAATTCAAACATTTGAAGGGCTCGTTTTGGCTCGCAAACACGGGAGCGAAAACGGTGGAACATTTACTGTTCGAAAAATTTCAAAAGGTATTGGAGTAGAAAGAATCTTTCCTCTCTATGCACCTTCTATAGACTCGATTGAAATCTTGAGAAGAGCAAAGGTACGACAATCAAAACTTTACTTCTTGCGAGATTCAGTTTCTAAGAAGATCCGATACAAACTTCGACGTATTACGAATATCGGAACAGGAACAAACGACTTACCTGAGTGGATCAACGAGACACCTGAAGAAATTTCAAACGAAGATCTTCTTGATGAAGAAACGGTTCTCGAAGAAGGATCTGATACACAAGTAGCCGAAGAAGTTTCGTCTGACGATGTTACGGCAGAACCAGAGGAGACTCCTGAACAAGTTGCTGAAACTGAAGATGTTTCTCCAGAAGAAACTCCTTCCGAAGAAGCAGCTGCTGAATAAGAAAAAACCCTTTGTGGGTTTTTTTATTTCCTTTACAAAGTATTTATTGGTATACTAAAGAAGTATGATATGGATAACTTTAGGTATTATTATTACTTCAATTGCTGGTATTTTTTTAGCACAACACATCGAAAAACATCGCTCTGATGAGAATCACAGTATTTGCCCAATAGGAAGTAACTGTGAACCACTTCTCAACGGAAGATTCTCACATTTTTTTGGAATTTCTGTTGAGAAAATTGGAAAATGGTATTTTGCATTTATTCTTGCTCTTTATACGGCAAGTCTTGTTGTTCCCCTTCCTTTGTGGATTTTATTTATAGGACTTTCGTCTTCTCTTGTTGCGTTCGCTTTCTCTTTATACCTTTCAATCGTTCAGGTTTTTGTTGTGAGGCGATGGTGTACGCTTGCGCTCTTTTCAACAGCCCTTAGTTTCCTGGTTCTCGTATTGGCTTTTCTTGGTTATGAAAAAACCTTTATAGAGTTTACCTATTCTCATCGAGATCTTTTTAGGTGGGTGTATGTTCTTGCTGTGTGGGGAGGAACACTTATCACAACGTTCCATGCAGGAACTTTTATAAAATTCCTTAAAGATTTTAAAATTTCAAAACGAGAAGAGAAACGACTCACTATGTTTTCTCAGGTAGCGTGGACTGCTCTTGGACTTGCTTTCCTTGCGGGGATAGGACTTGTTTTGACAGATCAATGGAGAGAAATTGTCGACAGTACTTCCTTTGTTGTTATGGTTTTTGTTATGGGGATGCTTATTGTCTATGAGGTTGTCGCAAATATGATTGTAGCGCCTTGGCTTATTCATCTTAATTTTGAAGAAGGTCTCTCGGAAGAAGAGCTCACACGACACGCTTTTTATAGAAAAACTGCCTTTAGTTTTATTGGGGTTGGGGTTGTTTCTTGGTATTCGCTCCTCCTCCTCACTACCTTTGACTGGTTCAGTTATTCAAGCTTACAAATTTTCCTTATTTACGTAGGACTTATTATTGCATCAGTTATTTGTGCACTCTATCTTGAGCTTATTATTTCTAGAAAATCACAACTTTTCCAAAAAAAAGAACTCTAACTAAAGAGTCCAAAGAAGTTACCTACGTTTGATTTTTATCTTGAAAAAGATATACTTTTTGACACGCCAGCCTCTTTGGGGTAGTGGCGTAGTATGGTGGCTATGGTGTAACGGTTAACACAGCGGGTTGTGGTTCCGCTGATCTGGGTTCGATTCCCAGTAGCCACCCTAGAAAAAGGCGAGAGCCTTTTTTATTTTATTTTTTATTTTATAGAAAATTGCTATAATGAGCACCATGAAAAAACGAAGAAAAATAGTATTTATTATTATCCTTATTGTTCTTGCGACTATCGCAGCCCTTGTGTTCTCTCTTTTGAAGAAAGATGCTTTTCAAGAAGTTCAGGAAAATGTTCCTGAAGAGCTCGTACAAGAAACAAACGGAGGAGAAGAGAACGCTCTTCCTGGAATTGGAAAAACATTAACGCTCAACGAAGAAAATATCGAAGGGTCATACCCACAGATTGAAGGAAATAATTTTGTTGCAAAAAGTGCACGAGAATATATTAATAACTTTATCCGTGAAAATACCAATCTTGCAAATACTGATCTTCCGGGTTTGAGAGTAGACTTTCCAGAATTTGCTGATCGAAAATACGCAGTAAACGTAAATGCTCATTATTTTAAATCACCATACGGTGACTCTATTGTTCTTGAGCAGTTCCTCTATACTGCTGGAGCTAATGGAAACTCATTTTTTATGAGCTTTAACCAAAATCCTCAAGGAGAAAAAATAACACTCAAAGATATCATTCCAGAAGAGAAGCGCGCTTCATTTACTGCTGAAGTAAAAGCAAGACTTTCTCATTATGAAAGAGAGGGAGAGAGTATTGAGCTCTTCCCAGAAGAGGTTGAGGCACTTACCTTTGACCGATTCACACGCTTTGCTTTTGATGGAGAGACATTGATGCTTTATTTTGATAAATATGAGCTTGCTCCAGGGGCTGTTGGACCCATTACCTTAGTAATACAAAACTTTAAAAATATCTAAGCTAAAAAACCATACAAACCGTATGGTTTTTTTGATAAGAATTAATGATGAGAAAAAATACTTATTATAATAAACATGAAAACAAGACCAAGAGTAAAAGGGATAATTTTTTTTCTTAGTTGTTTTTCTTTGTAAAGTTTGAGAGCAGGAAAGAGATCAGTAAAGATAATTCCTAGGAAAAAACTTCCACTCACCCCAAGGAGGAGTCCGCTCAGAGATCCAGTATCAGCAATCATAATACCAAAGAGAACCCCAACAAGAATAGCAAGGGCAGATATGAAATTCCGCGCAACAGCCTTGAGGTTAGAATATCCTGATTTTTTTAATACAAAGAACTCTGATACTTCTTGAGGAATTTCATGAAAAATAATTGAAAGAGCAACTCCTATTCCCAATGCAGAGTTAACACTAAAGGAAGCAACAAGAAAAAGTCCGTCTGCAAGATTGTGGAGAGTATCTCCGATAATGACTTTCCAAGCAAGGTGTTTGTGCCGGTGATCCTTTCCAAGAAGTCGGTGAGGTTTGAAAAGAAGATGAATAAGTAAAAAAAGAAAAACTCCAGCAAGAACACTGAGAAGGAAGAAAGATGTTTTAAGTGATTCAAAACTTTCGTTGAGGACGAGAGTGCTCGTAACAAAGAAGATTCCAGCACTGAAGGTCGTTATGGTTATGAGGTTTTTTTCAATATATTCTTGTGCTCTTTTGTTGAGCATGAGAATAAAAATTCCACTCAAGGAAAGAAGGGCAATAGCAAGCCCATAAATCATAATGGTGAGTTGGGTCATAGATAGTATCAGTATATTTTTAAATAGAATATTTGCAAAACAAAAACCTCGAGAGAGGTTCTTGTTCGTAAGAGTGTTATTAGGTTTATCTGAGATTATTCAAGGTCTTCGTCGTCGTCTTCCCAAGGCTCATCGTCTTGATAATCCTCATCATCCTCATCATCATCAAAGTAATTGTCTTCAATTGGATATCCTTCGTCGTCGTAACGAGCGTAACTATCAAGAGTAGAAAAGGATAATCGCATATTATTAAATAATAATTCGAAGAGTGACATATGTGTTCTGTTTAAAGATATATATCTTGTACTTATTTTTTTAAATAATTAACCTAAACTTAGGTTAATCGGATTATGAACTTTTTTCAATTTTTGGCAATACTTTTTTGATAGTTTATACTGTGGATTATGAAACGAAAGCACATTGTTATTGCGGGGGTTGGATTTGCTGGTTTGAATGCCTACAAGTCGCTTCCTCGTTGGATCTCAAGATCTGCTGATATCACCCTTATTGATCAAAAAAATCACTTTCTCTTCACACCGCTTCTTCATGAGGTTGCAAGTGCAAGCCTCGACGATATGAGTGTTGTGGAACCGTTTCGGGATATTATTCGACCTTCTCACACCTTCATCCAAGGGTTTGTAGACAGAATTGACCCTGAAAAAAATACTCTCTATCTAGATGAAAAAGAAATTCCCTATGATATTCTTGTGAGCTCATTTGGATCGACAACGAATACGTTTGGAATTAAGGGGGTTGATGAATATTCTTTCACGCTAAAAACACTTGAAGATGCTGTTGTTTTAAGGAATCATTGTATTGATATTTTTGAAAAGGCTTCTCAGATTGAGAACAACGAAGAACGAAAAAAACTCCTTTCTTTTGTTATTGTTGGTGGTGGACCTACAGGAGTAGAACTTGCGGGAGAATTTTCAGAACTTTTTTTTAAGACGCTTGTGAGAAAACACAAAAATATTCATCCACGAGATATTTCTCTCACCTTGGTAAATGCTGGACCTTCTTTGCTTTCTACTTTTCCGAAGCGACTTCAAGATTACGCAGAGAATACGTTGCGTCTAAAAAATGTTATTGTACACAATAATTTTTTTGTTACTGAGGTTCAAAAAGAAGCACTTCTTGTTCAGGATGGGAATTTTTTGGATGCGCATACTATTGTTTGGACGGCTGGGGTTCGGGCTCAAGAGCTCAATCTTTCAGGAGTCGAGGCGCAGTACCAACAGGGGAAAATTGTTGTTGATCCGAACCTCTTGGTTTCGGGATCTCACAATATTTTTGCTGCGGGTGATATGTCTTTTTTGGAGAACGAAGAAGGGGGACTCCCTATGACAGCACAGGTAGCAAAACAGCAAGGAATTCATATTGCAAAAAATATTGGGAATCTTATTAAGGGGAAAGAGCTACGTTCTTTTTCTTATAAGGAGTCAGGAGTTCTTGCTTCACTTGGATTTCTTGATGCTGTTGCATCAATAGGAAAGGTTAAATTTATGGGATTCCCCGCTTGGATTTTGTGGAGAGCGATTTATCTCTTTAACTTTTCTTCTTGGAAAAAAAGATTCAGGGTTCTCATTGATTGGATTTTCAACGCTTTTACGGGGAGAGAAACAACAAGGCTTTAAGAGCTTTTGTTTTCATTTATTTCTAGACTATACTGATACTATGACACATCGAGATAAAGATAAGATTGAATACCTCCTTACTCGCGGAGTAGAGAAAATATTTCCCTCAGAGGATTTTGTACGGTCACGACTTCTTTCGGGAGAAAAACTCACCTTGTATATGGGAATTGACCCAACAGGACCTGCACTTCATCTTGGGCATCTTATTCCTCTTATTAAGCTTTCTCAGTTTCAAGACCTTGGACACAAGGTGATTCTCCTTATTGGAGATTTTACGGCTCAAATTGGGGACCCTGACAAAACACAAGTACGGAAACAATTGACTCATAAAGAAGTTTTGGAGAATGCAAAAAACTATAAAAAACAAGCTTCAAAAATTCTCGCTTTTAGCGGTCGGAACAAGGCGGAGCTTCGGTATAATAGCAAATGGCTCAAAAAGATTGCTTTTCCAGAACTCATCAACCTTGCTTCTCAGATGACGGTACAACGAATGTTGGATCGAGATATGTTCAGGCGAAGGATGAAAGAGGGAAGTCCTATTTATATACATGAATTTATGTACCCATTGATGCAGGGGTACGATTCAGTTGTTTTGGCAGTGGATGGCGAGGTTGGAGGAAATGATCAGACCTTCAACATGCTTGTTGGAAGGGACCTTCAAAAAAAGGGAGATGAAAAGAAAGAAAAGTTTATTATCCCAATGAAACTCCTTGTCGACTCACAAGGGAATAAAATGGGAAAGACAACAGGAAATATGCTCTCTCTTTCTGATAGCGCAGAAGAACAATTTAAAAAGATTATGCGCTGGGAAGACGAAAATATCCTCCTTGCCTTTGAGCTCCTTACTGACGAAGATCTTTCAGTTCTCAAAAAACGAATAGAGCAGAATGAAAATCCTCGAGATCTTAAGTTGCTACTAGCAGAAAAAATTCTTACCCGATTACACGGAGAAGCACCAGCCTTGAAAGCCAAAGAAATATGGATTCAAGAAGTGAGCCTTCACAAACAACCAGACAAGTTTCCAGAAATAAAAAACGATGTTGATTTTCTTACAACACTCCAAAAAGGTACGGGAGAAAGTAAGAGTCAATTACGGCGACTTATCAAAGAAGGAGCTGTTCGAGTTAATGACGAGAGGGTTTCTCGGGAAGATGTTCTTCTCAAAAAAAATGATCTTGTGCAAATAGGTAAGAAAAAATGGCTTAAAATTATTTAAGCTTTTTATCTTGCAATACTTTTCAGTTCTTTTATAATACGGAGCATATGACAAGTACATCAAAACGACGAAACAAAAGAGCTTGGATTATTAGTATTATTGCCATCGTAGCACTTTTGATTATTGCTTTTATTATTTCTCGAACAGAGAAAACTGTCGACCCAGCATCTTTTGCTGATGTTGTAACCTTTGATTTAGGAGCTCATGAAAAAGGAAATCTTGATTCTCAAATACGACTTATTGAATATTCTGATTTTCAATGTCCTGCATGTAAATCAGCTGAACCTGCTGTTGAAGATCTTGTAAATACTTTCGGTGATCAGTTTGTGTTTGAATATCGACACTATCCACTGAGATCAATTCACCCTAATGCACAAAAAGCAGCAGAAGCTTCAGAAGCAGCCGCAAAGCAGGGAAAGTTTTGGGAGATGCATGACATTCTTTTTGCTCGACAAAACGAATGGTCACAATCATTTAACCCAGAAAAAATGTTTAGCTCTTACGCAAAAGAAATTGGGTTGAACGTTGACCGCTTTAAATATGATTTGAAATCAGATGAGGTTAAGAAGGTGGTTAATGATTCTTATAATGAAGCAGTAAGTCTTAACCTTCCAGGGACACCTTCATTTGTGTACGACGGAAAAGAGATTGATTTTAATGACTTTATTAACCAGCACCTTGATCTTTCTCAATTTATTCAGCCAGAGATTATCGAAGAATAAAACCCTTTTGGGTTTTTTCTTTTACCTGCCTTGTGCATGGTATACTGGTACTATATGTTGCGATTAGCAAGTCTCAAGAAAATTACTATTCCACGCCCTAATACACTTCTTTTTGAAGAAAAATGTTATATTCCCGGAGAAATATTTAAGAAAGATTGGAGTAAAATATATGAACAACTGAGAACATTCTCTCTTAAATCTCCGATACGAGAAAACTTTCTTGATTACATACCCAAAGAGACTGGCTTTTTTGGCTTCCAAACTCACCCTCAGACAAAAAAGGAAAATTACTTTCATCTTGGGATTTCATTAGCACTTCCTTCAAATACTAAAATTTTCCCTGTTCTTTCTGGAATTCTTGAGTATTCGGGATACGGAGCAGTAAATGGACACTATGTTCTTCTTTCTCATCCAGAAATCCAAACAGAAGATGGATACGTCCTTCATAGTATGTACTGCCACCTCAAAAAGCCTTTGGTAAAATTCAGCTCCTATCAAAAAATGCTGAGAGAGATAAGTCTTGGAAGCTACCCCCTTGTTGAGATAGCTGAGGATACGGAGCTTGGGATTGCTTCATTTTCTGGAGTGGCATCAAAAGATACCCCAACGCTATATTTGCAACTCAGCTTTAGGAAATTTGGGGAAGACCCCATTATTCTTGATCCAGCACGTGTCTTTTATAGAAGGGATGAAACAAAGAAGAGCAAGGCTCGGGATTAAATTGATTGTCTTGGTTCTCAATGTTATGATAAATATATATGAACAATAACCATAAAGAAATAAAATACATTATCTACGTAGGAATCATTTGTTTGATGAGCCTCTCTTTGTTTTTTCTTCAAAAAACTTTTCAATCAGCAAAAGAAACGAATAGTGCTGAACACACAATAGAGGTTTCTGGATCAGGAGAATTTGTAGCCGTTCCTGATGTTGCAACCTTCTCATTTGTATTTGAGGAAACTGCGGAAAAAGGAGAGGATGCACAACAAGCTCTTTCTTTGCGTATAAAAACCTTTCTTGAAAAATCAAAGGAACTTGGCATTGACGAAAAAAATATAAAAACAGAGTCGTACACCATCACTCCTAAATACGAATGGCTCACTCGACCCCAAACTCCTATTATTGCTATCGACGGGACCCCATATCTTCCTGATCCAACAGAAAGAAAGCAAGTACAAGTTGGTTTTATTGTTCGGCAAGGAATCAAAATAAAACTCTATGATTTTGAAAAAATACCCTCATTACTAACCCTTCTTACTAGTGAGAAAGTCAATAATCTTTATGGCCCTTCATTTGAAGTTGATGATATGGAAGCGGCTCAGGCTGAAGCGCGGAAGGAAGCAATTATCAACGCAAAAAAGAAGGCTCAAGTGTTGGCACGTATGCTGGGGGTAAAACTTGATACTATTGTTTCTTTTTACGAAAACAACAATAATTATCCTGTGTATCGAGAGGCGATGCTTCAATCAAAAGCCCTTGATATGGATGGGGGAATGGTAGAACCCTCACTTCCTACGGGCGAAAATACTATTTCTTCTCAAGTTACTATTGGATACAGCATTCGCTAAAAGACTCAACACCCCAAAAGGGTGTGTTTCTTTAATCCTGTCTTTATTGACTTTGCTTGTTGCGAGTGATAAACTAAAATTAATTAAAAGACCCCTCGGAAAATCTGACGGGTTTTTTAAATAGATTATTGGATGTTAACCAAAATAATATATGAGCTATTTTAAGCATATTTGGGGTGAGTTAAAAAAAGTAATATGGCCAGACAAAAACACAACCGTTCTCTATACTATTGTTGTGGTATTGATTTCTCTTTTTGTTGCCTATTATTTGGGACTTTTTGATTATATTTTTACTAATTTTGGGCTACGCTCCCTTCTTCAATAAGAGATATGCCAGAACAGCAAGAAAAAGTTAAAAAAGAACGTGGGTGGTATGCCATCCATACCTACGCTGGGTACGAGAACGCTGTTGAACGAAATCTCAAACAGCGTATTGAATCTCTTAATATGCAGGATTTAATTTTTGACGTTCTCGTTCCTGTTGAGAAAAAAATCAAAATCAAAAACGGAAAACGAGTTGAGGTTGAGGAAAAAATTTACCCAGGATATGTGCTCGTCGATATGATTGTTACCGAAGATTCTTGGTTTGTCGTGCGAAATACCCCTCGCGTTACTGGGTTTATTGGGGCAGGAGGAACTGACCCTGTGCCAGTAAAACAATCAGAGGTTGATGCTATTTTTTCACAAATGAAAAAATCAACACTTGAACAAGAGCATGGCTATGAGTTAGGAGAAATTGTTCTTGTCATCGATGGACCTTTCTCAGATTTTCAAGGAAAGATAGATACTATTGATAACGAAAAAGGGAAGGTGCGACTCCTTGTTTCTATGTTTGGGAGAGAAACTCCTGTTGAGCTTGATTTTCTTCAAATCAAGAAACTCTAAACCCTCTTTCTGTACAAAAATTTTCTTTTTGTTATAGTAATTTTTGTTACGCACATGCTTCATTTTTAGTAAATTTATTTTAACGGTATTATATGGCAAAACTTATCAAACAACTTAAACTTCAAATTGATGCCGGAAAAGCTGTTCCTGCTCCTCCTCTTGGACCAGCGTTAGGACAAGCTGGAGTAAATATTGGAGAATTCGTTAATCAATTTAACGCCCAAACCCAAGATCAAATGGGAAGTAAGGTTTCAGTTCTCATCAATGTATACGAAGACCGATCTTTTGATTTTGTTATCAAGACTCCTCCTGTTACAAGCCTCATTTTGAAAGCTGCTGGGGTAAAAGGCGGATCAGGAAAACCTAATGCTAAAAAAGTAGGGAAAATCACTGAAGCGCAATTAACTGAAATTGCAGAAATAAAAATGCCAGATCTCAATGCACACGATATTGAAGCTGCAAAAAAGATTGTGGCAGGCTCATGTAGATCAATGGGAATTGACATTGTCGCTTAAACTTAAAAACCCACGAGAATTACTTCTCGAGGGTTTTTTTGTTGCGCTTCCACATTTCTGTTTGATATGGAAGCTTCTTTTCTTTTTGAAATTTCCCCTTTCCGATGATTTCAAAATTATCCCGAAAAAAAGGAAAAAATTTTGAAGAAGAGAATTTTCCTTTTGGATAAATCCTCAAGACCAAAATCCTATCGGAATAGGGGAGAAAGTTTTGTATTATTTCTTCACTCCCAAGTATCCAAAAGGTTTTTTCTGGGTTTTCGCGAATGATCTTGTGGACTTCTCCCAGCTGTTCCTTGCTAAGGATACAATGCTCTCTTTCCTTAACAAAAAAATCAAACTCTTTTTCATTTTCTCGAACCCAATCTTCGTCAGTGACGATTGTAGAGCCCCATGTAATGAAGTTAAGTTCCTCTATCGCTTCTCTGGGAAAAAAGTGAAAGCTTTCAGCGTTTGAAATGCCGTCATCCTCAGTTTGGCAGCTGAGAATACCAACACCTCCTTTAAAGAAATATTTTTTATTCATATTCTCATATTTTTTTATATTATTTCATTTTTAAAATATTTGTCAACACTCCCTTTTACAGAGAATAGTGTGCTATTATAGAGATATGTATAGGAAACCAGTTGTATCATTTATTGTTTCTCTTTCAGTTTTTGCCCTTGCTCTTTCATTATTGCGTTTATTTCTATCGGAAGAGACCTCGTATCTGTGGCTCAATTGGAATTTATTTCTCGCACTTCTCCCCCTACTCTTTGCATGGCTTGCTATTCATTTTTCTCGCCAGTTTCTTTTAAATAAAGTCTTCCTTTTTCTCTGGCTGTTTTTTCTTCCCAATGCACCGTATCTTATTACGGATCTTATCCATCTCAATACTGTTGCTCCAAGATCTTTGGTTTGGTATGACGGGGTAATGATTTTTTCATATGCCCTTGTCGGGGTTTTCGTTTGGCTTACAAGCACACTTCTTCTTGAACAACATTTTCACTGGAAAAAATGGGTGATTTGGCTTATTGCTCTTCTCACTGGTTGTGGAATATACCTTGGAAGAAATCTTCGTTTTAATAGTTGGGATATTTTTTATCGACCGCATCATATTTTTCAAGAAACACTTTCTTTTTTTGAGGGCCCTTTTATTGATTCCATCTTTTTTATGTCCCTTATTTTTGCCACCTTTTTACTTGTTTGCTATTTTGCTATGCAAAAGATTTTTAAGGATAAATAAAACTTTTGTGATACTATAAACGTATGAAAGATATTCGAATATCATTTGATAAATACAACCTTTTTGAGATTTTTCTCGGGGCTTTGTTGGTTTTTATCCTTTGGAAACTTGGAAACCTCCTTCTTATGTTTGGGGTTTCTCTCCTTATTTCTATTTTCATTGAAGATTTTATACGTTTTGGTAAAAAGTATCGTATTCCTAGAGCAGCTTCTATTATAAGCTTCTATCTTTTTGCCCTTATTATTCTTGCGATTATACTTATTTTTGTTCTTCCGATTTTCCTCAGGGAACTTTCGAGTATCGCAATGGTGTATCCAGAAATTCATAATTTCTTTAATATCAAAGGAATTTCCCTTGGAGAAAACGTAAATGTTAATTTTTCTGAAATTCTTTCAGGGCTCCAGGATCAAGAAATACGAAGGCAGATGATCTCAGGGGTAACTCAGTTTTTTGGCGGAGTTGTTAACTTCTTGTTCATTTTTATTATTTCTTTATACCTCTCTCTTCAGGAGGGAACTGTTGTTAAGACACTCAAAATTATTACCCCTCTTCGTTATGAAGAGAGGGTTATTGCCATTTGGGAACGAGCTCAACGAAAAATTGGTTCATGGTTTAGAGGGCACCTTTTGCTTGCTTTACTTATTTTCGTTCTAACCTTTATCTTTTTGAACCTTTTGGGGGTCCCTTATGCATTTGCATTATCATTCCTCACAGCTATTGTTGAGTTTATCCCCTATGCTGTTTGGGTTATTGGTTTTTTGTCGGTGAGCGTTGGAGCTGTGTACCAAGGGCTTTGGATTGCTGTCTTTATTGCTATTTTCTACTTTACACTCCAGCAGCTCATTGATCTTGCGGTTCTCCCATTTGTTATGAGAAAAATGACAGGAATTCCTTCGCTTATTGTGATTCTTTCTCTTTTGATTGGAGCAAAACTTTTTGGCTTTTATGGGCTTCTCTTGGCGGTTCCTCTTGCGCTCTTTGTTATGGAACTCGTTTATGAGTCCGAAAAAAACAAAAAAGCAAAGAGAAATCTTTTTTCTCATGATAAATAAATTTATTTATGACTAAATCTTTTTTAAAACAATATATTACAACAACACTTCCGTACGTAAATTCAGATCCCCATGTTGGGTTTGCTCTTGAACTCGTACGTGCTGATGTCCTTTCTCGCTACTACTCACTCAATGGCTATGATGTTTTTTTTAACACGGGAACCGATGAACACGGGCTTAAAATTTGGGAACGAGCTAAAAATAACAACATCCCTGTCCAAGAGTATGTTGACCAATATGCAAAGAAATTTCAGGAACTCATCCTGCTCCTCAATATTTCAGAATCAATTCATTTTATTCGTACAACCGATAAAAATCATATTCAAGCAGCTCAAACTTTTTGGAAGCGCTGTGATGAAAGAGGATTTATTTACAAAAAACAATATCAAACAAAATATTGTATGGGGTGTGAGCTCGAAAAAACTGATTCTGAGCTTGACCATGGTAAATGTCCTCTCCACCCAAGTCTTGAGCTTGTGTTAATTGATGAAGAAAATTATTTTTTTAAATTTTCTGCATGTCAGGATTTCCTTCTTGGTTTTTATAAGGAAAATTCAAATTTTGTAATTCCAAAAACACGTTTTCTTGAAATTCAAAAATTTGTTGAAAACGGATTACAAGATTTTTCAATTTCTCGTTTAAAAGAGAAGATGCCGTGGGGGATTCCTGTCCCAGGAGATGAAGAGCAGGTAATGTATGTTTGGTTTGACGCTTTGGTAAATTATATTTCAACTCTTGGATGGCCAGAAGATCTGGATACTTTTGAATCATATTGGACTGAAGGGAACCCTATTCAATACGCAGGAAAAGATAACCTCAGACAACAAAGCGCCATGTGGCAAGCAATGCTTTACGCAGCAGGGCTTCCTCAATCAAAGCAAATTATCATTAATGGATTCATTACTTCGGGCGGGCAAAAGATGTCAAAATCACTTGGTAACGTTATCGATCCGTTGAAACTGGTTGAGGAATATGGGGCTGATGCTTTAAGGTACTATCTCCTACGACACGTTCAATCCTTTGAGGATTCTGACATGACTCTCGAAAAATTTCATGAAGCATATAATGCACATCTTGCAAATGGCATAGGAAATCTTGTTCAAAGAGTGATGAAAATGGTAACTTCTTATGACGTTGATATCTCTGAGGTTAATTTCAAGGACCCTGTGCTTGCTTATAATCGTGAATATATTGAACAATTTGATTTTAGTAAAGCCCTTGATGATATTTGGCGACTTATCGCAGAGGTTGATCAATTTATTGCTGAGCATAAACCTTTTTCAAAAATTAAAGAAAACCCCGAAGGAGCCCATGATGATTTACGCTACTGCGTTCGTGAATTATCAAGAATTGCTATAAGTTTATATCCATTTCTTCCTGAGACAGCAGAGAAAATTCAAGAATATATTACTGAAAAGAAAGTTTCTGAAATTCCCCTTTTCCCAAGAAAATAAAAAGAGGTTTTACCTCTTTTTATTTTAGGTTTCTTGTTTTCGTTTCGATATGAATCATTTTTTCAAGCTTTCGTTTATCTTCAATAAATTGTTCTTTGTTTGTGTTGAAAAGGGTAACCTTGAGTACGGAAGAACCACCATTCTTTGCATAAAGAGATTTTCCACCCTTTTTAAGATGCTGGATACTTTCAAGGTAGCTTGTGAGTTTTTTTACTTTTTTAACTCCCTTGATCCCTTTAATAAAACCTTCTTTTTTCGGGTAAAAATAAATTGTTGAAAGATAGCCGAGAACCTTTTCTTTTATAACAGGTTTTTTATTTGGCATTCGAATGAGAAGATCATTGAGCGTGTGGTTGATCCCATAACATTTTTCATAAAGGGTTTCTCTGTTTCCCCCCATACGAGGACCAATTTCAATAATTTTCCAGTCACCGTTTTCAGTAATAACGAGTTCGATGTGGGTTGTTGTATTTCGTAAACCAAGAGCGTGGACTCCTTTTGTTGCAACAATTTGAGCTTTTGCTATCTTTTCTTTTGAAAGTTTTGCTGGTGCAAGGCGTTCATAGAGGAAAAAATCATCAAAACCTTTTTGTGCACTTGTTTTATATTTTACAAAAGGAGTAAAAGATATTTCTCCTAAATTATTAACATAAGCATCAACTGAATAGATTGTTCCTTCGAGGAGTTCTTCTACGAGAACAGCGGGAGTTCCTCTACCTTTTTGCTCTCTATATACAGAGGAGATTTTCTTTTTCATTTTTTTTAAGATTTCCTCAAGCTCTTCGGGATAATGAGCTGATTGAATGAGGAGACTTGCTGCAAGTCCAGAAGGTTTAACAATGACAGGGAATTGAAGGTTTTTCATGATTGACTTAACGTCAAAATCTTCATCGAGGTTTTTAATAATTTTAAATTTTGGGGTTATTGAAGGGTCACTTTTTCTGAAAGCCTTTCTCATAAGTGTTTTTTCAGTTGATTTTTGTAAAGCATCAACACTTGGAACAAGAACATTTTCAGGAAGGAAGGGAATAATTTTTTGAAAAAGAGGAATATTTTTTTCTCCGCGAGCGGAAACACAAAGAATGTCTTTCCCATTCGCATCTACCCATTTTTTAAGAGAGCTTTCATCTGAAAAATCGAGATAGACAGTTTCTTTTTTGGCGATACTTTCTGGTTCTTGGAGAAGAACAATTTCCCACTTCTTATTTTTTTCAGAAATATATTCTCTTATTCTCTCAAGGGAAGAATCACTAACTCCCCCAATATAAACAATTTTTTTCATAATAATATACTGAATAGGCTTAAGATACAGGAATTATACACAAAAAAGGATTTTTTACTATACTTTTCACACTGTTCCGAGTACACTAAAGATATGAAATTCATAGACACACATGCGCATCTTAACTTTCAAGATTTTCAAGGAGAAGAGGAATCTCTTCAGGAAAAACTCAGCAGTAACGAGATCACGGTCATTAATGTTGGTATTGATAAATTTTCATCAGGACAGGTGGTAGAACTTGCTCAAAAATATGAAAACTATTTTGCTATTATTGGGCTTCACCCTATTTCAACGGTTATTACTCGAGAAGATGATTATATTCTTGGAGAAACCTTTGGGTATGAGTTTTTTAAAATGCTAATTCTCACCAACAAGAAAATTGTTGGAATCGGAGAGTGTGGTTTTGATTACGTGCATAACCCACGAAGCTCACAAGAGGTTCAAGAAAAAGCTTTTCGTGCCCAAATTGAGCTTGCTCTTGAGATGGATCTTCCGCTGATGCTACACCTCAGACCTTCTCAAAATACGTATGATGCTTATGAGGAGGCTCTTGTTATTCTTCGAGAGTATAAAGAACGCAACCCCAACCTTCGTGGGCAAGCACACTTTTTTTCCGGAACAGAAAAAATTGCGCAAGAGTTTATAGAGCTTGGTTTTTATATTTCTTTTACTGGGGTAATTACCTTTGCCCCATATGACGAGCTTGTTGCTTCAATTCCTATGAACCGCATTCTTTCCGAAACGGATTCCCCTTACGCCGCACCCGTACCTCACCGAGGGAAGAGAAATGAATCAAGTTATGTTGTTGAGGTTGTTAACAAAATGGCAGAGATTTATCAGGTGCCAATAGATACAATGTCACAGCAAATTATTCAAAATGCTAAAAAGCTTTATCGACTGGGATAGACTTTTTATAAAGAATCTTTTATACTACTTCAAAATTATTCTTTCTTATGAATGTATTGCTGAGTGGTTTAGTGTTAGGACTTTTTTCTCTTTTTCTATGGAAACAAAGCATGAGTTCTCCAAAAAACCTTAATGTCTATCTCTCGATGAAAACGTCAGCCTTGGTTCCTGAAGAGCTCATTTTGACTTTCCCGATTGAGTTACAAAAGACACGCTCTCCAAAGAAAAGACAGAAGAAAAATTTTTTTTCTCGAAAACCTTTTCAAAAGCCTGTAGTTGTACAAAGCGTTTCGCCACGATACGTTATCAAACAGCCTCGTAGTTAGCAGAAAAGAAAAACCCTTAAACATCCCGTCTTCTGATGGGATTTTTTTTCACTCTGTACATTTTCCAAAAAATCGGTAATATGCTCTTTGTATGAATGAGAAAAATACAGCAGGTTCTCAAGAAGGTGTTTATTCACCTGAGCCACGCGTTTACGAATTAGGGTATATCCTTAGCTCAGATGTAAACGAAGGGAACCTTGGAGAAGAGCGAGATGCTCTTGTGGCTCTTATTACTAATTACAAAGGAATTGTTATTTCAGAAGGACAGCCAGAACTCATTGATCTAGCATATCCAATGTCAAAAGTTATTAATAACAAACGAAAAACCTTTTCACAAGGGTATTTTGGCTGGATAAAGTTTGATATTATTCCAGATGTTATTAACAAATTTGAAGAAGAGGTAGACGAAAGAACCTCTCTTTTGCGAAAACTTCTTATTAAAACGGTCCGAGAAAATACTATTTTTTCAGAACAACCTTACAAGCTTTCAAAATCTTCATCACATAACGAAGAAGGCGATTCAGGATTTTCGTCAGAAGAAGTCAGTGGTACTTCTCACGAAGACGAGGGGGGAGAAGGAGACGATCTCACCAAGATAGAAGGAATTGGTCCTGTTATTGCTGGGATTCTTAACCAAAATGGAATTCACAGTTTCCAAGACCTTTCGTCTTCAAAGGTTGGAGATTTGAGAAATATTCTTAAAGAAAACGAACTTTCTCAACATGACCCTAAGACATGGTCAAAGCAAGCAACTCTTGCTAAAAATGGAAAATGGGACGAGCTCAAAGTTCTCCAAGATGAACTTATTGGAGGAAGAGAGGCGTAATCCGTGTTATACTAGAAAGGTAATTATTCATTAATCTCTTAACTAATATATGTACTTAAACAAAGCTGTTGTTATTGGGAATCTTACCCGAGACCCAGAACTTAAAAGTCTTCCGTCTGGAATTAAGGTAACAAGTTTTTCTGTTGCCACTAATCGAGTATGGAAAGACCAAGCAGGACAAAAACAAGAAGCCGTTGATTATCATAACGTTGTTGTTTTTGGTCGTCAGGCAGAAACAGCCGCACAATATCTTTCAAAGGGATCACAAGTTCTCATCGAAGGAAGAATGCAGACACGCTCTTGGGATGATGCTGGTTCTGGTAAAAAAATGTACCGAACTGAAATTGTTGCCGATAAAGTACAGTTTGGAAACAGGGGAGGAGGAATGTCTGCTCCGCGGGAAGAAAACCCACAGGGAGCACCAGAAGCCCCTGAAGCCCCAGATTTTGATGGAATTGACTACCCAGAAGAAGAGATTAATCCAGACGATATTCCTTTCTAATACAGTTTTTATTAAAAATTAGTTTACTTGATATTTATTTTATGAAACAGAATTGTTTTTTTAAACAAAACGGTATTAAACATATCGACTACAAAGACGCTGAACTTTTGAAAAAATTCCTCACTCCTAATGCTCGAATTATGGGAAGAAAACGAACAGGAACATCAGCAAAGATGCAACGACAATTAGCCCTTGCTATCAAACGAGCACGATTTATGGGACTACTCCCTTATATCCGATCATAAAAAAATACCTCAAAAGAGGTATTTTTTTATGCTTTTGAAACTCGTTCGGTATAAGAACCCGTTTCAGTATTAAGAGCAATAACGTCTCCCGTGTTAATAAAGAGAGGAACGGTTATTTTATATCCGGTTGAGAGCGTTACTAATTTGTCTCCGCCCGTTGCAGTATTTCCTTTGATAGATGGGGGGGCCTCAACAACCTCAAGCTCAACGCGAATAGGAAGTTTGAGCCCAATAATTTTTTCCTCACCCTCATCATTGGTAAAGACGATGGCTTCAATGGTATCTTTTTCCTTAATAAAATTGAAGGCATTTCCAACAACTTCTTCAGTCAAAGCAAAACGGTCACGAGGATTTCCTTCTGGGTGAAAATAAAATTCTGGTCCTTTTCGGTAAATATACGAAATATTTTTTCGTGACATATCTGCTTCTTCGGCAGTATCAGATGATTGGAAAGTATACTCAATGACTCTTCCTGATATGAGCGATTTGAGCTTAGTTTTATTTACTGGTTTTCGTTGTTGCTGTCGAGAAACCTGTGAATCAACAACCTCAAAAGGCTCATTGTTAAGGATAATATATTTTCTTTCTTTGATTTCGTTATAATTTAACATACCTATTTATAGTAACGATAAGCCATTTTTCTGCAAGCCAAAACCCTTCCTAAGAAGGGTTTTCAATTTCTTGCTTATATTCTTTTTCAATTCCTTTTTGTAATTGTTTGCGAGCTCTTTCGTAATCCCAGTCACTAAAAGTTTGGTGAGTCCAGAGAAAATTAAAGATTCCAATAAGCACCGGAATAATAAATCTCTTTTCTTCAAAAGAGGAGATAAGCCCGATACAAACGAGAATGAGAAGGGTAAGGAAAATGTAATTGGCACGCCAGATGAAGGCTCTCTTCTTTCTTGAGGAAAAGAGAACATAGACTGAATTTGAAAAGAAAAATAATACTGAAATAACAAGAACGGTCCAAAACAAGATACTCGGGATAAGGACTATAAATTTCATTGCATAAGGTTCTTTTGTTTATTTTAACCTTTTTCAAGATAATCAACAATACGAATACGAAGTTCTTTTTTTCCCATAAAATAAGATTGTTCAATGTGTCCAAGAATGAGTCCTCCGACGCCAAGCTCAGGAACAAAGGAGAAATCTTCTTTTTCACGGAAGAATGAAATGGCTCGTAATGATGTATTCCCGTTTTTGAAAGAAAGTTCAAAATGCTCAGAACCTTTTCCAAATTGTTTTACCGACGTGGGAATAATTCCCTTAAAGAGGAAAAGAGGTTTCTCGTTCCCAGCGCCAAAGGGACCAAGTTTTTGTATTTCTTTATAAAGAGATTCGTTTATTTCATGAAGTTCAATAACATCATCATAGACAAAAGATTCTTCATCAGGAACCTCTTTTGTGGGGAAGTTTTTTAAAAGGCGTTCTTCGAGAAAATGAACTTCGTTTTTATCACAACTAAAACCACCTGCCTCCTTATGCCCACCAAACTGAATAAAAGTTTCTTTTGGAGCACGTTCCATAATTTCAACAAGGTTGAATCCATTGTAGCTCCGGCAAGATCCTTTGACGACCCCATTTTCAAGGGACCAAACGAAAGCTGGTTTTTGGTATTTTTCTACGAGCTTTGAGGCAATGAGCCCAAGAATTCCGGCTTGCCAGTCAGGACTTCCAACAACAATAATATCTTTGAGCTCTTTTTTCTCTACTTTTGCATAGGCTTGTTTTGACGTTTGAGCAACGAGTAATTTTCTTTTTTTGTTGAGATCTTCGAGATGCTTAACACTGCTTTCGGCATCAACATCACTCTCCGCAAGAAAGACCGCAAGGGCATCCTCTGGTTTTCCCATACGAGAAGCAGCATTGATTTTGGGAGCAATTCCAAAAGAAACGTCTTCCTCATTAAGGTGATTGAGAGAAGCCCCGCTTTTCCAGATGAGACTTTTGAGACCCTTTCGTTTTGTTTTTTGTATAACCTTGAGCCCAAAATAAGCAAAAATTCTATTTTCATTAAGGAGAGGAACCATATCAGAAATAGTTGCGATTCCTACCATATCCAAAAGCCATTTTTCCCAACCCTTTGAAATATGAAATTCCTTTCCGTAACGAATAAGAAACGCCTGCACAAGTTTAAAAGCAACGCCACTCCCTGCAAGCATGGGGTCAGGATAGAAACATTCTTCTCGTTTTGGGTTTACAACGGCAAAAGCCTTTGGGAGAAATTCTTTGCCGTCTTTTGTTTCAGGAAGATGGTGATCGGTAATAATGAGATCGATATCATTGTTCGTGCACCAATCTGCTGCTTCATGTGCTGTGATGCCCACATCAACACTAATGATGAGAGGTTTTTTTTCGGAGGTAATTTTCTCAAGAGCTTCTTGGTGAATACCATAGCCTTCGTCATAACGATGGGGAATGTAAATCTCGTAATGAGGGTAGTGTATTTTTTTAAAAAGAGAAGAGAGAATGATAGCCGCAGGAATTCCGTCAGCATCATAATCAGCATAAATAACAATGGACTCTTTATTTTGTATTGCTCGATAAAGTCTTTCTACAGCAAGAAGCATGTCTTTCATGAGGAAGGGGTCGTAATTTTTTTCAAATTGAGGATTTAAAAAATCCTCTGCGTCAGAAACACTGAGGATGTTTCTATTATAGAGAAGCTGTGCAAGGTGAGGTGAATATTTTTTGCGAAGCTCGTGTTGTTCTGGAATGCTCTCTTGTCGTTCAATCAGCGCCATATATATCAAGTATAACATAAATTTCCGTTTATTTTTGGTATACTTTTCTTATGGAAAAAAGTATTTTTAAGAAAATTATTGATAAAGAGATCCCCGCACACATTCTCTATGAAGACGAGCATTTTTTAGTGTTTCTTGATAATAACCCAGAGGCTCTGGGACACAGCCTTGTGATTCCCAAAGAAGAAGTTCGTTGGGTTTGGGATACTGAGCATTATCAAGAATACTGGAATCTCGTGAGAAAGATTGCAAAAACACTCCAAAGAGTATTCAAAACAGAATGGATTATTTCAAAGGTGGTAGGAGATGAGGTTCCTCACGCCCACGTGCATCTTTTTCCGGGAGGGATGACAAAAGATGGTACAGAAAAAGATTTTGAAACTATCGCCAAGGTAATAAAAAAAGAGCTTCACGAGGAAACCCTTTTGTGAGAGAAATAAAAAATTTTAATAAAAAGCTTTCTCTCTTTTCTTTTTCGTTGTAACAGTAAGTGCGTTATCAAGGTCTCGTGTTATTTCTTCCGTGAGCCTTGTGAGCCATTGGATGTTGTTAATTCTTTCACCGAGCTTCATTTGAAAATTTTTCTCTTGAATCTCTTCAAGGGCCTCGATGATGTAAATCATTTTTTTCATTGATGGATAAAAATGAATTTCATCACAGGTGACAGAACTCATTTCTTCTTTACTGAGTCCATTCTCCTTAAGAAGAATTAAAACTTCTTTACTTTTTTCTAAAAAGTTTTTTGTAAGAGTTTGATGACCCTTTTCAATTTTTTTTGGAGTATTTCCATTCAGAGTCACAGTGTTTTCCCCGATAAGAGGTGCAACTTTTTGTTGTAAGAATTTTTGATATCGTACCGCCCCATCTTTAAACTCTTTGAAAATCTTTGAACGAAGAATCCAAAATACCGTTAAATAACTTTTCCTGTCCATATATAAAATTTTTAGTTTATTTTCTTCCATATTACAATAGAAAGGATTGTGGTCAAGTCTTTTGTTATAGGTTTTATCATAGGCATTTTGGGACAATCTCTTTTTGCTCCTCATACACACTTGTTTCTTTTGTCACTTGTGCTTTCGCTTGTTTCGCTCTTTTTTATTTTTTTGAGGTCAAAAAAATATCTTATTATTACCTGCGCTCTTTTAGGAATATCTACCGGTCTTTTAAGATTTTCTTTTACAGTTTCTGATCATGAAGCTCATATTTTTGATGCTTTTACAGAAGAAAGAGAAAAAATTGCAGTTCGTGGAACGATATCTTCCGATCCTGTGTATGGTCTTTCATATACAGAGTTTGTTCTTAATACAGAAGGTCTTTTTATCCCAGGAGGAGATGAAGAAATTATTTCAACAAAAGTTTTAGTCAGAGCTGACAGTTATCAAACTTTTGAATACGGTGAGAGAGTTCTGGTTCAGGCAATTCCTCAAAAACCCCAGGCATTTGAAACAGAGACTGAACGTATTTTTAACTATGATAATTATCTTGCGAAGGATTCTATTTATTACATTTTTTCTTATGCTGAGGTAAACAAACTCGAAGAAGGAAAAAAGAGCCTCCAAAGGTCTCTGTATCGTTTAAAAACTTTTTTCCTTTCTCATGCATATCGCTCAATACCAAATCCTGAATCAGGATTTCTTGCTGGAATTCTTTTTGGAGAAAAGTCAGCACTCTCAAAAGATTATGATGAAGCTTTTCGTGTTGTTGGGCTGAGTCACATCGTTGTTCTTTCTGGGTATAACATGAGTGTTGTTGTAGTACTGCTCATGTCGATTCTTTCTTTCCTACGAAGGGAAGTGCGTTCGGTTGTTGCTCTTTGTGGCATTACGGCCTTTGCTCTTCTGGTTGGGGCAGGTCCGACGGTGGTGCGTGCGTCACTGATGGCATCATTGCTTGTTATTGCAAATCTTTTTGGACGAGAGTATCGTATTGACCGAGCTTTGATAATAGCAGGTGTTGTTATGGTGGTGTTTAATCCACGGATTCTTTTGTTTGATATTTCGTTTCAACTTTCATTCCTTGCTACCTACGGCCTCATTAAAATTTCTCCGTGGATGACTTATGTTGTACGCTTTCTCCCAACAAAGTTTCTCATTCGAGAAAGTGCTTCGGCAACACTTTCTGCTCAGCTTATGGTGACGCCTCTTATTTTGTACAAGATGGGAAATATGTCACTCATTTCTCCTCTTGCTAATATTCTTGTGCTCCCCATTATTCCTCTTGCGATGGGAGTTGGTTTTCTCGAAGCCCTTGTTTCAATGGTGATTCCCGTTGCGCTCGAACCCTTTGCTTTTGTTGCTACGATAATTCTCCGATACCCACTCTGGATTGCAAAAACCTTCTCTTCAATTACTCTCGCATCTTTTAATATTCCACCTTTTCATTGGGCACTGATGATTCTTGCCTACGTTCTTCTTCTTCGGTATATAAACAAGTTTTCAGAGAAACAAACGACCACCCTGTGATATAATAAAAATATGAAACATTCTCATCAACAGCACATTATTACTATTGGAGGGAAACCAGGAAGCGGAAAAAGTAGCACAGCAAAACAGCTCGCGGAGCTTCTTGGATATCAGCATTTTTCAAGTGGAGATTTCTTGCGAGAAGTTGCTCACAAAAGAGGAATGAGTATTAAAGAACTCATTGAACAAGCTGAAAAAGACGAATCGATTGATAAAGAGATTGATGAGCTTCTTGCGGCAAAGGCACAGGATGAAAATTTTGTTCTCGATTCACGCCTTGCTTTTCATTGGATTCCTCATTCATACAAGGTCTTTCTCGATATCCAGCCCGAACAAGCTGCCGCGAGGGTTTTTCACGATCTTAAAAACAACCCACTTCGTCAAAAAAGCGAAGGAACTTCCGAAGAAAATCTTTTAGCTCATGAATTAAGATTAAGGCATGAAAAAGATCTCGAACGTTATCAAAAATACTATCAGGTTGACTATGCAAATCCTGAGCACTTTGATCTTGTTATCGATACGGGAAATCCCAAGCACGATCTTCCGTATGTCGTCCAAAAGATACATGCTTCATACGAAGAATCATTGAGAAAAAATAATCTATGAAATTACAGAAGCTCACCTTTGTTATTGGATCTTTTGTAATACTCTGTCTTTCTTTTGTATATCTTTCGTCTTTATTAAAAAAACCACAAGATCTCAAAATCATTTTTCTTGACGTAGGACAAGGCGATTCAATTCTTATTCTTACCCCTATGAAAAAAGTCCTCCTCATTGATGCGGGAGGAGGAAATGATATTGACCGAAAAATTAATACCTATCTTCCCATAAACAAAAGAACTCTCGACATGTTGTTTTTTACTCACCCAGACCTCGATCATGTTGGAGGAGCTTTAAGTCTCTTTCGAAGATTCAAAATCAAAAATCTTTTTCATTCAGGACTCTTTGCTGGAAACGAAGTTTATGAGGCAATAGCAAATTATAGTCATAAGGCACTCATTCCAAGCAGAGAGCTTTCTCTTGGCGACACCTTTATGATTGAACCAGGGCTTTCTTTAGTAGTTTTTTCTCCTCATCCAGAGCTCAGGTCGTATGAAGCGAATGATTATTCATTGGTGATGAAACTTGTCTATCACAACACCTCAGTTCTTCTTACGGGAGACGCAACACAGTTTGTTGAAAATGAACTTATAAATATTTTTGGAAATAATCTTGATTCCGATATTCTCAAGGTAGGGCATCATGGCTCAAACACCTCAACCTCAGCAGCATTCCTTGATGCTGTTCATCCTGAATACACCGTCCTCTCGTATGGGTGTACCAATAGCTACGGACATCCTCATCCAAACGTTGTCAGCACACTCTACAAAAAGAAAGTCCAGGTTCTCGACACCTGTATGATGGGGGACATTGTCTTTCGGTCTGATGGAGAGAGTTTTTTTCTTGAAACAACTCACATAAAAAAATAACAACGAAGTTTCCTTCGTTGTTATTTTATCAAACCAGCTTTTTTAAGGGTTTGGTAAGCTCCATTTTTCTTGATAGTTTTGATAGCGTTTGTTGAAATACGCATAACAAAGGTTTGATCAAGCTCTGGAACATAAATTCTCTTCTTCTGGAGGTTAGGGAATCGTCGTCGTTTTCCTCGAGGGTTAAACTCAGTCGCACGAGTTCGATTGCTGTAACCACCTCCTACTTGAGAACTTTTCTGTGTAATTGGACAAGTTCGTGACATATTATTGTTGTTTATTACATACAAACGTGCGCTGCACGCCCTCTTGGTAATAAAAGGATATTAGCATATACTTGAAACTATGCAAGTTGAAAGTATCTTTTTTATTATCACTCTTCTCATCTCTATTATCTTTCATGAGGTCGCTCATGGCTATGTTGCGTATCGCTTAGGAGACCCAACTGCCAAGTCTTTAGGGCGACTTTCGTTGAACCCTTTGGTTCACCTTGAATGGTTTGGTTCCGTAATTCTTCCAGGAATGATGATTCTTACAGGGATGCCTTTTGTCTTTGGTTGGGCAAAACCAGTCCCTTTCAACGTAACTTATTTCAAAAAACCAGAACAGGGAACACGTCTCGTTGCTGCTGCAGGTCCTTTGACCAATATAGCCCTCGCATTATTTGGGGCAGCGATGTACCACCTTCTTCCTTTGGGAGAAACAGGAGCGCTCTTTTTTGGAACTTTGGTCGTTATCAATATTGTTCTCGCTATTTTTAACCTCCTTCCCATTCCACCGCTTGATGGTCATCATATTCTTTTTTCCCTTCTCCCACGTTCTTTTGACGGGATTAAGGCCTTTTTACGTCAATATGCGCTCATTATTTTGATAGCTTTTCTTGTCTTTGGTTTTGGTCTTATCGAGCCATTGATGATGTTTGTTATTAACATTCTCCTTTAGAGAGGAAAAAGACTCCCACGTTCTTGCAATTTTTATAATTTATAGTAATGTCTTCAACATATGACCCTCCACAAGGAGGCGTTATTTTGTAAAGAATATATATGCCGAAAATTAATCAACTTATTAGAAAGGGTCGACAGTCTCAAAAAGCACAGCCAAAAGCCATTGCTCTCCGACGTGGATTCAACTCCCTTCAAAATAAACCAACTCGATACCCATCTCCATTCAAACGTGGAGTGTGTACCAAGGTAACCACTACGACTCCAAAAAAGCCTAACTCAGCGCTTCGAAAGATTGCTCGAGTTCGACTTACCAACCATATGGAGGTAACTGCGTATATCCCAGGAATGGGACACAAATTGCAGGAACACAGCGTGGTACTCTTGCGAGGAGGTCGTGTGAAAGACTTGATTGGAGTTCGTTATACCGTTGTGCGAGGAGTTCTCGATGCTACGGGAGTAGACGGACGAAAGAAATCACGATCACGATACGGAGTAAAGAAACCAAAGGAATAAGAGATATATAATAGATTATGCGAAGACCAGTAAAAAACAGAAGAAAACCAGGTCCTGATTCAGTATACGATTCAGTTGCCGTTTCTCGATTCATCAACTACGTAATGCTTGATGGAAAAAAAGAAACCGCACGAAAAATCGTCTACGGAGCACTTAAGCTTGCCGAAGAAAAAAATGCTGAAAAGAAAGGAGCTCTTGAGATTTTTGAAGCAGCGTTGAAAAACGCAGGTCCTTCTACCGAAGTTCGTTCACGACGTGTCGGAGGAGCAAACTATCAAGTTCCAATGCCTGTTCGTCCAGAACGACAACAAGCACTTGCGATGCGATGGATTATCGAAAGTGCCCGAAGCAAAAAAGGAGGAGAGATGTTTACCTTTCTTTCTGAAGAACTTCTTGCTGCAGCTGCAGGAGAAGGGGACGCAGTAAAGAAAAAAGAAAACGTTCACAAAATGGCCGAAGCCAACAAGGCTTTTGCTCATCTCTCTTGGTAATATTCACGAAAAAGAAAACAAGATACATTTCTTGTTTTCTTTTTTTTCTTTTTCACGCTATACTATCAATAACAGTGATGCGGATAATATTCACAGGCTGTTGTTAATATATTAATTCAGAATAATCGATAGATACACTATGACAGAACCACAAGATTTCCTTGCCTATATTGTAAAAGGACTCGTAAGTAATCCTGATGATGTAAAGGTAGAAAAAACCGTTGATGATATGGGAGTACTGCTTACCCTCTCACTTAACCCAGCTGATATGGGACAAGTAATCGGACGACAAGGAGCTACGGCAAAAGCTATTCGAACCCTCGTTCGTGTAGCAGGGATGAAATCCAACGCCCGCGTGAATGTTCGTATTAACGAACCACAAAGAGAATCTTCTGCAACAGAATAAAGAAAACGCCGAGAGCGTTTTTTTTATTTATGCTATACTCAATACTCTATGAAATTGAACGAAACATTTATTGTTATTGGCCCTTCAGGGTCAGGAAAAGGAACTCAAATCAAACTCCTCAAAGAGTACATCGCGACTCATTACCCAGAAACAGACCTTTACTATTTCGAAGCAGGTTCTCATTTTAGGGATTTTACAGAACAAAAAAACAACTACACCAGTAAGATTATGAAATCAATTCTTGATCGAGGAATGCTTGCGCCAGATTTTGTAACCGAGTGGTTTATCACCGATGCGCTGGTTCACCATATGACAGGAGAAGCCCAAACATTGATTTTTGATGGAACACCACGAACCGAAGGACAGGCAAAAACCATCAACGCTATTATGGAATACTATGGGCGAAGGAACATGAAAGTTCTTAACTTTACCGTTCCCGAAGACGTTGTTCGCGAACGAATGACCTCACGTGGTCGAGCTGATGATATTGATCCAGAAGCCATCGAAAACAGAATTACATGGTATCGAGAGAAGGTTACCAAAGCCATCGAATATTTTAGAAACCACGCTGACTATGAAGTCATCGATATTAATGGAGTTGGAGATATTACTGAAATTCACCACAATATTATCGCAAGACTCCAGCTCGACAAATCAAACGCATAAGGCTTCGATTTTTCTTTGATATACTAGAGCTATGAATAATTTTTTTGAAAAATTTTCTCTCATCCATATTCCTGATACCGAGATTCAAGGGCGTGCAGTTCTCATTCGTGTTGACTTTAATGTTCCAATTACCGAAGGGCATGTTGATGACACAGGAGACGGAAGAATCCAATCAAGCCTCAAAACCATTCGTTATGTTATGGAAAGGGGAGGAACACCGATCCTTATCAGCCACCACGGCAAAAAAGAAGACTCCCTCCTTCCGATTGCAGAATATCTCAAAAAATTCTTTGATGTTGTTTTCTTAAAAAATTTCGAAGATTTTAGCCAAGAAAAAAACAACAAAAACTTCCACGGAAAAGTCATTCTCTTTGAGAACCTCAGACAGTTTGATGGAGAACTCGAAAATGATAGCTCCTATCTCAACCCGTTAATCTCAGAATCTTCATGTTATATCAACGAAGCTTTCCCTGCGTCTCACCGCGCTCACGGGAGTCTTGATGATATTGTAGGACGATTACCGTCCTATCTTGGCTTCCAATTTCTCGCGGAGCTCGAGGGGCTTGCACTCTTTAACAAAGATCACCTTCCACAGAACACAACCCTTGTTCTCGGAGGAGCAAAATTTGGAACCAAACTCAATTTACTCAAAAGTTTTCTCCCGCACCTCGAATACGTCCTTATGGGAGGAGCTCTCGCAAACCTTTTCTTGAGAGAACGAGGTTTTGAAGTGGGAAAATCTTTTATTGATGAAGTTGATATTAGCGATATCAAAGACAGTGAGAAAATCATTCTCCCAATAGATATCGTTGACCAAGAGGGCGACATTCTCCGCATCGATCGTGTTGGAAGAAATGACAGCATTCTCGATATCGGCCCAGAAACAGGAGCACTGTTTGAAACCATTATCAAAAAGAGCGCCCTCGTTCTCTGGAATGGCCCTATGGGAAAATACGAAGACAATTATTACGAAGGATCACATGCCGTCGTCAAGGCAATGGCAGAAACAACAGCGCGAACACTTATCGGAGGAGGGGATTCTCTTGCGATTATCAAAAAAGAAGGATTCTCCGAAGAGCAGTTTGATGTTATTTCTATGGGAGGAGGGGCTATGTTGGAATACCTTATTTCAGGAACACTTCCTGTTCTCGAAGCCTACAAAAAACTCACCCAATAATAAAAAGCTCATCCGAGCTTTTTATTATTCCGTAACACCCCAGTCTTTGATAATTTCTTTTTCGTGTTCGAGAGAGAGAGCCTTTCTAAATTTTGCTGATCGTCCTGTTACGCGCGCTTCACAGTCAGCCCAATTACTAAAGCGTTCAACCTTACCATCAATCAATGCAATATATGAATATGCTGTTCCCGCTTTTCTTCCTTTGTAGAGTTCTTTTTGCTCTGCATCTTTTGGAATCGTGAGAATATCGTGAATGCCGTATTGAGAGAGTTTCCCTCGATAAAGATTTACCTTGCTTCCTTCAGCAAGTCCTCGCGCGATATCATCGACACGCTCATTTCCAGGAACGCCAACATGCCCATGAACATGGTGGAAATGAATCGTATTTTTCCCGCGCGTCTCAATGAGCTCAAGAAGACTCTGCCACAAAGCTTTGTTTTTTACATCTTCCTTCTCACTTGTTTTCCAGCCGTTGCGAGACCAGCGATAGATCCATTCAGTTGCTCCCTGAATCGTATAACGAGAATCAGTATAAATATGGAGCGGGGCATTACTGTTCAGAGCGTAACCTAGGGCAGAAACAACCGCTGTGAGTTCCATTTCATTATTGGTAGTGTGGGCCTTGTTTCCACCAAGTTCAATCACCTCATCAAGTTTCTGATAAATAAGAATCGCTCCCCAGCCTCCAACTCCAGGATTTCCAAGGGATGATCCATCAGCAAATACAACTAAATCATTTTCGTGCTTTTTCATATTGTTATCCTAACACATTCAAACAAAAAAACAGAGATTGCTCTCTATTTTTTATTTAAGGGTCATTTCCTTTCGCATACTTGCTCGGATTTCTTTTTCAAGTTGATTCATAATCTTCTTGTCTTCTTCAAGTTTCTTTCGAGCAGCATCGTATCCACGACCAAGTTTTAACTCATCAGGATACTTTGCATCGGGGGCAGGGGTATAGGTATACGAAGCACCAGCCTTTTTGATAAATCCATATTTTTCTCCAAGAGCAAGCAACTCTCCATTACGAGCAATTCCTTCTCCATAAATGATATCAAACTCAGTTTGCCGAAACGGTGCAGAGACTTTGTTCTTGGCTACCTTTACGCGTGTTCGTGAGCCAACAACTTCTTCTCCTTTTTTAATAGAAGCAATACGTCTAATATCAATACGAACAGAAGAATAGAACTTGAGCGCTTTTCCTCCCGTAGTTGTTTCAGGTGATCCAAACATCACACCAATCTTCATACGAATTTGGTTGATAAAGATAACCGTTGTTTTTGATTTCGCAACGAGCCCAGTAAGCTTTCGCAATGCTTGTGACATAAGTCGCGCTTGTTTCCCAACATGGTGAGCTCCCATATCTCCCTCAATCTCATCTTTTGGAGTAAGCGCTGCCACCGAGTCAACGACCACAACGCTAATATTTCCAGAACGAACGAGACTATCAACAATCTCCAAAGCCTGCTCTCCGGTATCTGGTTGCGAGATGAGGAGGCTATCAGTCTTGACCCCAATGTTCTTTGCATAAATAGGATCGAGCGCATGCTCCGCATCAATAAAGGCACACACGCCACCAGCTTTTTGGGCTTCGGCAATAATGTGGAGTGTCAGGGTTGTCTTTCCAGATGATTCAGGTCCGTAAATTTCAATAATTCTTCCACGAGGAATTCCTCCGACTCCCAAGGCTTCATCAAGCCCAATAGATCCTGTTGGAATAGTATCAATATCCACCTTTGGAGCATCTCCCAATTTGATAATAGATCCTTCTCCAAATTTTGTTTGAATAAGATCAATCGTTTCCTTGATATGTTCGTCGCGGATATCTTTTTCGGTCATTTTTTCTTTTACTTCTTTTGTTTCCTTTTCTGCTTTTGGAGCGGTCTCTTTAGCAGTTTTTTTTGTCGTTGTTTTTTTTGTTGCCATAATGCTTAGGTATAATTATTCATTCGTAATAACAAGGCTCTCGTCCAAAGAAGATTCGTCGTGTTCAATCAGGTCTTCTTCGGGATTGATTTCATTTCCTTGCTGAGAAGCTTTTGCTTCACTGAGCGTTTTCGAGAACGGCTCGGGTTTTTGGGTACTTATAATCGTATAGTGATAGATACGGTGATGCTTAAAGATATCAGATACATCTACCTCAAGTATAGTCTCTCCTGGAGGAACAACAATAGTTTCCTCAAAGCTGTCTTCTTCTCGCAAGGTAATGCTTCTTCCGTTAATGAGCATCTCATTTACGTTTTTGATTTTGCCACGAAAGACCAAATGCGCACCGCTAATTTCCGAAATAGGGGAGAGAGAACTCTCAACAATCAGGGGGCCACGAAACACACGTTCAAACCTTCCAAGGGCAAACAAGAGAACAAAGGCAAAGAACGCAATACCAATACCACTGAGGATAACTTTCTTCATATCATTTATGAGCTCAGAATATCGTTGCCATATTCTTCGTTGCGGTTCTTTGTTTCTTCTTCGCTATACACCTCACGAGCTTTCGAGCCATCAGCGGGACTAATAATTCTCCGTTCCTCAAGGATATCCATGATACGAGCTGCGCGACTATATCCAATGGCAAGCTTCCTTTGAAGATATGAAGTCGAAGCCTTGTCGGCTTCTCGTACCGCTGCGATAGCGTCTTCGAGGAGAGGATCTTCTGATTCATCATCAGAGAGAAGAATACCTCCCGTTCCATCGTTTATTTGTTCATCAGGAAGGCTAATCGTATCGTCAAGATCATAACGGTGATTTTTTTGGAGATACGCGACGACTTTCTTGACCTCTTCTTCTGATACGAAAGGACACTGAATTCGAATGGGTTCATTCGCACCCTCTCCTTTATAAAGCATATCTCCATAACCAAGGAGCTTCTCCGCTCCTGCAGAATCCAAAATCGTTCGTGAGTCTATTTGTGACGTTACCTTCATGGCAAGTCGTGTTGGAACGTTTGCCTTGATAATTCCAGTAATAACGTTGACCGATGGACGCTGCGTTGCAAGGAGAAGGTGAATTCCCACCGCTCGTGACATCTGTGCCAATCGTACGATTGAGGCTTCAAGTTCTCGTGGATAGCTACTCATAATATCCGAGAGCTCATCAATAATCACCACAATAAACGGCATTTTCTCTGGAAGCTCTTCTTGCATACTTTCGATTTCTTCTTCATCGAGATCTTTATACGCAGGTTGCACAATTGATTTGTGATAGGACTGGATATCTCGTACCGAATATTGTTGAAGCATTTCCAGTCGCCGCTCCATTTCTCGTACTGCCCATTTGAGCGCCAGCACGGCTTTCTTGGGGTCGGTAATCACAGGGGTCAAGAGATGCGGAATCTTTTTATAGAGTGTCATCTCAACACGTTTCGGATCCACCATAATGAATCTGAGCATATCAGGCCCATTACGATAAAGAAGAGAAAGGATAATGTTGTGAATCGTTACCGATTTTCCTGCCCCGGTTGCTCCCGCAATCAAGGCGTGAGGCATCTTGGAAATGTTCACAAAATGAGATTTTCCTGAAATACCTCGCCCCAAAGTTATATAAAGAGGTGCAGGATTCTCTTGGAAGTCTTTCTCACTGAGGAGCGCTCCAAGTCCAACACTTGCTTTTTGAGCGTTTGGCACCTCAATTCCAACAAGCGAACGCCCAGGAATAGGAGCTTCGATACGGATACTCTTTGCGGCAAGAGCGAGCGCAAGCTCATTTTGAAGGCTCGCAATGCGTGATAATCGCACGCCCTGAGCTGGTTTGAGCGTATAACGAGTAACCGAAGGCCCAATATCAATTTCGCCCATTTCAACGCTAATACCAAAGTTTGCAAGCGTTCTCTTGATAATCTGTGAATTTGATTTGATATCTCCCGTTGAAGGCTTACCAACCTCTCTATTGAGCAGCGAAAGAGGTGGGGGAGTATAGGTCGAAGGAATATAGGTTTTTTCAATAGGAAGTTCGTCTTCTTCGGATTTTTTCTTTTTGCCGATAATTCCAGCAATAGAGAATTTTGAAGACTCTTTTTCTTCTTCTGGTTCTTCTTCGATTTCTTCTTCTGGTTCTTCGGCTGTTTCTTCTCTCTCCTCATCGTCTTCTTCTATTTCCATTTCGGCTTCAGCACGAGCTTCACGTTCTCGATACCGTTCTTCGAGCATCTCGGCACGTGCTTTTCGTTTTGCCTCAATCTCTTTTTTCAGACGAGCAATGCTTTCCATGTTCGGATCAAAGATGGCAAAAAGTGAGATAAGCGTAATCGCGATAAACAAGAGGACACTAAAGTACACATCAAAGGCACCAACAACAAAGGAGCTTATAAAATGTCCGATAACCCCTCCGGCAAGAAGCTCAGAACTTTTTATAAAGACATCGAGCAGTGCAGTGACCGAAAGCGTTATAAGGACAAAACCAAGGTAATCAAGGAGACGCATGGGCCTGTCTTTGATACGAAAGATTCCGAGTGAAACCAGTATCAAAGGGACAAGAGGAAATCCATAACCAAAGAGTTTCATAACGACATCCTTATGGACAAAATTTCCCACCACGCCCCCAAGGTCAAAGGCAGCAAAGCCCAAGAAGAAAGCGAAGAGGAACAAGAGAATAATAGTCGTATATTTATTTTTGCGAACCTTTTCAGCAAAGGGGTTCGAAGCCTTTTTTTCTTTCTGATTCTTTTTTGTCATACCTTTCTATTATAGCACAGCGAGCAAGTTTTTTTATTGAAAAAAATTTTTTAAAAACAAAAAGCCCAAAAAGACACATCATTTTGAAGAATGCTTGATTAAAAAAATTTTTTGTGCAAAATGAAAAGTATTGCTCATCATTAATCTTGATAAAAGACATGAATACACAACCACAACGAGAAACCAACGTTCACGCTGATTCCACTCCGACAACTCCTGCTGAACTCAGCCTTGGAACAATGAGAGAACACGCAGTGCAAATTCTCGAAGCACTGTATCTTGTTTCTGCTCACCTTTCTGCTCACGATCCGATCGTCTTTCGTATGAAAGAAGAGGGAACATCATTGATTGATTTTTTTGTTGAAAAAGAATTTTCCGAAGATTCCGACGAAAACTATACCGCCCTTAAACCTTTTCTCGTAAGTATTGATACGGCGCTCCGTATCCTTGGACGCAGTGGACACATCAAAAAAGGAAATACCGAAATTATTCGTGAACAAATTCGTATCTTCCAAAACAACCTTGCACAATTTTCTGGAGAAGAAATTTTTGAAAGCCGTGAAAAAGAGAGT